>NZ_JBIVGI010000068.1:0-1034 GCF_044748625.1 Kitasatospora sp. NPDC089913 | reverse complement strand
TGGTCGGCTACGAGATGGCCCTCCTCGTCGACCGCGCCGGCGCGGTCCTCACCCCCGCACTCCGCGCAGAACTCCAGGGCAGTCTCCTGCACTGACGGTTCGTCGGATACCGTCCAGGTATTCGAAGCACCTCCACGTCCGTCCCGGGCCCGCTTCGGCGGGCTCGGGTTCGGACGTTGTACGGCCTTCGCACCACTGGCTCAGGACTCGTGCCCGAGCTCGCACCGCACCGCCGCACCTTGTGAGGAGAGGAACCGTGACACCGCCCGACGACCGCAGCGGCCAGTACGGCGTTCCGTACCCTGGCACGGGCCACGACGCCTTCGGAACACCCGGCGTCGTCGGCCACGGTCAGCAGTACGGCCAGCCGCTCCCCGGCCAGCAGCAGCAAAGCCAGCAGCACGGCCAGCAGCACGGCCGTCCCTACGGACAGCCGGCCTACGGCCAGCCGTACCCGCCGGGGCAGTACGACCAGTACACCCAGCCCCGGCCCTCGTACGACGCTCCTCCGGCCGGATATCCGGGCGGGGCGGGCGGGCAGCAGTCCGGCCACCTCCCCGGTCGCGGACCGGCTGCCGGGCAGTCGGCCGGGCAGCAGCCCGGCGGACCGTCCCGGTCCGGGTACGACGACTACGAGGACGAGCCGGACAGCGGCCCGCTGATCCGCCCGTTCGCGATGACCGGCGGACGGACCCGGCCCCGGTACGAGCTCGCCCTGGAGGCGCTCGTCTCCGCCGACGTGGATCCGCAGCGACTGGCCACCCTGCTGCCGGAACACCAGCGGATCTGCACCCTGTGCACCGAGGTGAAGTCCGTGGCCGAGGTCTCGGCGCTGCTCTCCCTTCCCCTGGGAGTGGCCCGGATCCTCGTGGCCGACCTGGCCGAGGCCGGCCTCGTCGCCATCCACCAGCCCGCTTCCGGCGGCGAAACCGGAAACCAGCCCGACGTCACGCTGCTCGAAAGGGTCCTCAGTGGACTTCGCAAGCTCTAACGCGGCCGCCCCCACCCGCGCGACCACCTCCGCGAAGATCGTC
>NZ_JBIVGI010000067.1:0-1174 GCF_044748625.1 Kitasatospora sp. NPDC089913 | reverse complement strand
CTGAGGACAAGCCCTCGGCCTATTAGTACCGGTCAACTCCACCCCTCACAGGGCTTCCATATCCGGCCTATCAACCCAGTCGTCTACTGGGAGCCTTACCCTCTCAAGGAGGTGGGAGTGCTCATCTCGAAGCAGGCTTCCCGCTTAGATGCTTTCAGCGGTTATCCCTCCCGAACGTAGCCAACCAGCCATGCCCTTGGCAGGACAACTGGCACACCAGAGGTTCGTCCGTCCCGGTCCTCTCGTACTAGGGACAGCCCTTCTCAACACTCCTACGCGCACAGCGGATAGGGACCGAACTGTCTCACGACGTTCTAAACCCAGCTCGCGTACCGCTTTAATGGGCGAACAGCCCAACCCTTGGGACCTACTCCAGCCCCAGGATGCGACGAGCCGACATCGAGGTGCCAAACCATCCCGTCGATATGGACTCTTGGGGAAGATCAGCCTGTTATCCCCGGGGTACCTTTTATCCGTTGAGCGACGGCGCTTCCACAAGCCACCGCCGGATCACTAGTCCCGACTTTCGTCCCTGCTCGACCCGTCAGTCTCACAGTCAAGCTCCCTTGTGCACTTACACTCAACACCTGATTGCCAACCAGGCTGAGGGAACCTTTGGGCGCCTCCGTTACTCTTTAGGAGGCAACCGCCCCAGTTAAACTACCCACCAGACACTGTCCCTGATCCGGATCACGGACCCAGGTTAGACATCCAGCACGACCAGAGTGGTATTTCAACGACGACTCCACCATGACTGGCGTCACGGCTTCAAAGTCTCCCACCTATCCTACACAAGCCGAACCGAACACCAATATCAAGCTATAGTAAAGGTCCCGGGGTCTTTCCGTCCTGCTGCGCGAAACGAGCATCTTTACTCGTAATGCAATTTCACCGGGCCTATGGTTGAGACAGTCGAGAAGTCGTTACGCCATTCGTGCAGGTCGGAACTTACCCGACAAGGAATTTCGCTACCTTAGGATGGTTATAGTTACCACCGCCGTTTACTGGCGCTTAAGTTCTCAGCTTCGCCCCGACGAATCAGAGCTAACCGGTCCCCTTAACGTTCCAGCACCGGGCAGGCGTCAGTCCGTATACATCGCCTTACGGCTTCGCACGGACCTGTGTTTTTAGTAAACAGTCGCTTCTCGCTGGTCTCTGCGGCCACCCCCAGCTC
>NZ_JBIVGI010000065.1:0-1722 GCF_044748625.1 Kitasatospora sp. NPDC089913 | reverse complement strand
CCTGACCGAGGAGCCGTCATGTTCGCCGCTGGTGACGAAGTGTTGATCGTGTCCTGCGAGGACGACCCGAGCGTGGTCGGCCGCACGGGCCGGATTGTGGACGGGGTCCCGCCGGGCCCGCTGACGGCCGGGCGCTGGACCGTGCACCGGATCGGCCTGATGCACGCCCCGGTCCTGTGCCACGCGCACGAGCTGAGGCCCACGGGCCGCTGACCACCTGCTCCACCCCCGGGACGGCCGTGCTGCTTGCCGGCGTGTCCGGCCGTCCCGGGGCCTTTCCGCACCACATCGCAGTGAGGAAGGAACTTCAGTGAACCAGCCGCACAGCACCGAGCACAGCCCGTCCGGGGGTGTGGTGGTGGACCTGGCCAAGGTCCGCGCCGCCCGCACCACCGTGTTCGCCCCCGGCGAGCCGGGCGCCGCCCCGGTTCCCGGACCGGCAGCCCCGCTGGAGGGCGTGGTCCTGCCGAAGACCACCCCGGCCCCCGGCCCGGCTCCCGCCGCCGGTCCGGTGCGGGCGCCGGTGTGGGTGCGCGGGGGCCGCTCGGTGCGGGTCGTGCTCACCCACGACCGCACGCGCACCGCCACCCGTCTGGTCGTGCGTCACGGCGCCTACGTCGCGGCCGGCGGGGTGATCGCCGGGAAGCGGGCGTGGGACGGGCGCACGCTGGCCCGCTACGAGCGGATGATGCGCACGGCGGAGGCGGCCGGCCAGCACGAGGTGGCCATGGAATGGGAGGTCCGCGCGGCCGCGTTCCGGGCCGCCCGCCACCAGCGGCGCATGGACCTCCTGAAAGCCCCCCAGCAGGTCGCCAAGGCCGCCGCGTTCGCCGTCGGGACCGCGCAGGGCGCCCTTCTGCTTCTCGGCGTCGTCCTGGCGATCGCCGAGCAGGACATCACGTGCGTGGTCGGGCCGACGATGACCGTGATCGAGCTGATCCGCTGGGCCGCGATCCTGATCGGGATCCTGTGGGGCCCGACCGTGGTGGCCGGGCCGTTCCTGGTCCTGCTCTCCCTGTGGTCGATCGGCCGCCACCGCCAGGCCGCCCCCGCCTGGACCCTCCCCGGCACGGTCAAGGACGACGCCGGGGCGCCGATCACGCCCTCGGTGGTGGTGACCGCGCTGCGGGACCTCGGCATCGCCCCGCTGCGGAAGGCGATCCGGGAGATGGGCGACGCCGGGGCCGGCATGCTCGGCCCGATCCGAATCGCCGGATGCGGGGTCGAGGTGGACGTCACCCTGCCCTCCGGCGTGTCCACGGAGGAGGTGCAGAAGCGCCGCCGCAAGCTCGCCGAGAACCTCGCCCGGCACGAGCACGAGGTGTTCGTCACCATCCCCCAGGCCGCCCGCACCGTCCGGTTGTGGATCGCCGACAGCGGGGCGCTGGACGAGCCGATCGGCCCCTCCCCGCTGGTCACCGACCCCGACCTGACGGCGGACCTCTACAACGGCCGCGCCCCCTGGGGCCAGGACCTGCGCGGCGACGCCGCCGCCCTCGCCCTGCTGCAACGCCACCTGCTGATCACCGGCCTGTCCAACCAGGGCAAGACCGCAGCGCTCCGGGCGCTGGCCCTGTGGCTGGCCCTCGACACCTCGGTGGAGTTCCGGGTCGCCGACCTCAAGGGTGCCGGCGACTGGCGGATGTTCGACGGCCTGGCCACCGTGCTGATCCAGGGGCCGACCGACGAGCACGTCATCGCCGCCACCGAGATGCTGGAACA
>NZ_JBIVGI010000064.1:0-2753 GCF_044748625.1 Kitasatospora sp. NPDC089913 | reverse complement strand
GGTGGTGACGGGCACGGGGACTGGAGCGACCTGGGTCAGGTCGCCTCCGGCCTGACCGCCGATCCGTCGCAGGTGACGTTCGCGGACTTCGACGGTGACGGGCGCACCGACTATGTCGTCACCCAGGCGGACGGTGCGGTGGGTGTGTTCCGCAACACCGGTGTCGGTGGTTGGAGTGACCTCGGCAAGGTCGCCGGTGGTGTCACCACCGACCGCAGCCGTGTCAAGTGGGCCGACATCGACGGCGACGGTCGTGCGGACTACAACATCGTCAACCCCGGTGGCTCGATCACCAGTTATGTGAACCACGGTGGTGACACCGGTGGTGGCTGGACGCTGCGGGCGCAGATCACCACGGGTCTGACCGGCGACCAGAACGCGGTGTCGCTGGCGGACATCAACGGTGACGGCCGTGCCGACTACCTCGTCACCACGGGCCCCACCACCGCGTTCCTGAACAACGGCGGCGACGACCGGAACAACCCCGGCTGGATCGACTACGGCCAGATCGCCGCCGGCGTCTGAACCCCGCACCCGCACCACCGACCGGCACCACGAACCCCAGCCACGAACCCCAGCCACGAACCGCAATGACCCGGGGCGCAGCGCACGGAACGCGCTGCGCCCCTCCCACCCCCCTGACCGTCCGCGCTACCGAAACGAGTGATTCCATTGAAGCCGCGCCGTCGTCCCCCGCTCTCCTTCGTCGTCCTGGCCGCCGCCGCGGCCTGCGCAATCGGCGCCCCGACGGCCTCGGCCGCCTCCGTGAGCACCTGGGACAAGGTCGCCCAGTGCGAGAGCACAGGGAACTGGAGCATCAACACCGGCGGCACGTACTACGGCGGCCTGCAGATCAACCTCCACAACTGGCAGTACTACGGCGGCACCGCCTACGCGGCCCGCCCCGACCTCGCCACCAAGAAACAGCAGATCCTGATAGCCGAGAAGATCCTCGCCGACCAGGGCGCCGGCGCGTGGAGCTGCGCTCCGGGAACCGGTCTGGCCACCGACCACGCCAACCCGTACCCCAGCGGTGCCGGTACGGAGTCGGGTGGTGCGGGGCGGGTGCGGTGGGCGGATTTCGACGGTGACGGTCGTGCGGACTACGTGGTTCTCAACGACAACGGTTCGGTGCGGGTGTTCCTGAACAAGGGTGGTGACGGGCACGGGGGTTGGAGTGACCTGGGTCAGGTGTCGACCGGGATGACGTCCGACCGTGCGCGGGTGCGTCTGGCGGACTACGACGGTGACGGGCGCGCGGACTACCTGTTGATCAATGCCAACGGTTCGGTGCGGGTGTTCCTGAACAAGGGTGGTGACGGGCACGGGGACTGGAGCGACCTGGGCCAGGTCGCCTCCGGCCTGACCGCCGATCCGTCGCAGGTGACGTTCGCGGACTTCGACGGCGACGGGCGCACCGACTATGTCGTCACCCAGGCGGACGGTGCGGTGGGTGTGTTCCGCAACACCGGTGTCGGTGGTTGGAGCGACCTCGGCAAGGTCGCCGGTGGTGTCACCACCGACCGCAGCCGTGTCAAGTGGGCCGACATCGACGGCGACGGTCGTGCGGACTACAACATCGTCAACCCCGGTGGTTCGATCACCAGTTACGTGAACCACGGTGGTGACACCGGTGGTGGCTGGACGCTGCGGGCGCAGATCACCACGGGTCTGACCGGCGACCAGAACGCGGTGTCGCTGGCGGACATCAACGGCGACGGCCGTGCCGACTACCTCGTCACCACGGGCCCCACCACCGCGTTCCTGAACAACGGCGGCGACGACCGCAACAACCCCGGCTGGATCGACTACGGCCAAATCGCCGCCGGCGCCTGAACCCCGCCCCCGCACCACCGACCGGCACCACGAACCCCAGCCACGAACCCCAGCCACGAACCTCAGTCACGAACCCCAGCAAGGAAGAAGGAATCCTGTGAAGCGCACCCTCGGACTCGCCCTGGCCGCCGCGAGCGCGGTGGCGGCGATCGCGGCCACCGCCCCCACGGCCTCGGCCACGGCACCCGCACCGGCCCCGCTGCTCCGGGTGATGCCGCTCGGTGACTCGATCACCGCCGGGTACCGGAGCAGCACCGACGCCGGCTATCGCGGCCCGCTCGGCGACCTGGTGGCCCAGCAGAACCGCTACACCGTCGACTTGGTGGGATCGAACCACAACGGCGCGGTCACCGACCCCGACAACGAGGGCCACAGCGGGTACATGGTCAACGACATCGCGGCCGGGGTCGACGGGTGGCTCCAGGCCGCGCAGCCGGACGTTGTCCTGCTGCACATCGGCATCAACGACCTGGACCGGGGTACCGACAAGGCCCATGCGGCGGACCGCACCTCGGCACTGATCGACCGTGTCCTCGCCGCCCGTCCCGGTGTCAGCGTCCTCGTGATGGGCCTGATTCCGACCACACCGAACCTGACCGCCCTGGTGGCCGACTACAACACCGCGCTGAGCCGGGCCGTCGAGACGAAGCAGACCCAGGGTCGCAAGGTCCGTTACACCGCCGCGCCCGCGCTGACGCCGGCCGAATTCGCCGACGGACTGCACCCCAACGACTCCGGCTACCAGCGAATGGCGCAGACCTTCGAGCAGGCTCTGGACCGCTCCTTCACCGACGGCCTGGCCGCCCCGGCGGCCACGCGTCACGCCGGTACGGAGTCGGGTGGTGCGGGGCGGGTGCGGTGGGCGGATTTCGACGGTGACGGTCGTGCGGACTACGTGGTTCTCAACGACAACGGTT
>NZ_JBIVGI010000063.1:0-4134 GCF_044748625.1 Kitasatospora sp. NPDC089913 | reverse complement strand
CCGCGGAGACCACCACCGTGTGCGACACCCCGGGGGTGTTGTCCACGAAATTGGTGATCAGCCAGTTCAGGTTCTGTGCGGCCTGGCTCATCTGACTCAACTCAACGCTCCTGGTGGTTCGAGCCGCCGAAGAGATCGGTGCTGCGATTCTGCTGTCCGTTGCCGGACGGGTCTACCTGATCGGGGTCGATCCGGAAGCTTCCGGTACTGCCGGCGTTGCGGCCCTGCTCGACGCCGCGGCGCAGGTTGGTGAGACGGCCGCGGACCTCCTCGGGTGCGCGGGACACCTGCGGACCGTCCTGCGGGGTGGGCTGGGCGTTGCCCGGCACCAGGTTCTGCTTGGGCACGCGCCGGGGCAGGCCGGCCTGGGTGGTGCCGCTGGAGGAGGGCTCACGGAGCTTCTCCGCCCGCTGCCAGTCGCCGTCGTTGGGCGACTGCCAGCTCTGGCCGCCGGCCGCGGTCGGGCCGGTGGGCCCGTAGCCGCCGAGGGCGGACACGTCGTGGCCGCCGCGGGGCTCGGCCGGGGCGGCCGAGGTGTCCTTGGCGCCGGCGAACCAGTTGGGGGTCTCGCCGCTCTCCTGCGGGCCGGACGGGAACCCGCCGCCGGCCAGCTGCTGGCCGGGGCGGCGCTGCGGCAGCCCGGACGGCAGGGTGGCCGGGCCGTTGTCGGCGGCGGCGGCCGGGAGGGCCGGCTGCTCCGGGGTGTACGGGTGGCCCGCGGGGGCCTCCCCGGCCCGGTCGGCGTAGTGCTCCCCGGCGTAGCCGGAGCGGTCGTAGCCGTCGCCCTGGGCGTACTCGTCCTGCTGCCCGTACCCGTCCTGCCGGCCGTACTGGTCGTAGCCCTGCTGCGGGTACTGGTCGTAGCCGTCCTGCTGGTAACCGTCCTGCTGGTAACCGGCGTCCTGGCCGTACTCGTCCTGCTGGTAGCCGTACTGGTCGTCGGCGTAGCCGGACTGCTCGTAGCCCTGCTGCGGGTACTGCGCGTCCTGGCCGTAGTCCTCGTCGTTGCGACGGCCGTACGCCGGGTACTCGTCCTCGACCTCGGCGTCCAGCACCGGCCGGTCGCCCTCCGGGCCGGACTCCAGCGCGGCGCGGCGGACCTGGTCCAGGCGCTGCGAGCGCTGGACGGCCTCCAGGGCCGGGCTGAAGCCGCTGGAACCGGTGCCGTTGTGGCCGGTGAGGTGGTCGTCGAAGCCGAGTTCGGCGGCGCTGCGGGCCTGGTTCCGCTCGGGGGCCCACTCGGCGGCCGGCTCCTGGTCGGCGAAGATCCGGGAGACCGTGAACTGCTCCTCGGGCTCCGGCGCCGCGGCCATCTGGGTCAGGAACGGCGGCAGCATGACCAGCGAGGTGGTGCCCGCGGACTCGCCGGAGGGGCGGAGCTGGACGCGGACGTCGTGCCGCTGGGACAGCCGGCCGACCACGAACAGGCCCATGCGGCGCGAGATCGTGGCGTCCACCGTGGGCGGCTCGGCCAGCTTCTCGTTGATCTCCGCGAAGTCCTCGGCGGTGAGGCCGATGCCCTTGTCGTGGATCTCGACCAGCACCCGGCCGTCGGGCAGGCGGGTCGCGTTGACCAGCACCCGGGTCTGCGGGCTGGAGAAGGTGGTGGCGTTCTCGAGCAGCTCGGCGAGCAGGTGGACGAGGTCGGTCACGGCGGCGCCGACGACCTCGGCCTCGGGGATGCCGGAGAGCTCGACGCGCTCGTACTGCTCCACCTCGGAGGCGGCGGCGCGCAGGACGTCGACCAGCGGGACCGGGGTGTTCCAGCGGCGGCCGGCCTCCTCGCCCGCGAGGACGAGCAGGTTCTCACCGTTGCGGCGCATTCGGGTCGCGAGGTGGTCCAGCTTGAAGAGGTTCTCCAGCTGGTCCGGGTCGGCCTCGTTGTTCTCCAGGTCTGTGATCAGCGCCAGCTGGCGCTGGATGAGGCTCTGGCTGCGGCGCGACAGGTTGGTGAAGATCGCGTTGACGTTGCCTCGCAGCAGGGCCTGCTCGGCGGCGAGCGCGACCGCCTGCCGGTGGACCTGGTCGAAGGCCCGGGCGACCTCGCCGATCTCGTCCTTGCCGTACAGCGGGATCGGGACGACGTTGGTGTCCACCCGCTCCGGGTCGGTCTTGGAGAGCTTCTCGACCAGCTCGGGCAGGCGGTGGTCGGCGATGTCGAGCGCGGCGCTGCGCAGGGTGCGCATGCCGAGGATCATCGAGCGGGCCACGTAGCCGGTGAGCACACCGGCGAGGACCAGCGCGACGATGACGATCAGCGAGTTGAGGATGGCGTCGAAGCGCGCGTTGTCGCGCAGGTCGGCGGCGTCGGCGAGCACGTCGTCCAGCAGCACGACCTCGGTGGCGCGGAGGCTGGAGATGTGGGTGTTGGCGGCCTGGTTCCAGTTCTCCGGGGTGAGGCCGGCGTCCTTGGCCTCCTTGTACGCCCGGTCGGCCACCTCGCGGCCCTGCGACTGCCCGTTGGCGGCGGCCTGGGTGTAGGCGGCACCGATGTTGAGCAGGCCGCCCATGGTCGGGGCGCTGCCGTTGGGCATCCGGTACGCGGTCCGCTGGTCGGCGTTGGCCTGGGCGACCTGGGCGTCGGCGTACTTCTTGGCGTCCTCGGGGGCGCTGCCGGTGTTGAACTCGGAGAGCGCGGTCTGCTCGAGGCGCTGGGCGACCAGCAGCTGCTGGATCAGGTCGACGTTCTCGTAGCGGGTGGTCTTCTGGGCGGCGATGCCGACCAGGAGCTGCAGCATGAGGGCGCGCTGGGTCGAGGCGGAGGCCTTGGCCAGCGACATCGCGTAGATCGAGCGGCCCTTGCTGGTGAGGTTGCTGGAGCCGAGGCCGACCGAGTTGTCGTAGGCGAGCAGCGGGGCGAACATCACCGAGTAGGCGCTGACGGTCGCGGAGGCGAACAGCGTGTCGCTGTAGGCGGTGGCGCGCAGCTGCGGCAGGAAGACGACCATCTGCTGGAACGCGTCGTGGCGCCGGGGGAGCTCGCCGGACTTGTCGCTCGCCTCGTAGGCCGCGTTGTACGACTTGAGGGCGGCGTCGGTGGTCGAGCGCGCCTTGGTGACGTCGTTGTTCGGGTCCTGCTTGGTGATCAGGGGTATGAGCGTCTTGTCGCGCTCGCTCTCCAGTGCCTCGGAGAGCTCGGTGGCGGCCTTGGCGAGGGCCGCGGTGCGCTGGGCGCGGTCGGCCTTGACGAAGCCGTCGATCGAGGTGTTGACGCGGAGGCCGCCGAAGACCAGGGCGATGATGACCGGGATCAGCAGAATCGCGATCAGACGGGCCGGCACGCGCCAGTTGCGCGGCCGCACGAAGTCGTACCGGCTGCTCTTCGGTCCGGCGGTGTCCGCGCCCTGACCGCTGCCGGACCCGAGGACCGGGGCGCCCGTGGGGCGGTCCTTCCCGGTGCCGGGCGGCTGCGGTGCCGGGGCGGCCTGGGGCCGCTCCTCGGTCGGGGTGAACGCCGAGAACCCGCCGGGTTCCGGTGCCGTGCCGTTCGGCTCGCTCTGGCGGGGCTCGGAGCGCCGCTGCGGGGCGACCTGCTGCTTACGCCTCACTCGACAACTACCTCTCGGCCGACAGGCGGCCATGGATCAATCCAGCGCTACCCCCGGTGGCCGCGGCTCCGGGGAGCGGAGCGACAGCCGTACGGGATCCAGGGGTAGCTGGAATTTCAGCACGTGCAGGGATGGGGGACAAACAGCTGCTGGTGGGCGCTGTGTGCGGTGCAATTTAGGACATTCGCCGACAACTTGGAGCAAAACTGTGGTCTTCTGGCGCTGAGTGACGCTGATTCGCTACAAACAGTCATTGTTGATCACGAAATGCCTACCGAACTGTTATCCGCTGCTTATGCGAGGGTCTTGCGCGTGGCGCCCGGGCGACACCTCCCCGCAAGCGAACGTGCCCCGGCACCCCGTCGGTGCGACGGGGTGCCGGGGCCGCCGACCTGGGACCGCGCTCAGCGGAGCCGGGCGAGGAGGGCGTGTTCGACGAGGGTGATGAGGGCGCTCTTGGCGCTGTCGCGGCGTCGGGCGTCCAGGGTGACGACGGGTGTTTCGGTGCTGAGCTGGAGGGCTTCGCGGACTTCGTCGGGGGTGTGGGGCTGGTGTCCGTCGAAGCCGTTGAGGGCGACGACGAAGG
>NZ_JBIVGI010000062.1:0-4140 GCF_044748625.1 Kitasatospora sp. NPDC089913 | reverse complement strand
CACGCCCTCCCGGTCGGTGGTGTGGTCGTCCGCGAAACGACGGTCACCCGTCGCGTCCGGCACGTACTTCACACAGACAACGATCCTCAAGCTCACGGCCTGTCTCCTGTACTGGTCTCGTCCGGCGGCTGCGGCTGTGCAAGCGGGCGCGAAACACGGTACGCACCTGCTCCCGGCAGCGTGCTCCCGTGCCGGTCCGGAACTCCCTGGCAGCATACTCGCCAGTAGCCCGACGGTCACTACTCGCCAGTAGCTTACGCCGCGCGGTCCCGGCCGGGCGTCCCTCGGGCCCCCTCGGCAGCCCCGAGCGGGCCGTCGGTCCGGACGGACCGCGGGACGGACGCACTGCCGTCAGGGCCATCCTGCCCCAGCCCGACCCCTGCTCCGTCCCGCGGGGGCGCTCCTTCCCCCTGGGGACCCACCACGACCGCGGAACACGCCGTTCCGCGCCGGGGCGCGGGACCGCTCAGACCGCCTCGCCCAGCGCCGCGATCACATCCGCCCGCCTCGGCTGCCCGCTCGCCCGGCGAACCACCCGGCCCCCCGCGTCCAGCACCAGCACCGTCGGCGTCCGCAGGATGTCCAGTCGCCGCACCAGCTCCAGCCGCTCCTCGGCGTCCAGCTCCACGTGCGCCACCCCGTCGACCATCCCGGCGACCTCCGCGAGCACCCGGCGGGTGGCCCGGCAGGGTTGGCAGAAGGCCGTGGAGAACTGCACCAGCGTCGCCCGCTCACCCAGCGGCACCCCCAGCTCGGCCGCCGACAGCCCCACCGCCCCGTCCTTCGTCCGCACCCTCAGCCTCCCGTCGCGCTTGGCCCGCAGCAGTCCGAACGCGCTCGCCAGCGCGAGCACGACGACGCACACCACCAACCCGGTCATGCCCCCAGTCTGCGCCAGGCCCCCTGCGGCCCGGGAACGACCCCGGCACAACGGTCGACCACCGGCCCGCGACCCGCGTACCATCGCCGGGTGGACTCCGACCGCCCCGCACAGCCGCTGCTGACCGCCCGCCGGGTGGTCGACCTGTGCCGGGCCACGGCCTCGCGCTGTCGCTGACGCCTCCCAGCCGTCAGCCCGCCGCCGTCCCCTTCCCGGAGTCCCCGTGCAGATCGATCCCCGCGGCCCGCGCTTCGCCGCCGCGCTCACCACCGTCGTCCTGATAGCCGTCCTGCTCACCGGCAGCGGCGCCCTGCTCGCCGCCCAGGCCCTCGTCTTCGCCCTCGGGGCCCTCGGCGGGCTGCGCCGCTCCCCCTACGGATGGCTCTACCGCACGCTGGTCCGGCCCCGGCTGGCACCGCCGGCCGGGACGGAGGACGAACGGCCGCCCAGGTTCGCCCAGGGCGTCGGCCTGGTCTTCGCCGTCGTCGGCCTGCTCGGCTTCCTCACCGGTGCCGACTGGCTCGGCCTGCTCGCCACCGGATCCGCACTGGCCGCCGCCTTCCTGAACGCCGCCTTCGGCTACTGCCTGGGCTGCGAGACGTATCTGCTGGTCCGCCGCGCACAGGGCCGGGCGGACCTCACCGCCTGACCCCGCCGCGCCACCACCCGGCACGGGCCCGGCCGGGGCGGAAAAGTTCCCGGCCGGCCCATCACGTACGTCACACCTTCACATTCCGCCAGGCAGCACCCCTCAGGTGACAGCAGGCACTCCTTCGGGGGATCATCTCCGTGTATCGCCCGTGGCCGCCGCGGTGTGCCGTGCTCCCGGTCGGCCCCCACGCACCGCCCCGGGGCCCCGCCGTACCGGGCCGCCAGGCCCGTCGAAGTCAGGACTGACCGTGGCAGAGCTCGTCTACCCGCCGGTGATCGGCGCCGCACTGACCGTCTTCCGCGCACTCGACGTGCGCATCAAGATCGTCGGCGCCGAAAACATCCCCGCCGAGGGCGGGGCGGTGCTCGTGAGCAACCACATCAGCTACCTCGACTTCCTCTTCGCGGGCCTGGGCGCCTACCGCGGCGGCAAGCGCAAGACCCGCTTCATGGCCAAGGACGACGTGTTCAAGCACAGCGTCTCCGGCCCCCTGATGCGCGGCATGAAGCACATCCCGGTCGACCGGACCGACGGCCAGCCCGCCTACGAGGCCGCCGTCCGCGCCCTCCGGGCCGGCGAGGTCGTCGGCGTCTTCCCCGAGGCCACCATCAGCCGCTCGTTCATGCTGAAGAAGTTCAAGACCGGCGCCGCCCGGATGGCCGCCGACTCCGGCACCCCGCTGCTCCCGGTGATCCTCTGGGGCACCCAGCAGCTGTGGACCAAGGGCCGCCCGAAGACCCTCACCAAGCGGCACGTCCCGGTCACCATCATGATCGGCGAGCCGATCGTGCTGACGCCCGAGGACAAGCCCGTCATGGTCACCCGCCGCCTGCGCGCCGCGATGACCGAGATGCTCGACCGCGCCCAGCGCGAATACCCCGGCAAGCCCTCCGGCCCCGAGGACAACTGGTGGCTGCCCGTCCACCTCGGGGGCACTGCGCCCACCCTGGAGGTCGCCGAGGCCGAGGACGAGGCGGAGGCCCTCGCCAAGGCCGAACGCCGGGCCGCCCGGGACTGACGCCACGCCGGCGGACCTCCGCTTCCGCCGATCCGCCGAACGTCCGGGCCGCCGGCCCCTCGTACCGCTGATCCGCCGCCGTACTACCGATCCGCCGAACTGCCACGAACGGGCGACTCTCCGTCGCCGAGCGGACGCGGACCGTCGCGTGTCGCCCGGCTCCGCACCTTCCGATCTGACAAAGTGACAGCTCCTTCGGGGGGCATCACGTCCGGACTCGCCGGGCGGATCGGAGACGGAGATGACACGCGGATGACGCGCACACGGCTCTCACGGACCACTCCCGCCACGGCCCGCACCCGCCCCCGCGCCGGTGCGGGCCTCCTGCTCGCCGGGGCCCTGCTCACCGGCTGCGGCGCCCAGCCCGGCGAGATCCCGCTCAGCGAGATCCGCGCCGAGTCGCCCAGCCCAACCCCCACCGTCGAGGCGGCCGTCGCCGACGGCAGCGCCGCCGCCGTCGACGCGGCCGCGGCCACCCCGACCGCCCCGCCGGCCCGCAACGGCCTCATCGCCGGCCGGGCCTTCCTCGACCAGGACCGCCTCACCAGCGCGATCTTCGCCGTCACCGCCGACGGCCGGACCCGGCAGCAACTCACCCAGCCCGGCGACCGGACCCGGGACGACCACCCCACCTGGTCCCCCGACGGCACCGCGCTCGCCTTCGACCGCACCGGGGCCGACTCCCCCGGCCGCATCTGGACCACGAGCTCCGACGGCAGCAACGCCCGTCAGCTCGGCCCGCTCTGCGAGGCAGGCGCCCCGGACTGCGTCAACGAGACGGAGACCGCGCCCGCCTGGTCCCCCGACGGCAGGACGATCGCCTTCACCCGCAGCTGGGGCCGCTCCGATCCGGACTCCGAGCAGATCCAGTACAGCGACCTGTTCGTCATCGCCCCCGACGGCACCAGCGCCCAGCGGCTCACCTTCCTCACCAACGACACCCCCTACTCCGGTGCCGTCACCGACCCCTCCTGGTCCCCCGACGGCAAGCAGCTCGTCTTCTCCTACCGGACCAGCGCCACCGGCCAGCCCGCCAACGGCCGGTCCCTCTACATCGTCAACGCCGACGGCACCGGTCTGCGCCGGCTCACCCCGTGGGAGCTACGGGCCGGCGAACGTGCCGACTGGTCCCCCGACGGCAGCCGGATCGTCTTCACCACCTACCCGGCCGGACCCGACAACGCCCCCGGCGGCGGCATCTACACCGTCCACCCCGACGGCTCGGCCGTGGAGGCACTCACCCCCGGCCCGTCCGACGTCACCTACGGAGCCGCCTCCTTCTCCCCCGATGGCACGGCGATCGCCTTCGACCAGGCCCCCGCCGGCGGAGCCTCCGAGCTCTACACGATGCGCGCCGACGGCTCGACCGTCACCCGGCTGACCGACCCTCAGGGCCGCGGGGAGAGCCGCCCGAGCTGGGGCACCGCCCAGCCACAGCCACAGCCGCAATCACAGGGCTGAGTCTTCGGCGTTCGCGGCACCGCTTTCTCCGCAGAATTCGGGCGCAACGCAAAGAACCCCCGCCGGTTTCCCGACGGGGGTTCTTCACAATGATTGTTCGGCGGCGTCCTACTCTCCCACAGGGTCCCC
>NZ_JBIVGI010000061.1:0-4163 GCF_044748625.1 Kitasatospora sp. NPDC089913 | reverse complement strand
CCCGTTTTTGGGGGGGTTTACCCCTTTGGTGCCCCCCACCCCAAACATCCCCTTATCCCGCCCCCCCTGGGCGGGGGGGTGGGCGGCCCCCCCCCCCGCCACCTTTCGGTCGCGGACCTCGTCGACAGGGCGTGCGCCCGTTCCGGGGGGAGCACGCACAGCACGGCTCCGCGCGATCGGGCGAGCGGTGCCGCCCTTGAGCCGGTAGAACCCCCGCCCCCGACGAAGCCAGGCCCTCCACCTTCGCGCCGAAGACATCGTGGCCCGGGCCCACGACCCCGACCTGATGGAACGCGCCGACCGCGTGGTAGAACTCCGCGACGGCCGTTTTCTCGACGAGCTCGCCGAGGGCGGCCGGTCACGCAACCGTCCGGGGCCGCCGGGCTCTCGGAAGAAACGCTCGACCGACAACGTCTGACCGACCGTGGACCACCGAACCGCCCAGGCACCTGCGGTGCCGGCGCCCGCGCCCCGGCACCGCCTTCGCCCGCCCTTCGAGAGGACCCCCATGACGCAGGAACGGTCGATCGCCGCGGACGGCGCCACAGACAGCGCCACGGACAGCGCCGCGGACGGGACGGCGGGCACCGTGCTGCCTGCGCCCCGCACTCCCTCCCCCCGTGAAGCACCCGCCCTGAACTGGGGCGTGATGGCGCCGGGCGGGATCGCGGCGCACTTCACCGAGACCCTGCGGCAGCACACCGGGCAGCGGGTCGTGGCGGTCGGCTCGCGCGACGCCGCGCGGTCCCGGGCGTTCGCCGACCGGTTCGGCATCCCCGCGGCGCACGGCAGTTACGCCGAGCTGGCCGGGAACGACGAGGTGGACATCGTCTACGTCGCGTCGCCGCACTCGGCCCATTTCGAGCACGCGATGCTGGCCGTCGAGGCGGGCCGGCACGTTCTCGTCGAGAAGGCGTTCACACGCAACGCCCGCGAGGCCGAGCAGTTGATCGAGGCGGCCCGCGAGCGCGGGGTGTTCCTGATGGAGGCGATGTGGACGCGCTTCCTTCCGCACATCGACGTGGTCCGCCAGGTGCTGGCGTCCGGGCTGCTCGGCGAGGTGCACACCGTGACGGCCGACCACGGGCAGCGGATGGATCCCGACCCGGCGCACCGCCTGTTCGCCCCCGAGCTGGCGGGCGGCGCCCTCCTCGACCTCGGCGTGTATCCGGTCTCGTTCGCCTCGATGGTGCTCGGGCCGTTCGCCTCGGTCACAGCGGTGGGCACGAAGGCGTTCAGCGGTGTCGACGGGCAGGCCTCGATCGTCGTCACCGGCGGGTCCGGCGCGCACGGGGTGCTGAACACCTCGCTCTTCGCCCGCACGCCGACCTCGGCGTCGATCTCGGGAACGCATGCCCGGCTGGAGATCGACGGCCCCTTCTACGGAGCCGCCCGGGTCCGGCTCGTCGGCCGGGAGAACGAGATCCTCGACACCTTCGTCCCGCCGCGCGACGGGGGGATGAGCTACCAGGCGGCCGAGGCGGCCCGGTGCATCGCCGCGGGGCGGCTGGAGTCCGAGCTGATGCCGCTCGCCGAGACGCTGGACATCATGCGCGTCCTGGACGGCGTCCGCCGCGACCTGGGGGTCGTCTTCCCGGGCGAGTGACCCCGCAGCGACTCGCAGCGACTCGGGCGGGCCTCGGGGTGCCTCAGGCGGCCGGGAAGCGGTCGATGTTCCGCTCGACCCAGGTCCGCAGGTGGGCGAGCGGGGCGCAGGCGTCACGCCCGAGCCCGGTCAGGCTGTACTCGACCCGCAGCGGGACCTCGGCGAAGACCTCGCGGTCCACCAGCCCGAACTCCTCCAGTCGGCGCAGGGTCTGGGTGAGCACCTTGGGGCTGACACCCTGCAGCCGCGCGCGCAGGGCACCGAAGCGCTGCGGCCCCTCCTCCAGCGCGCCCAGGGCAAGGGCGCTCCACTTGTTGGCGAGCAGGTCGAGCATGTCGCGGCAGGGACAGGCGGCGGCGTAGACGTCCTTCGGTGGACCGCCGTCGACCGACGCCGCCGGAGCCAGGGACAGAGTCGCTTTCGTAGTCATATCGTCATAGTACCCAAAAGGAACTAGGAGCCCTTGCGGGTTACCACTACCTGTTGCGTACCGTCCTGATGACGGCCCCGGGAGCCGGTGCCGGGGACCCGGGACCAGAACCAGGGCCGGGACCAGAACCAGGGCCGAGGTCAGGACCAGGACCGAGGTCAGGACCAGCACCAAGGCCGAGGCGAGGACCAAGGCCAAGGCCAGGACGACATTCCGCAGCGAAGGACACCGCGATGAGCAAGAACACGATCCCCACCACGATGCGAGCGGTGGCCTACCGCGCGAGCCTGCCCGTCGAGAACCCGGACAGCCTCCAGGACGTCGAGCTGCCGGTGCCGCAGCCCGGCCCGCGGGACCTGCTGGTCCGGGTCGAGGCGGTGGCGCTGAACCCGGTCGACCACAAGGTGCGCCGGAACGTCGATCCGCAGGGCGACTGGAAGGTGCTCGGCTGGGACGCCGCCGGCACGGTGGTCGCGGTGGGTTCCGCGGTCGAGCTGTTCGAGGTCGGGGACGAGGTCTACTACGCCGGGGCGATCGACCGCCCGGGCGCGAACGCCGAGTACCACGCCGTGGACGAGCGGATCGTCGGGCACAAGCCCGCCACGCTCTCCTTCGCCGAGGCCGCCGCGCTGCCGCTGACCGCGCTGACCGCGTGGGAGGGCCTGTTCGAACGCCTTGGCCAGGCCGCCGTCGCCCCCGACCGCAGCGGCACCCTGCTGGTGACCGCCGCCGCGGGCGGGGTCGGCGCGATGGTGTCCCAGCTGGCCCGCGCGCTGACCGGGCTGACCGTGGTCGGCACGGCCTCCCGTCCGGAGAGCGCGGAGTTCGCCCGCCGGATGGGCGCCCACCACATCGTCGACCACCGCGAGCCGCTGGCCGGGCAGCTGGCCGAGGTGGCCCCGGACGGGGTGGACCTGGTGTTCAGCACGGTCGGCACCGACCGCAACCTCCCGGCGTACGCCGAGGCGCTGAAGCCTTTCGGGGCGATCGTGGCCATCGACGACCACGACTCCCTGGACATCGGCGTGCTCAAGTCCAAGAGCATCTCGTTCCACTGGGAGCTGATGTACACCCGCTCCCTGCACGGCACCGCGGACCTGGCAGCCCAGCACCGCATCCTGGACCGCGTGTCCCGGCTGGCCGACGACGGCGTGCTCGCCAGCACCGCGACGACCGACCTCGGCCCGGTGAACGCGGCCAACCTCCGCGAGGCCCACCGCCGCCAGGAGTCCGGCACCACGATCGGCAAGACCACGCTCACCGGCTTCGCCCGATGAGCCCGAGGCAGCCGCAGCCGCCGCACCTGCTGCACCTGTTGCGCCCGCTGAGCCCGCTGAGCCCGCTGAGCCCGTTGAGCCCGCCCCACCCGCTGCACCCGCGCGGCGGCCGCCGCCGCTAGCACGGCCGGAACCCGCGGACGCGCGCGGCGCCCCCCGCGACGCGCCCACGAGGAAGCCCCGGCCGCCCCCGGCCGGTGGTGGCGGGGACAGCCGGGGTACGGGGCCGGGGTCACCGCACGGTCGTCCGTGCGGTGACCCCGACGCGGCGCGGCCCGTGGTCGCGGCCCGTAGGCGGCAGGGCGGCCCCGCCCGCTCAACTCCCGGCGGCGATCCGGCCGTAGTCGATCCAGCCGGGGTTGTTGTGGCCGTCGCCGCCGTTGTTGAGGAAAGCGGTGGTGGGGCCGGTGGTGACGAGGTAGTCGGCGTGGCCGTCGGCGTCGATGTCCGCCAGCGCCACGGCGCTCTGGTCGGTGGTGAGACCGGACGCGGTCCGTCCGTGGTCGCTCCAACCGCCGTGGTGGTCACCGCCCTTGTTCAGGAAGGTGGTGATCGATCCGTCGGGGTTGACCACGTTGTAGTCGGCACGCCCGTCACCGTCGAAGTCGGCGAGGCGCAGTCGGCTGCGGTCGGTGGTGAGCCCGCCGGCGACCCGGCCGTTGTCCACCCAGCCGCCGTGGCCGTCGCCGCCCCGGTTGAGGAAGACGTTCACGGCGCCGCTGTCGGCGAGGGTGATGTAGTCGGTACGGCCGTCGCCGTCGAAGTCCGCGAACGTCACCTGCGACGGATCGGCGGTCAGGCCGGAGGCGACCTGACCCAGGTCGCTCCAGTCCCCGTGCCCGTCACCACC
>NZ_JBIVGI010000060.1:0-6177 GCF_044748625.1 Kitasatospora sp. NPDC089913 | reverse complement strand
GGGTACCTGGCGCTGTGGTGCGGGGTGCTGGGCGCGGTGGCGCTGGTGGGGTACGGCCGGTCGCTGGCCGGGATGACGCGCGAGCAGCGGGCGGTCGGGCGGTCGGGGCGCAGGGTGGTCGGGGCGCCGGGAACGACGCGGCGCCCGCCCCGCCGGGTGGCGGGACGGGCGCCGGAAGGCACCGCGGGGCGGAGCGTCAGAGCTGCACGCCGAAGTCCTGGGCGATGCCGGCCAGGCCGGAGGCGTAGCCCTGGCCGACCGCGCGGAACTTCCACTCGGCGCCGTTGCGGTAGAGCTCGCCGAAGATCATGGCGGTCTCGGTCGCGGCGTCCTCGGAGAGGTCGTAGCGGGCGATCTCGGCGCCGCCGGCCGCGTTCACCACGCGGATGTAGGCGTTGCGGACCTGGCCGAAGTTCTGCGACCGGGCGACGGCGTCGTAGATCGAGACCGGGAAGGTGATCTTGGTGGCCTCGGCCGGCAGCGTGGCGAGGTTGACGTTGATCGCCTCGTCGTCGCCGGCGCCCTCGCCGGTGCGGTTGTCACCGGTGTGGACGACGGTGTTGTCCGGGGTGCTGGTGTTGTTGAAGAAGACGAAGTGGCTGTTGGACAGCACCTTTCCGTCCGCGTTCAGCACGATGGCGCTGGCGTCCAGGTCGAACTCGGCACCGGTCGTGGTGCGGACGTCCCAGCCGAGGCCGACGGTGACCGCGGTCAGGCCGGGGGCCTCCTTGGTCAGCGAGACGTTGCCACCCTTGGAGAGGCTCACTGGCATGGTGTGTGCTGTCCCTTCGATTGCTGTTGCCGGGGATAACGCGGGAACCGCGAGGGTTGGTTCCGCGCGGCCGGTTTCTTTTCCGCCCGCCGGCACGGTTCCGGGTATTCCCCGTCAGACGCGTCGGAACCTGCCCTGGAGTTCCCAGACAACCGGATTGTCGGCGAGATCCGGGTGCATGTCGAAGAGGTCGGCGAGAGTGTCCTGGAGGAAATCCCTGGCCTCGCGGCGCAGATCGCCGTGGCGGACCACGACCGGTGGCTCGTCCGGCAGCCAGGTGGCGGTGACCTCCACCCAGTTGAACCGGCGGGCGAACCGCAGCAGATGGGTGTTCTGGGTGAAGTCGAGGTCGGCGGTCTGCACCCGGGCGGCCCGGCCGCCGGCCGGGTCGCGGTCGAGTTCCTCGACGATGTCGCACAGGGCCCAGGCGAAGTCCAGCACCGGGACCCATCCCCAGGCTGTGGACAGGTCGGACGCCTCGTCCTCGACGTGGACGTCGCCGCAGAACAGGTCGTACCGCAGCTCGCGCGCGCCCGCCGACCGGTAGTCGGTCTGCGGGGGGTCGGGGAAGCGGTTGGAGAGGGAGTAGCCGAGCTCGATCACAAGGACATTGTCGGGGTCGGCACCGGACGGCCGGATAACCGGGTGACCCGGCGTGGTCGGGCGCGGGATGATGGACCCATGCCTGAGCCCGTTCGCGTACGGGGGTCGGTGGTCGTCCCCGACGCCGAGCTCGTCTGGCGCTTCTCCCGTTCCTCCGGCCCCGGTGGCCAGCACGTCAACACCTCCGACACCCAGGTCGAGCTCCGCTACGACCTGGCCGCCTCCGCGGCGCTGCCCGAGGTGTGGAAGGAGCGCGCCCTGGAGCGGCTGGCCGGCCGGCTGGTCGACGGCCGGGTGCTGGTGGTCCGGGCCTCCGAGCACCGCTCGCAGTGGCGCAACCGGGAGGTCGCCGCGGCCCGGCTGGCCTCGCTGCTCGGCGAGGCGACCGCCCCGCCGCCGAAGGCGCGCCGGGCGACCAGGCCCACCCGGGGCATGGTCGAGCGGCGGCTCACCAACAAGCGGCACCGCTCCGAGCTGAAGCAGGGGCGGCGCTCGCCACGCGGCGGCGAGTAGCGGCGGCGTCCGGTCCGGTCCGTCCGGCAGGTTCCGGTCCGGCCAGCGGCATCCGGCGGCATCCGGCGACGACCGGCGGTGCCCAGGGTGCCGGGCGGTGACCGGCGGTGCCGGGTCAGCCCAGGGAGCGGTAGCCGCCGCGGAAGTACAGCAGCGGGCGGCCGCCGGGGTCGGGCACCCTGGCCTCCAGGACCCGGCCGAGCAGCAGGGTGTGGTCACCGGCCGGGATCCGCTGCTCGGTGCGGCACTCCACGGTGGCGAGCGCGCCACTGATCAGCGGGGCCCCGCTGCAGGGGCCGCGGTGGTGCGGGGCGTCGGCGAACAGCAGCCGGTCGCTGAGCCGGCCCTTCATGGCGAACCGCGAGCCGAGCGCCTTCTGCCCCTCGGACAGCAGCGAGACGGCCCAGGTGTCGGCCCGGGAGAGCACCTCGTCCATCCGGGAGTCCTCGCGGACGGAGATCAGGACCAGCGGCGGCTCCAGCGACACGGACAGGAAGGACGTCGCGGTCATGCCGACGTCCTCGCCGTCGTCCGGATCCTGGACGGTCACCAGGCTGACACCGGAGGCGAGCTGGGAGAGCGCCGCCCGGAACTCGTCGGGGGTCGCGCGGGAGGCAGCTTCGGGCTGCGGGGACGGGTACACGTAGGCACGCTAGCCCGCGACCGGGGGAAACGACATCGGGCCCTGGTCGTAGGACCAGCGACGCAGCGCGGCTCGGTCCGCCCGGGCGCCGGGAAGGTTACGGTTCGCGCTCGACCTCACCCCCAGGAGTGAAGGGGAGGGCCTGCCCGGCGGTCAGTCGGCTACAGCGCGGGGCCATTGCGACCGACCACCGGAAATGTGCCGATGAGGCTTTTTGTCCCGTTATGGGGCAGATGAACCGATTAAGGGTGCATTAGTGTCGTGTGATTTAAGTCACAAGTGCTGACCTATTGCTGACCGAGCGTGCCGAACGCTGTGCTCCCTGTGATTCAGTTCTTCTGGCAATCGGACGATAACCAATCAAGACCTATCCGAAGCAGCCGGGGAGCCCCCGCATGGAAGCCGAGTCGGAGCCTTATGTCCGTCTCGCGACCCTCCGCACCTTGCACCGGGTCGTGGCGGACCTCAACGCTGCCCGCAGCCTGGCGGGAACGCTGCAGGCCGTGGTCGAGGGCGCCGTGCACGGGCTCGGATTCGACGCCGCCGCGGTCAGCCTGGTCCGGCCGGACGGCGACCTGGTGGTGGCGGCCGTCTGGGAGCTGGAGGAGAGCGCCATGGGCGGCCCCTCCGTACTGCTCGGCCAGGTCGGCTCCCGCGAGTCCTGGGACCGGCTGCTCGGCGTCAGCGACCACTGGGGCACCCTGCGCTTCCTCCCCTACGACCGCGGCTGGGCCGTGGCCAGCGACATCCCGCGCTGGATCGGGGACGGCCCCATGCCGGTCTACGCCAACGACTGGCACCCCGCCGACGGCCTGCTCGCCCCGATGTACAGCGCCGGCGGCGACCTGCTGGGGGTCCTCTCGGTGGACCGGCCGCGCAGCGGCAAACGCCCCGGGGCCTGGACCCGCGAGGCGCTGGAGATGTTCTCGCTGCAGGCCTCCATCGCGATCGGCAACGCCCGGCTGCGCGCCGAGATGCAACGCGCGCTGGCCCGCCTGGAGAAGGAGCAGCAGGCGCTGCGGGCCAGTGAGGAGAGCTTCCGCCAGGCCTTCGAGTACGCCCCCAGCGGGATGGCCATCACCGAACTCCACGGCGCCGGGCGGGGTCAGCTGACCAGGGTCAACGACGCGCTCTGTCGCCTGCTCGGGCGCCCCCGGGCGGTGCTGCGCCAGCAGAGCTTCGCCGATCTCGTGCACCCCGACGACCGGACGCTGCTGGAGCGCACCAGTGCCGAGAGCGGCCGGGCGGAACTGCGGCTCTCCCGCCGCGACGGCGGGTACCAGTGGGTCTGTCTGCGGAACTCGATCGTGGCCGACGCCGCCGAGGGCCCGAGCTTCCTGCTCACCCACGTCGAGGACATCGAGGACCGCAAGCGGCACGAGCTCCAGCTCGCCCACCGGGCCAGCCACGACGCGCTCACCGGACTGCCGAACGGGGCCGAGCTCAAGGCCCGGCTCGGGCGCCGGCTCTGCGCCCTTCCGCAGGCGGTCGCGGCCGGGCACCAGGCCGTCCCGCCCGGGGACGCCGGTCACGGCGGAGCCGGGTACGCGGCCGCGCTCCGGCCCGACGACGGCTTCGGCGGGTACCCGGAGCACCTGTTCGGCGACTCCCACCGCACGCCCGGCGGGTACGAGGGCGCGGACCCGGCGCACGGCTACGGCCTCCCCGAGGGCTACCCGGCGGCCGCGGCCGCCGGCGCCCCGGACGGGGCGAACGGCTACGGCGACCATGTGCACGCCGTGGTGCCGCCCGACCACGGTCCGGGCGGGGAGATCAGGACCGGCCCGTTCCGGTCGAGTCCGCCGCCCGTCGTGGAGAAGGGGCTCGCGGTGCTCTTCTGCGACCTCGACGGCTTCAAGTCGATCAACGACCGGTTCGGGCACAACGCCGGCGACGCCGTTCTGGTCGAGGTCGCCCGCCGGCTCAGCGGGGCCGTCCGGGACGGCGACACGGTGGCCCGGTTCGGCGGCGACGAGTTCGTGGTGCTGGCCGACGGGATCGGCCGCGACGAGGCGAAGGACCTCGCCCACCGGCTGCGCAACGCGATCATCCCGCCGATGCGGATCGACGGCCGGGCGATGCGGGTCGGGGTGAGCCTCGGCATCGGCTGGGCCGGCTGCGGGATGAGCATCGAGGAGGTCCTGCACACCGCCGACGAGCGGATGTACGACGAGAAGCGGGCCCGGGGCGGCGCGGTGCGCGGCGCGCGCGGCGAACGTTCGCACCGGCGGGCGGGCTGAATCCGGCTCCGGGGCGGGCCCGGGCTACTCGCGGGTTGTCAAGGGGTCTTTTCGGGGCGTAGCCGACGACAGGTAGTGTTCCGGGGGTACGAGCGACCACGATCAGCGTCCGACGGCACGGCAGTGCGGCGGCGCGACCGCGATGGGGGAGTTGACCACCGTGACCACCGCCGGCAGCAGCGGGGCGCCCCAGGGCCCGGAGGGCGGCGCCCCTCAGGACGACGATCCGTTCGGCTACCTCTACCGTCCGGCCGACGGCGCCTCCGGGCAGCCGGCCGAACCGCAGCAGGGCGTGCCCCGCACCCCGTACAGCCGCCCGATGGAGGTCGGCCGCGCCCAGTACGGCCAGCCGCCCAGGGCGCAGCAGCCCTACCCGCCGCAGCAGTCCCACCAGCCGCAGCCCGGCTACCCGCAGGGCCAGCCGCAGCAGCAGTACCCGGCACAGGGCGACTTCGGAGCCGCCCCCACCCAGCAGACCCGCTACGCCGAGCACTCCCGCCCGCAGCCGGGCGAGGAGCGGCCGAGCGGCGGCGGCCGGGGCAAGGGTGCCGTCATCGGCGCGGTGGCCGTGGTCGCGGCGATCGCGATCGGTGCCGCGGTGGCCCTCACCAGCGGGGACCCGGACGGGGACAAGGGCAAGGACAAGGACGCCAGGGCCAGTGCCTCGGCCGGGGCCTCGGCGGGCCCGGGCACCGGTACCGGTAGCGCGAACCCGACCGGCTCCGCGTCGGCCACGCCGGCGGCGACCGCCTCCGGCACCGGCGGCCTGGGCGCGGTGGACGCGAGCCAGCTGCAGGCGCAGAACGCGCCGGCCGGCAACACCGTCAAGGGTGCCAAGTCGGCGGACGGCAGCTACCTGACGCTCAACCCCGGCGGGACCATCACCTGGACCGGTGACCTGGCGGCGGCGGGCACCTACAAGTTCACCGTGCACTACAGCAACGCCGCCGCCGACGTGCGGGCGGCGGCGACGGTCAACGGCAAGGACTGGCCGGGCGGACTGGGCTTCAAGAACTACTCCCCCGGCAAGGACCCGGCCTCGTCCTGGTTCAACACCTACATAACGCCGCCGATGGTGGCGGGCCCGAACACCGTGGTGATCTCGGTGCCGGCGGGCAGCGGCACGATCCTGGTCGACCAGGTGCTGGTGGAAGCCGCCTCCTGAGGCCCGGCCGGGGGTCTTCCGGGATCCTTCCGGGCCCCCTCGGGAGCCTTGTCGGCGCCCTTCCGGAGCCTTTTCGGAGCATGCGAACGGCCGCCCGTTCCCCTCGCGGGGGAGCGGGCGGCCGTTCGGCGTGCCGGAGCGGGCGGTGCGGCGGGAGGTCAGGCGGTGGTGATCGGGGCGAAGCGGTCGCCGCCGGTGATCCACTCGCCGCGGCGCATGACGGCGACCAGGTCGTAGCCGG
>NZ_JBIVGI010000059.1:0-6233 GCF_044748625.1 Kitasatospora sp. NPDC089913 | reverse complement strand
CCGACACCGAGCGCAAGACCTTCTCCGACGCCGTCAACTCCCTCGGCGAACCCCTCTCCAAGCTCGCCGCCGCCGTGGTCGTCAAGTAACCACCGCGGTCCGGTGCGCGCCGCCGTCCGCGGCGCGCGCACCGGATCCCGCACCGCGCACCACATCCGGTACTCCGCCGTGGCGGCCCCAGCGGCCGCCACGGCATCCGTGAGTTCAGCACAGAGAAGGGTCCGCCCGCCCATGGACGCCGAGAACCAGCAGCAGCAGAACGAGACGCCGGCCACCGCCGCCACCGCCGAGGCCGCCGGCCGCGCCCCGGTCAGCCGCCGTGCCGTCATCGGCTGGGCCGGTGCCGGGGTCGCGCTGGGCGCCGCCGGTGTCGGCTCGGTCGCGGCCGCGACCCGCCAGGACGACGACGACACCCCGGCCGCGCCCGCCGCCACCGCGGACATCCCGTTCTTCGGCGACCACCAGTCGGGCATCGCCACCCCGGTCCAGGACCGGCTGCACTTCGCCGCGTTCGACGTCTCGTCGAGCGCCACCCGCGACTCGCTGGTCCGGATGCTGAAGGAGTGGACCAAGGCCGCCGCCGCGATGACCGGCGGCCGCGAGGTCGGCAGCGGCGCCGCCAGCGGTCTGCCGGAGGCGCCGCCGGACGACACCGGCGAGGCCCTGGGTCTGCCGGCCTCCCGGCTGACCCTCACCATCGGCTTCGGTCCGAGTCTGTTCGAGAAGGAGGGCGTGGACCGCTTCGGCCTCAAGGCCAGGCGGCCCGAGGCCCTGATCGACCTGCCGAAGTTCAAGGGCGACAACCTCGACCCGCAGCGCAGCGGCGGCGACCTGTGCATCCAGGCCTGCGCCGACGACCCGCAGGTGGCCGTCCACGCGATCCGCAACCTGGCCCGGATCGGCATGGGAACCGTCAACATCCGCTGGTCGCAGCTGGGTTTCGGCAAGACCTCGTCCACCACCCCGGACGCGCAGACCCCGCGCAACATGATGGGGTTCAAGGACGGCACCCACAACATCGCCGGCACCGACACCGCGAAGCTCGCCGAGCACGTCTGGGCCGCCCCCGGCGAGGGCCCGGACTGGATGACCGGCGGCTCCTACCTGGTGGCCCGCCGGATCCGGATGCACATCGAGACCTGGGACCGCACCTCGCTCAAGGAGCAGGAGGACGTCTTCGGCCGCACCAAGGGCGAGGGCGCCGCGTACGGGAGGACCAAGGAGCACGACGCCCCGGACCTCAAGGCGATGCCCGCCGACGCCCACGTCCGGCTGGCCCACCCGGAGTCCAACGACGGGCTGATGATCCTGCGCCGCGGCTTCTCCTTCACCGACGGCACCGACGGCCTCGGCCGGCTGGACGCGGGCCTGTTCTTCCTGGCCTACCAGCGGGACACCCGCAAGGCGTTCGTCCCGCTGCAGCAGCGGCTCGCGGCCTCCGACGCGCTGAACGAGTACATCCAGCACGTCGGTTCGGCCCACTTCGCCTGCCCCGCGGGCGTCCGCAAGCCCGGCGAGTGGTGGGGCCAGGCCCTCTTCGGCTGACCTCCCGCCCGTTCCGCCCGTACCACCTCCTCACCCCCAGGGAGCCGGCGTGTTCGCCAACTATCTGATCGGCCTGCGCGAAGGACTCGAAGCCAGCCTGGTCGTCTGCATCCTCATCGCCTACCTGGTCAAGACCGGCCGCCGGGAGAAGCTCCCGCCGGTGTGGACCGGCGTCGGCGCCGCCGTGCTGCTCTCGATGGCCTTCGGCGCGGTGCTGCAGTTCGGCTCCTCGCAACTGTCCTTCGAGGCCCAGGAGGCCCTCGGCGGCTCACTGTCGATCATCTCCGTCGGCCTGGTCACCTGGATGGTCTTCTGGATGCGCCGCACCGCACGCCACCTCAGGAGCGAACTCCAGGGCAAACTCGACGCCGCCCTCGCGATGGGCACCGGCGCACTGGTCGCCACCGCCTTCCTCGCCGTCGGCCGCGAGGGCCTGGAGACCGCCCTGTTCATCTGGACCGCCGTCCAGGCCACCGAGGACGGCTACAACCCGATCATCGGCGCCGCCCTCGGCCTGCTCACCGCCGTCGTGCTCGGCTGGCTGTTCTACCGCGGCGCCCTGAAGATCAACCTCGCCAAGTTCTTCACCTGGACCGGCGCCATGCTCGTCGTCGTCGCCGCCGGCGTCCTCGCCTACGGCGTCCACGACCTCCAGGAGGCCGGCTGGCTGCCCGGCCTCCACACCACCGCCTTCGACATCTCCACCACCGTCCCCAAGGACAGCTGGTACGGCACCCTCCTCAAGGGCGTCTTCAACTTCCAGCCCGACCCCACGGTGTTCCAGCTGGTGGTCTGGCTCGCCTACCTGGCGCCGACGCTGGCCTACTTCTTCGGTGTCCTCGGCGGCCCCGCCAAGCCCGGCACCCCCGAGCCCACCGGCACCACCGGCACGACCGGCAGCGCCGAGGCCCGCCCCACCGCCTGACACCACCGGCCCGCGCCACCCGGCGCACCCACGCCACCCTCACCACGCCCCGCCCGGCAACCCGGGCGGGGCGTCGGCGTTCCCGGGCCGAGGGCAGCGGGTCGGTAGTGTCCTGACGGTTTGTGTACCTGACATCCGGTCAAAAAATTCACCTCTCGGATCTACCCGCGTAAACCCCTGGGGCGACATGCTGGTCGACAGCCCGGGCCGGTTCCCGCCCGGGGGCTTTCCCCTGCCCTCCTCGACCCAGGAGTACTTCGGCATGTCCGCGATACGTGTGCCCGGCCGCGTCCTGGCCGCCGCCTTCGGCGCCCTGCTGCTCGCCCTCACCACCCTGCTGACCGGTGCCGGCACCGCCCAGGCCGCCCTGCCGACCCCGGTCTCGGCCGCCACCGCCCGCGGCTACCTCGCCGCCGTCACGGTGGCCGCCGAGTCCCACGACTCCACCTACGACCGCGCGCTCTTCCCGCACTGGATCACCATCTCCGGCACCTGCAACACCCGGGAGACGGTTCTCAAGCGCGACGGCAGCAACGTCGTCACCGACTCCGCCTGCGCCTCCGTCAGCGGCAGCTGGGTCTCGGCCTACGACAACGTCACCACCACCAGCGCGTCGAGCTTCGACATCGACCACCTGGTGCCGCTGGCCGAGGCCTGGCGCTCTGGCGCCTGGGCCTGGACCACCGCCCAGCGCCAGGCCCTCGCCAACGACCTGGTCCGCCCGCAGCTGATCGCCGTCTCCGCGAGCTCCAACCGCTCCAAGGGCGACCAGGACCCGGCCCACTGGCTGCCGCAGACCTCCTACCGCTGCACCTACGCCCGTGCCTGGGTGCAGGTGAAGTACTACTACGGCCTCTCGGTCGACAGCGCGGAGAAGAGCGCGCTCTCCTCGATCCTCAACGGCTGCTGAGGAAACGTTTGCCCCGGGCGCCCCAGGGCTCCCGACACCCGCAGACAGCGCGACGCCCGCCGGGAGGAGTCCCGGCGGGCGTCGTCGTTCCCTGCGTCCCGGTCGCTCCCGGGGCGGCGGCTACTCGCTCTTGATCGCGCCCAGGATGTCCGTCCGGGCGGCCCGGCGGGCCGGCCAGAGGGCGGCCAGCAGGCCGATCACCGCGGCGGCGACCAGGAACAGCCCGATCTGCACCGGCGGCACCACCACGGTGATGTTCTTGAACACCCCGGCGATCGTCCGGGTCGCCGCCCAGGCGGTGACGATCCCGAGCAGCACGCCGACCACCCCGCCGAACAGTGCGATCATCAGCGACTCCAGCCGGACCATCCGGCCGATCCCGCGCCGGTCCAGGCCGATCGCCCGCAGCATGCCGATCTCCCGGCGACGCTCGAACACCGACATCGCCATGGTGTTCACCACGCCGAGGACGGCGACGACGACGGACATGCCCAGCAGCCCGTACATGACGTTCAGCACGGCGGTGACGGCCCGCTGGTTCTCGGCCCTGATGTCCTTCTGACCGTCCACGCTGATCAGCGGGTTGCTGCCGGTGGCGTCGCGCAGCGCCTGCTTCAGCTCGGGAGTGGCGCCCGCGGATCCCTTGACCAGCACCTTCTCCAGGCCGACCGTGGGGTCGGCGTGCGGGGCGACCACGTGGGCGGGGGCGATCAGCCCGGCCACCAGGTTGCTGCCCTCGGCCAGGGCGCCGACGGTGAGGCTGCCGCGGCTGCCGTCCGGGTAGGTGACGTCGAGCGTCGAGCCGACCGTGAGCCCCTGGTTCTTCGCGTAGCCGACGCTGCTGATCAGTCGGCCCTGCTCGAGCGCGTCGGCCGATCCCTCGGTGACCCTGACGTCGACCAGGCGGCCGAAGGCCGCGGCGTCCACGGCGGTGAGCAGCGAGCGGTCCTCGGCGTCGGTGGCGGACCGCACCTTCACCGTGCGCTCGGTGCTCATCGCGGTGACCCCGGGGATCTTGGCGATCTGGGCGGCGACCTCGGGCGCGAGCACGGAGGAGTTCTTCATGGCGACGACGTAGTCGGCCTTGAGGTCGCTCGCGGAGGAGTCGTCCGCGGCCTTGTTCACCGAGGCGCCGACCACGGTCAGCGCGGTGATCAGGGTCACGCCGATGGTGAGGGCGGAGGCGGTGGCGGCGGTGCGGCGCGGGTTGCGCACCGCGTTCTCCCGGGCCAGCTTGCCGGGCGTGCCGTACAGCTTGCGCAGAGCAGGCGCGAACAGCGCGATCACCGGCCGCGACAGCAGCGGGGTGAGGACGAAGACACCGACCATCAGCGCGGCCGAGGAGAGGCCGACCAGGTTGACCGACTTGGCGGCCGCGCCGGCCAGCAGTCCGCCGGTGCCGATCGCGGCGAAGAACAGACCGATGATGTTCCGCACCAGCAGGGACTTCTGGGTGGCCGGCTGCTCGGCCGAGCTCATCGCGGCGACCGGGGCGATCCGGGAGGCGCGCAGCGAGGGCAGCAGGGCGGCCAGCACGGTGACCACGACACCGACGACGAGCGAGGCGATCACCGTGGACGGGGCGATCACCAGCGGGCCGTCCGGCAGGTTGGCGCCCCAGGGTCCGTTGAGCAGGGCCTTGAGCCCGGAGGCGATGCCGACACCGGCGAGCAGACCGCCGATCGAGGCGGCCAGGCCGACCAGCAACGCCTCGGCCAGCACCGAGAGGGTGATCTGCTTGCGGCTGGCGCCGACGGCGCGGAGCAGGGCCAGCTCCTTGGTGCGCTGGGCGATCAGCATGGTGAAGGTGTTGGCGATGATGAAGATGCCGACGAAGAGCGAGATCCCGGCGAAGACCAGCAGCACGGTGGACATGCCCTTGGTGCCCTCGTCGATCATCCGCTCCTGCTCGGCCGCCAGGTGGCGGCCGGTGTTGGCCTCGATGCTGTCGGACGCGGGCACGGTCTGCCGGACGGCGGTGAGCAGGGCGGTGTCGTCCGCTCCGGGCTTGCCCTTGACGTCGATCTCGGCGTACTGGCCGGGGCTGAGGTAGAGCTGCTGGGCGGTGGCGGTGTCGAAGGCGGCCAGCGAGCCGCCGGAGACGATCCGGGGGTCGTTGGTGCCCAGGGTGCCGGTGAGCTTCAGCTCCATGACCGGGCCGTTGACGGCGACGCGGACGGTGTCGCCGACCTTGTAGCCGCCCTTCTCGGCGGTCTTCGCGTCGAGGGCGATCTCGCCGGAGGTGCGCGGGCCGCGGCCGTCGTGGAGCGGGTAGCGCGGGTCGTTGCCGTCCGCGTCGGGGACGTAGTTGGTGCCGGTGGTGGAGAAGCCGTCGCCGATCAGCGCGCCCTTGCGGTCGGCGATCCCCGCGAAGCCGCTGACCACGCCGCGGGCCTCGGCGGCGCCGGGCAGCGCGGCGATGGCCTTGCGGGTGTCCTCGGTGAGGGTGGGCGCGCCGGGATCCCGGTCGCCCCGGTCGTACCCCTTGCTGATGGCATCGCTGTCGCCGACCGTGACGGCGATGTCGGCGTAGCTCTTGGCGCTCTGGGAACGCCAGGCATCGCCCAGGGTGTCGGTGAAGACGAGGGTGCCGGCCACGAAGGCGGTGCCGAGGAGGACGGCGAGCGTCGTCATCAGCAGTCGGGCCTTGTGGGCCAGCACGTTGCGCAGTGCGGTGCGGTACATGGGGTGGTGTCAGTCCTGGAGGTCGGGGATCGGCCGGTTCGGGATCGGGTCGCGCGCTCGGCTGGTGCGCCAGGTCAGCTGGTGCGGCCCTTGGCGTCGAAGCGGCGCATGCGGTCCAGGACGGTGTCGGCGGTGGGGTTGGTGAGTTCGTCGACGATGCGGCCGTCG
>NZ_JBIVGI010000058.1:0-6797 GCF_044748625.1 Kitasatospora sp. NPDC089913 | reverse complement strand
GTTGGAGCGGATGATGCGGGACGCGAAGATCACGCAGATCTACGAGGGCACCAACCAGATCCAGCGCATCGTGATGGCCCGCAACCTGCCGTAGCCCGGATCCGCCGGAAAGCACGGTCCGCGCCCTCCCGCGCGGACACCCCGGGAGCCCCCGGCCGAGCACGACCCGGCCGGGGGCTCCCGGCGTCGCGGCGGCCGGTCCGGCCGGGACGTCCTGCCGGCCGGGACGCCGTTCCGGCCGGGACGCATTTTTCCTCGACGCCCGGTCCGCCGGCGCCGTAGAAGTGATCGTCAACTTCCCTGCCGGGAAGACGATCACGGGAGGAACGCACGCATGGGCGACACGTCGACCGACATCCCCGCCGGCCGGGTCTGGCTGATCACCGGGGCCAACTCCGGCTTCGGACTGGCCCTCGCCGGGGCCGCGCTCGCCGCCGGCGACACCGTGGTGGCCGCGGTCCGGCGGACCGAGACCCTGGCCGAGTCGGCCGGGGCGCACCCCGGCCGACTGGTGCCCGTCCGACTGGACGTCACCGACCACGACCGGATCGCCGCCGTGGTGGCGGACACCGTGGAGCGGTACGGCCGGATCGACGTCCTGGTCAACAACGCCGGCCGCGGTCTGGTCGGCGCCGTCGAGGAGTACACCGACCGCGAGCTGCGCGACCACATGGACCTGCACTTCTTCGGTCCGGTCGCGCTCACCCGGGCCGTCCTGCCGCACATGCGGGAACGCGGATCGGGTGCCGTGGTCCAGATGTCCAGCATGGGCGGCCGCTTGAGCTTCCCGGGCATCGGGGCCTACTCGGCGACCAAGTTCGCCCTGGAGGGCCTGTCCGAGGCGCTGGCCGCGGAGGTGGCGGGCTTCGGCGTCAAGGTGCTGATCGTCGAGCCGGGCTCCTTCCGGACCTCCTTCGCCGAGCGGGGCGCGCTCGCCTTCGCCACCGCCCTGCCCGTCTACGACGGGATCGTCGGGCCGGTCCGCGAGGGGCTGCCGGAGGTCGCGGGAAAGCAGCTCGGCGACCCGGAGCGGGCGGCCGCCGCGATCCTGGCCGCCCTGGCCGCCGAGCGGACCCCACTGCGGCTGCCGCTCGGCAGCGACGCCGTCGACGCCGTGCTCGGCAGTCTGGAGGCGTCCGTCGAGGAGCTCCGCGGCTGGGAGTCGGTGGGCCGTTCCACCGACTTTGACGCCTAGCGAGGACCTGTTGACTTCCTCCAATCCCACGGTGTTCGAATCGGTTGGCTGACACACCTGAATGCCCATCAGGGCCGTGACAGTGTGGCCGGTGTGGCGAAAGTCCCCGTGCTGACCGGTGCGGGGAGTTGTGGCCACCCCACAGTCCCGCACGAGTCAGGGAGTTCCTTCGATGGGTACCGACAACCACGCGTCCCGAGCCGTCGCCCCCGAGCCGGTGCTGGTCACCGGTCTCGGGGCGACCACTCCGCTCGGCGGCGACGTCCCCTCGACCTGGGCGGCGATGGTGGCCGGCGACACCGGCGTCCGGCCGATCGCGGCCGACTGGGCGGCCCGGCTCCCGGTCCGGATCGCCGGGCAGCTCGCGGTCGAGCCGACCGAGGTGCTGGACCGGGTCCTGGCCCGGCGGCTCGACCGCTGCGAACAGGTCGCGCTGGTCGCCGCCCGCCAGGCCTGGGCCGATGCCGGCCGTCCCGAGGTGGACGGTGAGCGGCTGGCCGTGGTGATCGGCACGGGCACCGGCGGCGCGCTCACCATGCTCGGCCAGGACGACGTCCTCGAGGCCTCCGGCGTCCGCAAGGTGTCCCCGCACACCGTGCCGATGCTGATGGCCAACGGTCCGGCCGCCTGGGTCTCGATCGAACTCGGCGCCCGGGCCGGCGCGCACACCCCGGTGAGCGCCTGCGCGTCCGGGGCCGAGGCGATCGCCCTCGGCCTGGACCTGATCCGGCTCGGCCGGGCCGATGTGGTGGTGGCGGGCGGCGCCGAGGCGTGCGTCTGTCCGCTGACCCTGGCCGGTTTCGCCCAGGCCCGGGCCCACTCGCTGCGCAACGACGAGCCCGGCCGGGCCTCCCGGCCGTTCGACGTCGACCGGGACGGCTTCGTGATCGGCGAGGGCGCGGCCGTCGTGGTGCTGGAGCGGGCCGGTTTCGCCGCCGCGCGCCGGGCCCGCGCCCACGCCGTGCTGGCCGGCGCGGCCGTCACCTCGGACGCCCACCACATCACCGCGGCCGCAGCCGAGGGGCAGGTCCGGGCGATCCGCCGGGCGGTGTCCGGGGCGGGGCTGTCGCCGCGGGACATCGGGCTCGTCCACGCCCACGCCACCTCCACCCAGCTCGGCGACCGGACCGAGGCGGAGTCGGTCACCGCGGCGATCGGCTCCCACCCGGTGGTGACCGCCACCAAGTCGATGACCGGCCACCTCTTCGGCGCGGCGGGCGCGCTGGGGGCGCTCGCCTCGGTCCTCGCGCTGCGCGAGGGCATCGTGCCGCCCACCCGCAACCTGGAGCGGCAGGACCCGGCGGTCGGGCTGGACGTGGTCACGGGGGCCGCTCGCCGGGGGCCGGTCGGGGCGGTGCTCACCAATGCCTTCGGTTTCGGCGGGCACAACGCCTCGCTGGTGTTCACGGCCGCGCCGTGAGGCAGTGCGCGGGGCTCCGGGCTCCGGGCTCCGGGCTCCGGGACCCGGGCCGCCGGGCCGCCGGGGCGGCGGGGCGGCGGGAAATCAGGGAGACCGGCGGGCGGGCACTCACTACTCTGACCGGCATGTCCACGGAATCCGCGCTGCCCGCAGCCCCGGCCGCCCTGCGGCTCGAACCCGTCACCCCGAACAACATCGACGCCGCGCTGGAGCTGGAGGTCCGTCCGGACCAGGCGCACCTGGTCGCCCCGGTGGCCAAGTCGCTGGCCGAGGCGTACGCGCACGGCGCGACGGCCTGGCCGAGGCTGGTCTACGACGGCGACCGGCCGGTCGGCTTCGTGATGGCGTTCTTCGACGTCACCTTCTACCCGGACCGGCCGGGCGACCTGCCGCGCTCCGGACTCTGGCGCCTCAACATCGCCGCCGGCATCCAGGGCAAGGGTTACGGCCGCTTCGCCGTGGAGCAGGTCGCCGCGGAGATCCGCCGCCGCGGCGGCAGCCGGGTCACGGTCACCTATGTGCCGGGGGAGGACGGCCCGGCGGGGTTCTACGAGCGTCTCGGCTTCCGCCCGACCGGGGAGTTCAGCGGGGACCAGGCGGTCGCGGAGCTGGAGCTGTCCTGAAGGGACGGGCGGGCGACCCGGCCGCCGCCGGGTCGCCCGCCGTTCGTCGTCCCGGGGCCGGGCCGGCCCCGGCGCGGGCTCAGCCGACCAGCAGGAACTTGGTGGTCGGCACACCGCGGATGGTGGCGCAGTCCAGGTTCGAGGTGGTGGTGCTGTAGGTCCAGCCGCGGGGGACGTCACAGGCCCAGAGGCCGTTGCGCGGGGTGCGGAGGTGGAAGGTGGTGGCCTGGACGCCCTGGTTCAGGCTGCACCCGGAGGTGTAGCTGACGTAGTCGTAGGTGAAGGCGGGGGTGCCGACGCAGGCGGTGAGGCCGTCGTACGGGGTGCGCAGGTGGTACATGTTCGAGGTCACGCCGGACTGCTGGCTGCAGGACAGGCCCCAGGTGATGTTGTCGTAGACGAAGCCCGGAGCGCTCATACAGGCGGTCAGCCCGTCGACCGGGGTGCGCAGGTGGAACTGCGGCGAGTTCCAGGTGCCGCCGCCGCTGCAGCTGCGGTTCATGGACACCTGGTCGTAGACGTAGCCGGCCGGGACGGAGCAGGCCCAGCTGCCGTCCAGCCCCGTGGTGGTGGCGGAGGCGTTGGTGGCGGTGACCGCGCCGGAGAGCATCAGCGCCACTGCGGCGAGGACCGCCAGCAGGGCGTTGCGGACGGAACGGACGGTTCGTGCGACGGACATGGTTCTCCTTCGGTCGGAGGAGTTGCCGGTGGGTGCACGGTGCGGGTGACGGTGATCGCGGGTGAGCGTTCACTGTCGCCGACGGTTCTAGCACGCACGGCGGGCCGTCACCTCGGTGATCCGTTCGAGTTGATCGTTCCGCCGGCCGCCGTCTAGTCGTAGCCGCGCGCTTCCTCCGGTCCGGCTCGGTCGATCACCGCCACCACCCCTGCCGCATCCGGCGCAGTGCCCCCGGTAGGGTCGGTCGCCGTGACCACTGCCGAGCCCGAATTCCTCACCGCCGCACGGACGTTCTACGACGCCGTCGCCGCCGACTACGCCGACCGCTACCGCGACGCGCTGGCCGCGATGCCCTGGGACCGCGCCCTGCTCGGGGTGTTCGCCGAACTGGTGACGACGGCCGGCGGCGGCCGGGTCGCCGACCTGGGCTGCGGTCCGGGCCGGATCACCGGCCACCTGGCCGGGTTCGGCCTGGACGTTTCCGGTCTCGACCTCTCCCCGCGCATGGTCGAACTGGCTCGTGCCGCCCACCCGGCGATTCCCTTCGCGACCGGGTCCCTGCTCGATCTGCCCTACCGTGACGGCGAGTTGGCCGGCGCCGTCGCCTGGTACTCGATCATCCACACCCCCGCCGGACAACTCCCGCGGGTGTTCGCGGAGTTCCACCGCGTCCTGGCCCCCGGCGCCCCGCTGCTGCTGGCCTTCCAGGTGGGGGACGACGTCCTGCGGCTCGAGCGGCCCTTCGGCCGCCCCGTCGCCCTGGACTTCCGTCGCGGGCGGCCGGAGCGGATCGAGGCGCTCGCCGGGGCGGCCGGCCTGACGGTCACCACCCGCCTGGTCCGCGAACCGGAACCCGACGAGCGGACCCCGCAGGCGTACCTGCTGGCCCACCGGGCGGCGTAGCGGGCGGTGCGGCTGTCCCGGGGCGTCCGACGGCGATCCGGGCGGTCGGCTCCGGTCGGGGAAGTCCGGCTCCGGCCCGGTCGTCGGGGGGTGTGCCGCGCGACGGGGCGCCCGGCATGCCATGATCCCTGCATGGGTTCCAACGTTTTCTTCGACATCACCATCAACGACGAGCCGGCCGGCCGGATCGTCTTCACGCTCTTCGACGACGTCGTCCCGAAGACCGCGCAGAACTTCCGCGAGCTCGCCACCGGCCAGCACGGCTTCGGCTACGAGGGCTCGTCGTTCCACCGCGTCATCCCGGGCTTCATGCTCCAGGGCGGTGACTTCACCCGCGGTGACGGCACCGGCGGCAAGAGCATCTACGGCGAGAAGTTCGCGGACGAGAACTTCGACCTCAAGCACACCAAGCCGGGCCAGCTCTCGATGGCCAACGCGGGCCGCAACACCAACGGCTCGCAGTTCTTCATCACCACCATCGTCACCGACTGGCTGGACGGCAAGCACGTCGTCTTCGGCGAGGTCGTCGAGGGCCTGGACCTGGTGCAGAAGATCGAGGGCCTCGGCTCGCAGAGCGGCCGCACCAAGGCCAAGGTCACCATCGCCAAGTCCGGCATCGTGGAGTAAGGGCTCACCCCTTCTCGCATTCGGACGCGGCCCGCAGCTCGAGCGGGCCGCGTCCGCGCGTTTCCGGGCCCGCCGGCCCCCCGCTCCGGTGCGGTGCTCCGGTGCGCTGCTCAGAGCGCCGCCGCGACCGCGGCCGCGACGAACAGCACCTGCAGCGCGGTGCGCGCGGGCAGCGGGGTGACCGGCTTCCCGGCGAGGGTGCCGCCGGTGCGGGCGGCGTGCACGTTGGCGGGGAACATCGCGAGCATCAGCAGGGCGAGTCCGGCGGCGGCGTAGGGGGCGAGCGGCGGGACGAGGAGCCCGGCGGCACCGGCCAGTTCGAGGACGCCGGTGAGCGTGATGAGCAGTTCGGGGCGGGGGAGCACCGGCGGGACCATCGCGACGAAGTCGCGCCGGAAGGCGGGCAGGAAGTGCGGCACGCCGGTGGTGACGAACATCAGGGCGAGCGCGCCGCGCACGGCGGGCTGCCAGGCGTCGAGGGTGTCGACGGCGAGGAGCCCGAGCAGGCGGAGGACGGCGAAGCCACCGAGAAGGGCGATGAGGGGGGCCATGGCGGACTCTCCAAGCTTGTCGCTGGTCAATCTTGTCACTGGAAAGATTGGCCCGGGCGAGCAAACTTGTCAATGCCTAGATATGCTCGGGGGGTCGCCGACGAGAGGGATGTGCCATGGGCAGGGCCGAGAGCTACCACCACGGGAATCTGCGGCGGGCCGTGCTGGACGCCGCGATCGCGGCGATCACGGAGTCCGGGCCGTCCGGCTGGAGCCTGCGGGAGCTGGCACGCCGGGCGGAGGTCTCGCACGCGGCGCCGGCGCACCACTTCGGCGACAAGGCGGGGGTGCTGACGGCGGTGGCGGCGGAGGGCTTCGAGCTGTTCGCGGACGCGCTGGAGCGGGCGGCGGGGGATCCGTACGGGTCCGGGGTGGCGTACGTGCGGTTCGCGGTGGACCACCGGGCGTACTTCGAGGTGATGTTCCGGCCGGAGCTGTACCGGGCGGACGACCCGGAGATGGCACTGGCGCGTGAGCGCGCGGGGGCGGTGCTCGCGGCCAGCGGCCGGGAGCTGTCCCGGGGGGAGCGGCCCGACCGGGCGACGACCATCGCCGCGTGGTCACTGGCGCACGGCTTCGCGAGCCTCTGGCTGAACGGCGCCCTGCCGGAGAGCGGGGCCGGGGCGGACGTGGAGGAGCTGGCCCGGGAGGTGCTGCGGGTGGTGTTCGGCCGGGCGGAGTAGGAAGTCCGGCCGTGAGGAGTGGGAAGTCCGGCCGTGGGGGGTGGGGGGGGGGGGGCCCCCCCCCCCCCCACCCCCACCCCCGATAACCCCCCGCCACGGTAAACCACAACAAGAAA
>NZ_JBIVGI010000057.1:0-16749 GCF_044748625.1 Kitasatospora sp. NPDC089913 | reverse complement strand
GGCCCCCCGGGGGGGGGCGCGGGGCGTCGTCCTCCCCCGGCGGGTCCTCCTCCGCCCCTCCGCCCCCGGGGGGGGGGCCCAAAACCCCACGTGAGTATGTGCCCCTCCGCCGTGCGCGGTCCGGCGTCCCGGCCGCCGCGTCGGGGCCGGGTGCGTCAGGGCCGGGTGCGTCAGGGCCGGGTGCGTCAGCGCCGGTAGAGCGGTTCGCCCGGCAGCCCGGCACCCGCCGGCAGGACCGCCAGGTCCAGCCCGAGGTCCAGCCGCACCCGCAGTACCGGGTCGGTGGCCACCGCCCGGCCCACCCGCTGCGCGGCCTCCTGCATCCCGGCCCGGTCCAGCTCCGGGTCCAGGACCACCGCGAGCACGCCGTCCGAGTCCTCGGCCGCCGCCAGCACCCCGGCGACCACCTGCGGCTCCGCGGCCAGCAGCGCCCGCACCGCCTCCCGCACCTCGGGGTCGGCGGCCGGCGCCAGGTACGGCCGGTTCTCCGCCAGCGCGCGCAGCCGGGCCCCGGACAGCAGGAACGGCACCGGCCCGGCCGGGTCCAGCAGCAGGGTGTCCGCGCGCTCGGAGAAGGCGACCATGGCGGCCTGCGGCGCGGCCACCGGCGCCGGGCGGGCGTCGGCCCGCCAGCGGGCCAGCGACTCCAGCGAGGTGAAGGCCGGCAGGGCGCGCCGGCCGTCGGCGGCCTCGACCAGCGGGACGGCCATGTCACTGCTCTTGTCGTGCTTGTGCCCGTGCTCGTCCACCTCGACCTCGCCGAGGATCGCCACGATCGGCACCATCAGCCGGGTCGGCGTCAGCGCCGCCAGGACCTGCGGCTCGGCGGCGGGATCCTGCGTCCAGCGGGCGAGCGCGGCGGTCAGCGCCGGGTCCGCGGTGCCGTCGTCGCCGGAGAATCCGGGGTCGGGGATGCTCTTGCCGGCGAAGGCCGGGTTCGGGAAGTCGTTGCGGTCCACCCGCCGACCCTATGCCACCGTGCGGCCGCCCCGCGCGGACCGAAGGTCCCGTCCGGGCCCTGTCGGAGCCCCTGTCCGGAGCGTCCGCCCGGACCCCCGTCCGAAGGTCCCCCGTCCGACCCCTACCCGCGGGTAGGGCGGGTGTGGCACGCTGCGCCCATGGCCACGCCCCAAGCCGCTGCCCGCACCGCGTCCACCCGCCCGGCCGCCGCCCCGCCGGCCCCCTCCCCCGCGGCCGACCGCGCCCGGTACGACCGGGCCACCGCCCATCTGGACGGCCCGGTGGCCGTGGTCGACCTGGCCGCCTTCGACGCCAACGCCGCCGACCTGGTGCGCCGGGCCGGGGGCAAGCCGGTCCGGGTGGCCAGCAAGTCGGTGCGCTGCCGCGCCCTGCTGGAACGGGCACTGGCCGTGGAGGGCTTCGCCGGGGTGATGGGCTTCACCCTCGCCGAGTCGCTCTGGCTGGCCCGCACCGGTCTGCGCGACGTCCTGCTCGCCTACCCCTCGAGCGACCGCGCCGGTTTCGCCGAGCTGACCGCCGACCCGGAGCTGGCCGCCGCCGTCACCGTGGTCCTGGACGACCCGGCCCAGCTGGACCTGGTCGACGCGGCCCGGGGCGGCTCCGCCGAGGTGCGGGTCTGCCTGGAGCTGGACACCGCGCTGCACCTGCTCGGCGGCCGGGTCCGGGTCGGCGCCCGCCGCTCGCCGCTGCGCACCCCCGGGGACGTGGCCGCCTTCGCCGAGCTGGTGCAGCGCCGCCGTGGCTTCCGGGTGGTCGGGCTGATGGCCTACGAGGGACACGTCGCCGGGGTGGGCGACGCGGTGCCCGGGCGGCCGGTGCGCTCCGGGCTGATCCGGCTGATGCAGGCCCGGGCCCGGACCGAGCTGGCCGAGCGGCGGGCCGCGACGGTCCGACTGGTGCGCCGGGTGGCCGAGCTGGAGTTCGTCAACGGCGGCGGCACCGGCAGCGTCGAGTCGACGGTGGCCGAGGCCGCGGTGACCGAGGTGGCGGCCGGCTCCGGGCTGTACCAACCGCGGCTGTTCGACAACTACCGCTCGTTCCGGGGCCGGCCGGCCGCGCTGTTCGGCCAGCCGGTGGTCCGTCGGCCCGGGCTCGGCGTCGTGACGGTGCTGGGCGGCGGCTACCCGGCGTCCGGCGCGGCCGGTCCGGACCGCTCCCCCGTGCCGTACCTGCCGGCCGGGCTGCGCTACGACCCGATGGAGGGGGCCGGCGAGGTGCAGACGCCACTGCTCGGCGCGGCCGCGGACGACCTGCTGATCGGCGACCGGGTCTGGTTCCGGCACGCCAAGGCGGGGGAACTCTGCGAGCGCTTCCCGGAGTTGCACCTGATCGAGGGCGACCGGGTGGTGCGCACCGTGCCCACCTACCGGGGCGAGGGGCACACCTTCCTCTGAGCCGCGCGCTCCCTCCCCCTCGGCGGCCGCGGTTCCACTACCGTGGACGGGGGCACCGGACCGACGGAGGGGGAGGCCGTGGAGGCCGAGATCGCGCAGCTGGTGACGACGGGGGCCACCACGGTGGTCGGGCTGATGGCCACCGAGGCGTGGACGCAGCTGCGGTCCCGCCTCGCGGGGCTGCTGGGGCGCGGGCGGGACGCCGAGGAGGTGTCGGCGGAGCTGGAGGAGATCCGGGTCGAGGTGGTCCGGGCGGACGGCGACGCCGAACTGGTGGGCGACCAGGCCGCCGAGCTGCGCAACCGGATCCGCCGGGCGCTGCGGCAGGACCCGCAGGCGGCGGCGGAGCTGGCGGCCCTGCTGCGGGAGTTCGCGCCGCGGCAGCAGCCGGGCCTCACCGTGCACAACGAGATCCGCGGCGGGACGTTCAACGAGTCCGTCGTCCAGGCGGGGCGGGCCGACCGGATCACCTACAACTACCAGTCCCCGCCGCCCGGGAGGGACTGACCCCGCCCGGGTCGCCGGGAGTCCCGGGAGCCCCGCCGGCCCCGGGAACCTTGGCCGGACCTTAAGAAGGCCCGATGGGATGCCTAACCACGGCGCCCCGTCGGGCCTTTGCGCTGCTCGGCGGGCTACATTCCGTCAAAAAGTGGCCCACAGCGCGCTATTGCCAGCTGGTCTAGTCCAATCATACGCTCAGCCCAGGGACCGGACCGCCGGGTCGACCGGCCCCTCGGGCAGACGTGCCCGGCACTCCCCCACAACCTCGGCCCGGTACACGGTCAAGGAGTCCCCACCCCATGTCCATGAAGCGCACCGCCCTGTCCGTCGGCGTCATCGGCGCCGCGTTCCTCTCCGTCTCGGCCGCCGGCATCGGCACGGCCGGCGCCCACGGCACCGTGACCAACCCGGTCAGCCGGGTCGCGGCCTGCTACGCCGAGGGCCCGGAGACCCCCAAGTCGCAGATCTGCAAGGACCTCGTCGCACTGAGCGGCACCCAGCCGCTGTACGACTGGAACGAGGTCAACCTCGCCAACGCCGCGGGCAACCACCAGGCGCTGATCCCGGACGGCAAGCTCTGCTCCGCCGGGCGCGACAAGTACAAGGCCCTGGACCTGCCGCGCGCCGACTGGCCGGCCACCGCGGTCACCGCCGGCAAGATCGACTTCAAGTTCCGGGTCACCGCCCCGCACCAGGGCAACCAGACCATCTACATCACCAAGCAGAGCTGGAACCCCACCCAGCCGCTGAAGTGGTCCGACCTCGACCCGGTGACGGTCGCCCAGGTGCCGACCCTGCGCACCTCGGACAACGGCTACTACAACTACAGCGGCACCCTGCCGCAGCGCACCGGCCGTCAGCTGCTCTACATGGTGTGGCAGCGCACCGACAGCCCCGAGGCGTTCTACAGCTGCTCGGACATCGACTTCGGCAAGGGCACCTCGCTCACCGAGGCGGTCTCCGCGCTCACCGCCCAGGCCCCGGCCGCGCCGAGCGAGGCGCAGATCGCCGCAGGCCAGTCCAAGTCCACCGTGGCCCACCACGGACACGGCGGCAACGCCGAGGAGCCGGCCGGCAAGGTCGTCGCGGCCGACAGCGCCGCGGTCGGCGGCGGTTCGGCCACCGGGCCGCTGCTGCTCACCGGTGCCGCCGCGATCGGCCTCGGCTGGGCCGCCATGGTGCTCCGGCGCCGTCGGGTCGAGGCTGTTCGACACGACGGCTGACCGCCGGAAGCCGGGGCGGCGCCGTCCTCGGACCCCCGTTCGGCGCCTGCCCCGGCCGATCCACCCGTTGCAGTACGGCGGGGGGGGGCGCCGGCGGGGGGGGGGGGGGGGGCGCGCGGGGGGGGGGGCGCCCCCGCGGGGGGCCCGCGGGCGGCCCGCGGGGGTGGGGGGGGGCCGCGGCCCCCGGGGGGGGGGGGGGGCGGGGGGCCCGGGGGGGGGGGGGGGGGGGGGGCCCCCCCCGCCGTGCGTGAGCCGAACCGTGCGGACCGCGCCCCGGGGCCCGGTCGGGTCCCGGGGCGACTGCCGCGTCAGGTGTTGGAGGTGCCGGTACCGCCGCCGTCCTGGCCGCCGGGGAAGCCCGGGATCGCGGGCAGCTTGCCGCTGTAGTCGTTGATGCCCTTGAGGATGGTGTCCATCACCGAGACGTCCGGCGCCTTGTCGGCGATGTCGAAGCCGAAGTGCACCGAGACCAGCGACTTGCCGTCGGCGGACGGGAAGACCACCGTCTGCACGTAGCCGTCGTTGCCCTTGGCGGCGTCCACCTTCCAGCGGACCAGGTAGCCGTCGCGGCCGTCCACCTTGACCGCCTCGGACTTGAGCTCCTGGTGCGAGAGGACCTCGTTGTAGGAGTCCTTGACGGCCTTGTCGATGTCGGCCTTGGCCGCCGCCTGGACGTCGGTGCCGCTGCCGTCGATCCGGCCGGTGTTGGCACCGCCCAGCGAGCAGCTGCCGCCGCCCTCGCAGTCGTAGGAGCCGATGGTGATCAGGGCGAAGCCGTCGCGGGTGGTGCCGCCCTCCCAGCCCGAGGGGATGGACAGGACCAGCCGGTTCACGGCGTCGACGGCCTGGGTGCTGTTGGCGCCGTTGCCGCGGCCGCCGTTGCCGTTGCCCTGGCCGCCGTTGCCGTTCCCGTTGCCCCGGCCGCCGTTGCCCTGGCCACCGCCGTTGCCGTTGCCGTTACCGCCGTTGCCGTTGTTGCCGCCGTTGCCGTTGTTGCCGCCGTTGCCGCCCGGGTCGCCGAAGTCCGGCAGACCGCGCCACGGGCCGCCATTGCCGTTGCCGTTGCCGCCCGGCGGAACGGCCTGGCGCGCGTTGTGGTGCCGGTCGCCGTGGTCGTCCATCGCCAGATAGGTGATGCCCGAACCGACGCCCAGGCCCAGCACGGCCGCCACGGTGGCCGCGATCACGAGCTTGGACGGCTTGCGGCGCCGCTTCGGCGGCGGGGGCGGCGGCGAACCGTAGGCGGCGCCGAAGGGCGGCGGCTCCGGGAAGCGGACCGACGGTCCGCTGTCCAGCACCTCCCCCTCCAGCACCCGGGTCTCGGCGGTCTCCTCCGGCCCCGGAGCGCCGGCCGCCGGGGCCTCCGGCGGCGGCGCGTCCGAGGGTGCGGGCCGGGTGCTGGCCGTCCAGCCCTTGCCGTCCCACCAGCGCTGGGGTCGCGGGTCGCTGGTGATGTCCTTCGGGTCCGGGTACCACCCGGCGGGGATCTGCTCACTCACGACAGAGAATCTAAAGGCAGCCGGATAAGCGCGAAATCAGCTGGACCCCGAATTCCGGCCCTTTTCGATGAAATTACCGTGAGAAGGCGGCAGCGGCCCCTCCGAGAGCCCGGACCGTGTCTTTCCGATCACACCCCGGGCCGCACCGTGCTCGCACTCCGGGCGGCACCCGGTCACTCCCCGGGGCCGTGCGGCGGCGCCGCACCGGCGCCGGAGATCCCGCCGTCCACCAGGAGCTCGCCGGCCGTCATGAACGAGGAATCGTCGCTGGCCAGGAAGGCGACCGCGGCCGCGATCTCCTCCGGCCGGGCGAAGCGGCCGAGCGGGACCCGCGCCAGCCGGCGGGCCGCCCGCTCCGGGTCCGCGGCGACCAGCTCGCGCAGCAGCGGGGTGTCCACCGGCCCCGGGGAGAGCGCGTTCACCCGGATCCCCTCCCTGGCGAACTGCACGCCCAGCTCGCGCGACATCGCGAGCACTCCGCCCCGGGACGCGGCGGCGGAGATCCGCGAGGCCGCCGAGCCCGACCGGGCCACGAAGCCCGCGGCGTTGACGATCGAACCGCGCCCGTGCCGGCGCATGTACGGCAGCACGGCCAGACAGCACAGGCGGACCGAGGTCAGGTCGGCCTCCTGGACCCCGCGCCAGGCGTCCGGCCCGGCGGTCAGGACCGCGTCGTCCTCCGGCAGCGGGGTGTCCGTGTTGTTGAAGGCGACGTCCACACTGCCGAAGGTCTCGTAGGCCTCGTCGAAGAGCGCCTCGACCATCGCCGGGTCGGTCACGTCGGTGTGCACGAACAGGCCGCCGACCGCTTCGGCGGCCGCCCTGCCGGCGGTCTCGTCGAGGTCGGCGCAGACCACCCGGGCGCCCTCGGCGGCGAGCCGGCGGGCCGAGGCCGGGCCGATCCCGCTGCCCGCACCCGTGATCACGGCCGTACGCCCGACCAGCCGGCGGCAGACCGGCTCGCCGGCCTCCCCGGACTCGTGGGGGTGGTGCGGCCGGGGGGCGTTCCGGGTCACTGGCGGCTCCTACGCGTCGGTGCGGATGAATACGTTCTTGGTCTCGGTGAAGTGCGCCAGCGCCTCCGGCCCCAGCTCGCGGCCGACCCCGGACTCCCCGAAACCGCCGAACGGCGTCCAGTACCGCACCGAGGAGTGCGAGTTGACCGAGAGGTTCCCGGCCGCGACGCCGCGCGCCAGCCGCAGCGCCCGGCCCAGGTCGCGGGTCCAGATCGAGCCGGACAGGCCGTACCTGGTCGCGTTGGCCAGCCGCAGCGCGTCCGCCTCGTCCTCGAACGGGAGCACCACCGCGACCGGGCCGAAGATCTCCTCGGTGACCGCCGGGACGTCCGGCCGGGCCGGCGCCAGCACCGTCGGCGGGAACCAGAAGCCGGGGCCGTCCGGGACGGTGCCGCGGGCCAGCACCGGCAGGTCGGGCGTCACGTACGAGGCCACCCGCCGTACCTGCGCGGCCGAGATCAGCGGGCCGAGCGTGGTCCGCGGATCGGCCGGGTCGCCGGTGCGGACCGTCTCCACGGCCGGCAGCAGCAGGGCCAGGAAGTCCTCCAGGACCTCCCGCTGGACCAGGATCCGGCTGCGGGCGCAGCAGTCCTGGCCGCTGTTGTCGAGGAAGGACATCGGGTCGGCGGCGCCCGCGAGGTCGGCGTCGGCGAAGACGATGTTGGGGCTCTTGCCGCCGAGTTCGAGGGTCACCCGCTTGGCCCGGGCCGCGCAGCGGGCGGCGACCTCCTTGCCGACCAGGGTGGAGCCGGTGAAGACGATCTTCCGCACGTCCGGGTGGTCCACCAGCGCCCGGCCGGTCACCGGCCCGGAGCCCGGCACCACCTGGAACAGGCCCTCGGGCAGTCCGGCGGCGAGGGCGAGTTCGGCGAGCCGCAGCGCGGTGAGCGGGGTCGCCTCGGCGGGCTTGAGCAGGACCGCGTTGCCCGCCGCGAGGGCGGGTGCGAAGCCCCAGGCGGCGATCGGCATCGGGAGGTTCCACGGCGCGATCACCCCGACCACGCCGACCGGTTCGCGGAAGGTGACGTCCAGCCCCCCGGCCACCGGGATCTGCCGCCCGGTCAGCCGCTCCACTCCCCCGGCCGCGTACTCCAGCAGGTCGCGGACGTTGCCGGCCTCCCAGGTGGCGTTGCCGATGGTGTGGCCGGCCTCGGTGACCTCCAGGGCGGCGAGTTCGGGGACGTGCACGTCCACCTGGTCGGCGAAGCGCCGCAGCAGCCGGGCCCGTTCGCCGGGCGCCAGGGCGGCCCAGCCGCGCTGGGCCGCGACGGCGCGCCGCACCGCGGCGTCGAGCCGGACGGGCGTGGTGTCGGGCAGCGTGGCGAGGACCTCGCCGGTGGCGGGGTTGCGGACGGTGCAGGCGGGGGGCGCCGCGCCGGTGAGGGTGGTGGTCGTGTCGATGGTGCTCACATCCGCTCGAAGGACCGGTAGCGCTCCCAGTCGGTGATCGCTCCGTCGTAGGCGTCCTGCTCGACCCGGGCCATGTGGAGGTAGTGCTCGACCACGTCGTCCCCGAAGGCGGTGCGGGCCAGTTCGCTGGCGCCCCACAGGTCGGCGGCCTCGCGCAGCGAGCCGGGCACCCGGGCGTAGTCCTCGACGGCGTAGGCGTTGCCCAGGCAGGGGGCGGGCGGCTCCAGCTTCTGCTGGACGCCGTGCAGACCGGCGGCGATCATGCCGGCCACCGCCAGGTAGGGGTTGACGTCCCCGCCGGGCACCCGGTTCTCCATCCGCAGGCCCGCGCCGTGCCCCACCACCCGGTAGGCGCACGTCCGGTTGTCCCGGCCCCACGCGACCGCGGTCGGCGCGAACGAGCCCGGGCGGTAGCGCTTGTAGGAGTTGATGTTGGGCGCGTACAGCAGGGTGAACTCGCGCAGCGCGAGCAGCTGCCCGGCCAGGAAGTGCCGCATGGTGTCGGTCATCCGGCCGTCGGCGGCGGCGAACGCCGGGGCGCCCACCGCGTCCCGCAGCGACAGGTGGATGTGGCAGCTGTTGCCCTCGCGCTGGTCGTACTTGGCCATGAAGGTGAGTGCGCAGCCGAGTTGGGCGGCGATCTCCTTGGCGCCGGTCTTGTAGACGCTGTGCTGGTCGCAGGTGGTGAGCGCGTCGGCGTAGCGGAAGGCGATCTCGTGCTGACCGAGGTTGCACTCGCCCTTGGCGGACTCGACCACCAGGCCCGCGCCGGCCATCTCGGTGCGGATCCGGGAGAGCAGCGGCTCGACCCTGGCGGTGCCCAGCAGCGAGTAGTCGACGTTGTAGAGGTTGGCCGGGGTCAGCCCGCGGTAACCACCCTGCCAGGCCTGTTCGTAGGTGTCGCGGAACACCAGGAACTCCAGCTCGGTGCCGATGTCGGCGGCGAGGCCGTACTCGGCGAGCCGGGCGATCTGGCGGCGCAGCAGCTGGCGGGGGGCGGCGGCCACCGGGTGGCCGCCGCGTCCGGCGAGGTCGGCGGTGACCTGCGCGGTGCCGGGCTGCCAGGGGGTCAGGCGGAGGGTCGACAGGTCGGGGCGCATGGCGAAGTCGCCGTAGCCGGTCTCCCAGGAGGAGAGCGCGTAGCCGTCAACCGTGTTGAGTTCGATGTCCACGGCCAGCAGGTACTCGCAGGCGTCGGCACCGTGCTCGGCCACCTCGTCGAGGAAGAAACCGGCGGCGAAGCGCTTGCCCTGGAGCCGGCCCTGCATGTCGGTGAAGGCCAGGGCGACGGTGTGCACCTCGCCCGCGTCGACCAGCGCGCGCAGCTCGTCGAGGGTGAGCGGGGCGCGCCGTCGGGGGGTGCCGGGCCCGGCGGCCCCGGGTGCGGTGGTGCGGTCGGACATGGTGGAGGCCCTCCTCCTGTTCCTCGATCACGCAGCGAGACGGCGCGGTCACAGCGAACCGTACGGCCTGGCGCTGACAGCACGGAAGAGGGCGGACGGGTGTGGCGCGCCGAGGTGCGAGGTTGACGGGTGACCGGGCGGGACGGGAGGAGAATGCGCGCCATGGATCGCAGGCCTATTGTCGGCGTCAGCACCTATCTGGTGGACGCGAGTTGGAGCGACTGGCGCGACCGCCGGGTGGCCCTGGTGCCCGAGCGGTACACCGCCTACGTACAGAATGCGGGCGGGATCGCGGTGCTGCTGCCGCCCGACGCCCCCGAGCGCGCGCCGGAGGTGCTCGCCCGGCTGGACGCACTGGTCGTCGCGGGCGGACCGGACATCGACCCCGCCTACTACGGGCAGCCGCCGCATCCGCTGACCGATCTGGACACGGTCGAGCGGGACGTCTGGGAGTCGGCGCTGCTGCGGGCGGCGCTGGCGGCCGGGATGCCGCTGCTGGGGATCTGCCGGGGCATGCAGGTGCTCAACGTGGTGTGCGGGGGCACGCTGATCCAGCACCTGCCGGACGTGGTGGCGGTGGACGTGCACGCGGGCTCGCCCGGCCGGTACGGGACGCACGTGGTGCGGCCGGTACCGGGGACGCTGCTGGGCGGACTGCTGCCGGAGCCGGAGCTGACCGTGCCGACCTTCCACCACCAGGCGGTGGACCGGCTGGGGACCGGGCTGCGGGTGTGCGCGCACGCGCCGGACGGGACGGTGGAGGCGGTGGAGGGGCCGGGGTTCACGCTCGGGGTGCAGTGGCATCCGGAGCAGGGTGAGGACCTGCGGGTGATGCGGGCACTGGTGCGGGCCGCGACGGCGGCGCGGTCGTTGCAGCTGGAGCCGGTGGAGGTGGGGTAGCCGTACGGTCGGGGCGGCGGGGCCGGAGGCCGCCGGGACCGGGCGCGGCGTCGGTGACGGTGGCGGCCACGGCGTCGGTGACGGTGGCGGCGTCGGCAGCGGTGTCGGCTCCCGCCCCGACCTCCTCGCTCGCCCCCGCCCTCCTCGCCGCCGCCACCGCTCCCGGGCCCGGCCCTTGTGCCCGGAGTGTTCCGGCGGCGGCGCGGAGGGCGGGCAGCATCCGGGCGGCGTACTCGGCGTGCCCGGCGGGGCCGGCGGAACCGGGCCCGGCGGCGGGGGCGACCGGGGTCCCGGTGCGTTCGGCGGCGCGGATCTGGCGCCGGGCGAGGCGGCGGGCGCGGGGCGCGCCGAGCAACCGGGCCGGGGCGCGGAGGCCGGGTGCGGGGCCGGGGTCGGGGTCGGGGCAGGGCACCACGACCGGGTGCCAGCCGGTGTCGCGGAGCCGCCGGAGCACCAGGACGAAGCGGCGGGCGGCACGGCCGACCGGGAGCGGGAGCAGGGCGTCGGCGCCGCCCACGGCCACTACCGCGATGCCGGGCCTGAGCCGGGAGGCCAGGGCGAGCTGGTGCCGCAGGGCGTCCGTGGTGGCGCCGGGCCGGGCCAGGACCCGGAGGTCGACGGGCCGGTCCAGGTGCTCGCCGAGGGAGCGGGCGAGACGGGCGCCGAGGGTCCCGCCGGGCGGGACGGCTCCGGGGCCGAGGGCGAGCGAGTCGCCGAGCAGCAGCAGGGTGAGCGGCCGGGGGTCGGCGGGCCGGTCCGGGCCGTAGCGGCCGTCGACGGCCGGGGGCGACCGGTCGGCGGACGACCGGCGCATCAGCAGCCGGGCGCACAGGCGGACGACGAGCGCGGGCGGACGGAGGTCGCCGCCGGCCGGGACGGGACGCTCCCGGGCAGGGCTTCGGGGCGACCCCGGGGGCCGTGCCGGTCGGCAGTCCGCACAGGTCTGACTGTTCGTCATCCACAGTTCGGTGAGCGCGAGTTCCGCGAGGCGGTGGACGGACCGGGCCGTGGTGATCTTCACGGGCGTCGATCGTGGTGCAGGCGCTCGGGGGCGCGCAAACCGGGCTCACCCGCCCGGGTGAGCGCTCCCGTCCCCGGTTCACGCCGGTCCGGACGTTCGGCGCGGCCGGGGCCGGGGCGGCTCGGACCATCGGCCGCGCAGGCCGTTGCCTGCTCGGGCCGTCGGCAGCGCGGGCCGTTGCCCTCTCGGGCCGTCTGCAGCGCGGGCCGTCCGCGGTGCAAACCGTCGGCCGCTCAGGCCGGCGGCAGTCCGGCGGCCACGGCGAGCACCCCGGCCGCGCCGGCGGCCAGCAGGGCGAGCACCACGCCCCGCCGGGCGAGCACCAGCCAGAGCAGCGCCCCCGCCAGCACGCCCCACTGCCAGCCGTACCCGAGCGAAGCGGCCAGCGGCAGCGCGGAGCCGGCGATGGCGCCGGTCACGGCCGGTCCGGCGCCGGTGAGGAAGTCCCGCACCCGCCGGTCGGCCCGGAGCCGGTCGAAGTGACGGCCGCCGAGGAGCACGAAGAGGAAGGACGGCGCGAACGCGACCGCCGCCGCGAGCAGGCCGCCGCCGAGCCCGGCCGCCGCGTAGCCGACCGCCGCGACGGTGTGCACCACCGGCCCCGGGGTGACCTGGCCGAGGGCTACGGCGTTGAGGAACTGTCCGTCGGTCATCCAGTGGTAGCGGTTGACCGCGTCGTCCCGCATCAGCGGGATGATCACGAACCCTCCCCCGTAGGAGAGCGCGCCCACCTTGAACGCCACCCAGGCCACCGCCCCGAGCCCGCCGAGCCCGCCGAGGGCGAGCGGCCCGGTGGCGAGCGGCAGCCCGGACCGGGCGCCCGGTCCGCCGGGCCCGCCCGGTCCGCCTGGTCCGCCTGGTTCCCGGTCGCCCCTTCCGCCCCGGACGGCGATCTCGGCCAGTCCGGCGGCGATCAGTACCAGGACCAGCCAGGGCCCGGTCAGCACCGCCGCCACCGCCCCGGCCAGCGCGTACCCGGCCCAGCGGGCACGGGCGGCCCCGGTCCGGCCGATCCGGCCGAGGCTCGCCGGGACCAGCGAGGTGGCCGCCTGCACCGCGACCGCCGGTACCGCCGCCCCGGCGCCGGCCGCCGCGCCGAGCACCCAGAGCGGCGGGTCGCCGGCCAGGAACAGCGCCGCCAGCGCGAGGATCAGCACCAGCCCGGGCCCGACGAAGCAGACCCCGCCGACCAGCGCGCCGGGCGCGCCGCGCAGCCGCCACGCGGTCAGGACGGCCAGCTGGGTGGAGGCCGGACCGGGCAGCAGATTGGTCGCCGCGATGCCGTCCTCGAACTCCTCGGGGGTCAGCCACCGCCGCCGCTCCACGCAGAGCCGGCGCAGCAGCAGGATGTGCGCGGGCGGCCCGCCGAAGCCGGTGATCCCGATCCGGCCCCACTCGCGGGCGATCGTGCCGAGGCCGACCACCCGTTCGGCCCCTCCGCTGCGCCCGTCCGGCCCCATGCGCTTCTCCCCTGGTCAACGACGGCGGGACGATACCCCACGAGGGTTACGACGCGGCAATGACAACGGTCTCCAATGCAGCCTTTGGATCTTCGTTCGATGTGCGGTTCACTTCGGGTGCGGGGCGGTCACGGACACCGCCCCTTACCCCCACGCGTTCATGGGCTCCAGGAGAGGACTTCGATGGCCGGCCACGAGCACTCCCAGCATGATCATGAGCATGACCACCAGCACGGCGGCCGGGGCGGCCACGGCGGCCATTCGCACGGCGTGGCCGCCGACGCCGACCGCCGGTGGCTGCTGAGCGCGCTCGCACTGATCGTGGTGTTCATGGCCGGCGAGGTGGTGGTGGGCTTCGCCGCCCAGTCGCTGGCGCTGATCTCGGACGCCGCCCACATGCTCACCGACGCCGCCTCGATCGTGCTGGCGCTGATCGCCATGCGGCTCTCCGCCCGCCCCGCGCGCGGCGGCTACACCTACGGGCTCAAGCGCGCCGAGATCCTCTCCGCCCAGGCCAACGGGGTCACGCTGCTGCTGCTGTCGGCCTGGCTCGGCTACGAGGCGATCAGCCGGCTGCTCGAACCGCCGGAGGTGACCGGTTCGCTGGTCCTGATCACCGCACTGGTCGGGATCGTGGTGAACGTGGCCGCCACCTGGTGCATGTCCAAGGCCAACCGCAGCTCGCTGAACGTCGAGGGCGCCTTCCAGCACGTCCTGACCGACCTGTACGCGTTCATCGCCACCGCCGTGGCCGGTCTGATCGTGGTGACCACCGGCTTCGCCCGGGCCGACTCGATCGCCTCGCTGATCGTGGTCGCGCTGATGCTGAAGGCGGGCATCGGCCTGGTCCGCGACTCCGGACGGATCTTCCTGGAGGCCGCGCCCGCGGGGATCGACCCGGACGCGGTGGCCGACCGGCTGGTCGACCAGCCCCTGGTCGAGGAGATCCACGACCTTCACATCTGGGAGATCACCTCGGGGCAGCCGGCGCTCTCCGCGCACATCCTGGTCACCCCGGGCGGCGACTGCCACGCCGTACGGCGCGAACTCCAGGGCCGGCTGGCCGGCGAGTACGGGATCACCCACAGCACCCTCCAGGTCGACCACGTCGGCGAGGACGAGGCCGGCGCGCTGCTGCAGATCACCACCGCGGGCGAACTCGCCGCCGAACACTGCGCCGACGCCCACGGCCCGGTCCACCGCGCCGGCCCGCACAAGCACTAGGGGTTGGCCGGGCCGGTGGGGCCTCGCTGTCCGCCGGGTGCGGCATGATCGAAGGCGTGACCGCACCCCGCCTGATGCTGCTCGACTCCGCCAGCCTGTACTTCCGGGCCTACTTCGGCGTACCGGACACCCTGCGCTCGCCGCAGGGTGAGCCGGTCAACGCCGTCCGGGGCCTGCTGGACTTCATCGCCCGGCTGGTCCACGGCCACCGGCCCGACCAACTGGTCGCCTGCATGGACGCCGCCTGGCGGCCGCAGTGGCGGGTGGACCTCATCCCCTCCTACAAGACCCACCGGGTCGCCGAGGCCGCCGAGGACGGCGCGGAGGAGGTGCCGGACACCCTCGCCCCGCAGGTCCCGGTGATCGAACAGGTGCTGGACGCGCTCGGCATCGCCCGGATCGGCTCCGCCGACTACGAGGCGGACGACGTGATCGGCACCCTGACCGCGCGCGCCACCGGACCGGTGCAGATCGTCACCGGCGACCGCGACCTGTTCCAGCTGGTCGACGACGCCCGGGGGATCACCGTGCTCTATCCCGTCAAGGGCATGGGCAACCTCCAGGTCACCGACGACGCGCTGCTCCGGGAGAAGTACGGCGTGGGCGGCGCCCAGTACGCCGACCTGGCCGCCCTGCGCGGCGACCCGAGCGACGGCCTGCCCGGCGTCAAGGGCATCGGCGAGAAGACGGCGGCCCAGCTGATCCACGAGTACGGCGACCTCGCCGGCATCCGCGCCGCCGCCCAGGACATCGGCTCCGCGCTCACCCCGGCCCGGCGCCGCAACATCCTGGAGGCGGCGGCCTACCTGGACGTGGCGCCGACCGTGGTCCGGGTCGCCACCGACGCCCCGCTGCCCGACTTCGACCCGGCCCTGCCGACCGAGCCCCTCGACCCAATGACCCTGGAGTCGCTCGCCGCCCGCTGGGGCCTCGGCACCTCGCTGGAACGCGTCCTGGAGACCCTCGCCGCCCGCTGAACACCCACCGCCTCCGACAGGGCCCGTCGCACCGTGCGACGGGCCCTTTGCTTTGCCGTCCCATGAACTCTTGACTGCAATCTACTTTGCAATGCAAAGTCTAGCCACTGACACAACGTCACCAGGGGTGGACCATGGACACACTGCACCGGGACGACCCGGCCGCACTGCTCGCCGCCACGAAGGGCCTGCGCGCCCGGGCCCGGACCCAGCTAGGAGGCGCGGGCGTCCCGCTGCTCGGCCTCGGACTGCTGGCCCTGGCCGCCGTCCCGATCGCGCGGGAGGCGTACAACTTCGGCGCCACCGGTCGGACCATCACCTCGTACCCGGCCTTCGCCTACGCGGAGTACACCGGCCTCTGCGTGCAGCACGGCGCACCCGACAGCCCTTGCGTGACCAGCGATTTCGACGGTGCGATCCTGCGCCTCCTGGCCTGGGGGATCTGGTTCGCACTGCTCCCGCTGGCCTGGTTCGTACTGGCCCGCTGGTACCGGCGGCGCGGCGAGGCCCGCGGCATCGTCCCGCATCGCAGCGCCTGGCTCGGTGCCACGGCCGCGGCCACCGTCGTGGTCACCGCCGTTGTGCTCACGTTGGCCTTCGCCCAACGGGTGCCGTTCTCACTCTCCGTTCTCGGGAACGACTACGCCTCGCCCTGGTACGTGCTCGGCATCGGCCTGCTGATCCTCGGCTTGACCGAGCGCAGCCCGCTTGTGGCCGCCACGGGCCTCGTCCACGCCGTGCTGCTCACCGTCTTCCTCGGCGCGTCCGGGGACGGCAGCCGGCTTCCGTGGCTCGACGACCCCCGGTCGAAGGCCCTGCTGCTCGCCGCCGTGCTGCTGGCCCCCGGCCTGGCCCAGTGGGCCGCCGAGCGTCGCACGTCCGCCGCATCCCGTACGGTCGGCCCATGAGCGTCACGGACGACACCGAGGAACAGCACCCGACCCTGGCCCTGGACGACACCGTCCACCAGCGGGTCCGCCTCGGGGTCCTGGCGATCGCCCGCGAGGCGGAGAGTGTCGACTTCGCCTTCCTCAAGCAGGAGCTGGGGCTCACCGACGGCAACCTCTCCCGGCACCTGAAGGTCCTGGAGGACTCCGGACTTGTCGCCGTGAACAAGGGCTACGCCGGCCGCCGCCCCCGCACCTGGGTCACCCTCACCACCGCCGGCACCCAGGCCCTCGACCGCGAACTGCGCGCCCTGCGCGAACTGGTCCGCCGCCTCGACGCCGCCAGCCGCCCTCCTGCATAGGAAGTCGGCCGGTCCGACTTCCGGCGCGCGGGCCCAACCTGAAGTGATCATGGTGCGCCGACGGGGGACGTACCGGCCGGCCGCGTACCGACAGGGGGCGGGGCGGATGCTGGAAACCTACGAACGGGCGGCCCGGGAGGCCGGGTTCGCGCTCGACAACCCACAGCGCGCCGCCGCCGACCGCCTCGCCCGCCCCGGCGCCGAGATCGACCGCACCCTCAGCCGCCCGCAAACTCCTCGACGACGCCTGACCGTACGCGAGGTACCAGCCCTGATCCGAGGCCGGCGGGCTGCCCTCGCCCAGCTCGGGCGAGGGCAGCCGACCATGCGTCAGCCCGCCTCTCGCAAACCGGAGCGGCGATCGCACTCGGCGATGTTGAGTGTCTCGGAGTGGGAAGTCGGCCCGGCCGACTTACCACACCACCCCCCGTGGTGGGGTTGGAGGCTCGCCACCCCCAAGCCGGAGGAGGCCCCGGAAATTGGGTGGGGCC
>NZ_JBIVGI010000056.1:0-27523 GCF_044748625.1 Kitasatospora sp. NPDC089913 | reverse complement strand
GTGGGGCTGGCCTGGGGGCGGGGGGTGTTGGTGGGGGCGCCCCCCAACCCCCCCCCCCCCCGCCGCCCCCCCCGGGGGGGGGGGGGGCCCCCCGGGGCGGGGGGGGGGGGGCCCGCCGGCGTCCGGGGGGACCGTCAGGCGAGTTCGAGGGCCAGGTAGAAGTCCACCCGGTCCTCCAGCCGGGACAGGTCGCGTCCGGTCAACTCCTCGATGCGGCCGATCCGGTACCGCAGGGTGTTGACGTGGACGTGCAGCTGCGCGGCGCACCTGGTCCACGAACCGTCCGAACGGAGGAACGCCTCCAGCGTGCGGACCAGGTCCGCCTGGTGCTCGATGTCGTAGGCGATCACGGTGTCCAGCAGCCGGCTGCGGAAGGCCCGGCGCACCTCGTCCGGCACGGCGGCGAGCAGCAGCACGTGCGAGGCCAGCTCCTCCGGCCCGGCCACGCAGACCCGGCCGACCCTGGCGGCGGCGATCCGGCGGGCGTGCCGGGCCTCCTCCAGCGCGCCGCGCAGGCCGACCGCCTCCTTGGCGGGGGCCGAGACCCCGAGGGTGATCCGCCCCTCCGAACCGAGCCCGGCCTCCAGCGGGGCGAGCAGCTCGCGCAGGGTGTCGGCGGGCACCGGGCTGTCCAGCGCGGGGAGCACCACCACCGCGCCGGCCCCGGCCCCGGCCACCAGCGCCCGGTCGGTGGTGCCGCCGAGCGCCTCCTCCAGGACCGCCCGCACCGCGCCCTCGGGCAGACCGGTGCCCTCGGCACTGAGCACCAGCCAGGAGCCCTCCGGGGCCTGCGGCTTCGGCTCGCGGCTCTCGTAACGGGCGGCCATCGCCGAGGACGCATACAGGGTGCGGCTGATCTCGGCCGGGTCCGCGTCGCGCTGGAGCAGGGTGAGCACCTCGTCGGCGAGGCGGCGGCGCAGCCGGCGGCCCTCGTCCCGGCGCTGGCGTTCGGCGGCGACCAGCCGGGCCAGGTTCTCGGCGAGCTGCTGGCGCTTCGCGGTCCACTCGGTGACGTCGCCCGCGACCGCGAGCACCCAGTCGGCGAGCGGCGCCTCGGCCTCGGGCGCGGCCGGCGCGGGCAGCAGCGAGTAGGCGCCGGCCGCGAGGCGGGCCCGGTGCGGGGGGCGGCGGCGCTGGCGCTGGGCGGCGAGGTGGGCGCGGATCAGCTGGTCCCGGTCGGCGGCCGGGAGCCGGTCGACGGGGCCGGCGATCACCGCTCCGGTGGGGGTGAGCACCCAGCAGTCGAGGTCGAGGTCGCCGCCGAGCAGGTCGAGGACGGCGTCCAGACCGCCGCCGCCGGCCGCCGAGACCAGCAGCCGGTGCCGGTCGACCAGGGCCGCCAGGTCGGCGGCCCGGTCGGCGGAGACCTGGCGGCCGACGAACTCGGTGACGGTGCCGAAGGCGATGTCGTCGGGGACGGCCAGCAGTGGCATCCGGTGCCGGCGGCAGGCCTCGACGAGGTCCTCGGGCACGGGGCCGACCTCGGCCTCGCCGGCCGCCAGGGCGACCGCGCCGCCGGCCACGATGGTGCGCACGAAGCGCTCCGAGTCGGCCGGGGCGGTGCGCCAGAGCATGCCGGTGAGGACCAGCTCGCCGCCGTGCAGATAGCGCCCCGGGTCGTGCAGGTCGGTCGTCATGACCCCGCTGACCTGCCGGTCCAGCTCCTCCTCGGCCGCGAGCAGACGCAGGCGCGGGGCGCCGGGGGCGAGCAGGTCACGGACACGCATCCGGAGGCTCCTAACGGGCAGGTGGCGGGGGTGGGGGCGGTCCGAGGGCTCGGTCCGGGGTGACAGTGTGCCCGAACATCCGTGCTCGGCGTTACGTCCCAACGGGTGCCCGGATCACGAGGCCGTAGCTCGGGAATCACGGCCGGATTACGGTCGTAGGTGTGGCCCGGCCGACGGCTGGGCTGCGAGATCGTGCTTCTTAGAGGAACGTACAGGATGCCGGGCGGGACCACAGCCGGGGCTTCATGCCATCGGTGACTGCCAGTGGCCCCCGTCACAGCGGTTCACTGGCCACACGCCGCCGGACACACCCCGGTGACCGGGAACCGACGCGGAGGCGACGACGCGGAGGTCCCGGTGCGAACACCGGGGCCCGGGCGACCGGGCCGGGCACTGTGCCCACCCGTCCGGACGGCGACGACTTGAGGAGACACCCGCATGGAGTTCCTTCGGCCCGCCACTTGGGACGAGGCGCTCGCGGCGAAGGCCGAACACCCGGCCGCGCTGCCCGTCTCGGGCGGTACGGACGTCATGGTCGAGATGAACTTCGACGTGCACCGGCCACCCGCGATTCTCGACCTGAACCGCGTCACCGAGCTCACCGAGTGGTCGAACGACGGCGAGGTGGTCCGACTCGGCGCAGCCGTCCCCTACAGCCGGATCATCGACGAGCTGTCCGGCCCGCTGCCCGGCCTCGCGCTGGCCGCCCACACCGTCGGATCCCCGCAGATCCGCAACCGCGGCGGCGTCGGCGGCAACCTGGGCGCGGCCTCGCCGGCCGGCGACTCCCACCCGGCGCTGCTGGCGGCCGGCCGGGACGTCCTGGTCGAGGCGGCCTCGGTCCGCGGCACCCGGCTGATCCCGATCGACGACTTCTACGTCGGGGTGAAGCGCAACTGCCTGGAGCCGGACGAGCTGATCCGCGCCGTGCGGATCCCGGTCGCCGACGGTCCGCAGCAGTTCTCCAAGATCGGCACTCGCAACGCGATGGTGATCGCGGTCTGCGCGTTCGGCTTCGCCCTGCACCCGCGCACCGGCACCGTCGGCACCGGCATCGGTTCGGCCGCGCCCACCCCGCGCCGCGCCGTGGAGGCCGAGGAGTACCTGCGGGACGTGCTCGCCGAGCGCGGCCTGTGGGAGAGCGGGGAGCTGCTGGGGGCCGAGGTGATCCAGCGGTTCGGCGAGCTGGTCAAGGCCGCCGCCTCCCCGATCGACGACGTCCGGGGCACCGCCGACTACCGGCGGCACGCGCTCGCCGTGATGGCACGGCGCACGCTCACCTGGACCTGGAACGACTACCGCAAGCAGATCAGGAGCGCGGCATGAGGGTCACGTTCACCGCCAACGGCAAGCCGGTCGAGGCCGACGACGTGTGGGAGGGCGAGAGCCTGCTCTACGTGCTGCGCGAACGCGTCGGCCTGCCCGGTTCGAAGAACGCCTGCGAGCAGGGCGAGTGCGGTTCCTGCACCGTCTACCTGGACGACGTGCCGGTCTGTTCCTGTCTGGTCGCGGCCGGCCAGGTGCAGGACCGCGAGGTGCGCACCGTCGAGGGGCTCGGCGGCGAGGACGGCGAGCTGGGCCTGGTCCAGCAGGCGTTCGTGGACGCGGGTGCCGTCCAGTGCGGCTTCTGCACGCCCGGTCTGCTGGTGCAGACCGACGCGCTGCTGGCGCAGGACGCCCAGCCGTCCGACGCGGACATCCGCGAGGCCCTGTCGGGCAACCTGTGCCGGTGCACCGGCTACGAGAAGATCATGGACGCGGTGCGGCTGGCGTCCGCCCGCAAGTGCGCCGGCTCCCACGCCGGTGGGGCGGTGGCGGAATGAACGCGCGGACGAACGACCGGGACGGCGGCCTCCGGAGCAAGGCCGGGAACGAGGCCAGGAGCGAGGCCCGGACCGCAGTCCGGAACGAGGCCCGCACCATCCAGGGCCAGAAGAACCTCCAGGACATCCGGCAGTCCAGCAAGGACGGCATCGGCGGCTCGCCGCTGCGCCCGGACGGCACGCTGAAGGTGCGCGGCGAGTTCGCGTACTCCTCCGACATGTGGCACGAGGACATGCTCTGGGGCATGGCGCTGCGCTCGCCGCACCCCCGGGCGAACATCCTCTCCGTGGACATCTCCGAGGCGCTCACCGTGCCCGGTGTGTACGCCGTGCTCACCCACGAGGACATCCCCGGCGCCAAGTACTACGGCCTGGAGATCGCCGACCAGCCCGCGCTGGCGATCGACAGGATCCGGTACCACGGCGAGTCGATCGCGCTGGTGGCCGCCGACCACCCGGAGACCGCCCGCCGCGCGGTGAAGAAGATCAAGGTCGAGTACGAGGTGCTGACCCCGATCGTCACCGAGGAGCAGTGCCTCGACCCGGAGACGTACGGCTACGTCCACGAGCCGCACGAGTACAAGTCGCACGCGTACGGCAACATCTGCCACGAGCAGAAGCTGGTCTCCGGTCTCGGGGTGACCGACGAGGTACGGGCCCTGGCCGACGTCGTGGTCAGCGGCACCTACGAGGTCGGCATGCAGGACCAGGCCTTCCTGGGCCCGGAGTCCGGGCTCGCGGTGCCGGCCGAGGACGGCGGCATCGACCTCTACATCGCCACCCAGTGGCTGCACGTGGACCGCCAGCAGATGGCGCCGGTGCTCGGGCTGCCGGAGGAGAAGGTCCGGCTCACCCTGGCCGGTGTCGGCGGGGCCTTCGGCGGCCGCGAGGACCTCTCGATGCAGATCCACGCCTGTCTGCTGGCCCAGCGCACCGGCAAGCCGGTCAAGATCGTCTACTCCCGGGACGAGTCCTTCTTCGGCCATGTGCACCGCCACCCGGCGAAGATGTACTACGAGCACGGCGCCACCCGGGACGGCAAGCTGGTCTACGCCGACGCCCGGATCGTGCTGGACGGCGGCGCCTACGCCTCCGCCTCGCCCGCCGTGGTCGGCAACGCGGCCTCGCTCGGCCACGGCCCCTACGTCGTCCCGAACGTGCGGATGCATGCGATCGCGCTCTACAGCAACAACCCGTCCTGCGGGGCGATGCGCGGCTTCGGCGCGGTGCAGGCGGCGTTCGGCTACGAGACCCAGATGGACCGGCTGGCCGCCGAACTGGGCATGGACCCGGTCGAGCTGCGTCAGCTCAACGCCATGACGCAGGGCGACCTGATGCCCACCGGCCAGGAGATCGACGCGCCCGCGCCGGTCGCCGAACTGCTCCGCCGGGTCAAGGACATGCCGCTGCCGCCGCCGCTCGACACCGACGACCTGGACGTGCGGCTGCTGCCCGGCGCGCTGTCCAACACCTCGCACGGCGAGGGCATCGTGCGCGGCGTCGGCTACTCGGTCGGCATCAAGAACGTCGGCTTCTCCGAGGGCTTCGACGACTACTCCACCGCCCGGGTGCGGCTGGAGGTGATCGGCGGCGAGCCGGTCGCGCTGGTGCACACCGCGATGGCCGAGGTCGGCCAGGGCGGCGTCACCGTGCACGCCCAGATCGCGCGGACCGAGCTGGGCGTCGAGCAGGTGACCATCCACCCCGCCAACACCGAGGTGGGCTCGGCCGGTTCGACCTCCGCCTCCCGCCAGACCTACATGACGGGCGGCGCGGTCAAGCTGGCCGCCGAGGCGGTCAAGCGCGAGCTGATCGAGAAGGGCCGGCGCCGCTACGGCTGGACCCAGCAGGACCTCACCCTGTCCGGCGGCAAGGTCGTCTCCGAGTCGGCGGGCGCCCTGGTCTCCATGGTCGACCTGCTCGGCGACGACGCCATCGACCTCACCCGCGAGCACCACCACCGCCCGACCGTCCCGTTCGACAAGGAGACCGGGCAGGGCTTCGGCCACGTCCAGTACACCTTCTGCGCCAACCGCGCGGTGGTCGACGTGGACGTCGAACTGGGCCTGGTCAAGGTGGTCGAGCTGACCGCCGTCCAGGACGTCGGCAAGGCGCTCAACCCGCTCTCGGTGGTGGGCCAGATCCAGGGCGGCTGCACCCAGGCGCTCGGGCTGGCGGTGATGGAGGAGATCATCGTGCGGGACGGCAAGGTGCGCAACGCGTCCTTCACCGACTACCTCATCCCCACCATCCTGGACACCCCGCCGATCCCGGTGGAGATCCTCGAACTCCCCGACCCGCACGCGCCGTACGGGCTGCGCGGGGTGGGCGAGGCGCCGACCGTCTCGGCGACGCCGTCCATCGTGGCCGCCATCCGCAACGCCACCGGTCTGGCGCTGCGCCGGATCCCGGTCCGGCCCGAGCACCTGACCACCGAACGGCCCGGGGAGCTGTAACCCGCACCGCCCCCACACCCCACACCCCCACGACTCCCCGGGGCGGCGTCCGGTCTTCCCCGCCGCCCCGGGGCCGAGCACCACCAGCACGGCCCGCACCACCAGCACCACTCTTAACGACCCGCACCACCCGCGCACGGCCCGTACCACCCGTACGGTGCGCGACCGCACGGCCCGCACGATCTGCACGGCACCACCCGGCACCACCACGGCACTGCCACCCGCGGCGCCACCGCACTGCCACCGCACCAGGACCGCCGCCCGCCCACGCCGGGGCCGGGCGCCGGCCCGAACCACCCGTGCAACGTGAGTCGAATCGTCCCCCTGTGCCACGCCTTCGTCGCCTGGCTGCCAGGTCGGCTCGCCCACCCCAACCCCCTTTGACACTTGGGAGTGGACATGACCAGGATCCCCACGGAGCCCGGCACCACTGCAGACAGACCCACCGAGGCCGTCGAGGCCACCGGGAACGACACCCCCACGTCGCCCCCGGCCGCGCCCAGGAACGCGCTGGACGCCTACTTCAAGATCTCCGCCCGGGGCTCGACCCTCGCCAACGAACTCCGGGGTGGTCTCACCACCTTCATGGCGATGGCGTACATCATCCTGCTGAACCCGCTGATCCTCAGCGGCGCCGACGTCACCGGCGTCAAGCTGGACCACGCGGCGCTCACCACCGCCACCGCGCTCGCGGCGGCCGTCACCACGATCCTGATGGGCGTGGTCGGCAACGTGCCGCTCGCCCTCGCCGCCGGCCTCTCCGTCTCGGGCGCCGTCTCGGCCCTGGTGGTGCCGCACACCACCTGGCCGCAGGCGATGGGCCTGTGCGTCATCTACGGCCTGCTGATCGTGCTGCTGGTGGTGTCCGGCCTGCGCGAGAAGATCATGAACGGCATACCCCTGCCGCTCAAGCACGCCATCACCATCGGCATCGGCCTGTTCGTCACCGTGATCGGCCTCTTCAAGGCCGGCGTCATGCACACCGGCGGACCCACCCCGCTCTCGCTCGGCCCGGCCGGTGAACTCGCCGGCTGGCCGGTCCTGATCTTCTGCCTCACCCTGCTCGCCATCTTCGTGCTGATGGCCCGCAACGTCCGCGGCGCGATCCTCATCGGCATCGCCGGCGGCACCGTGGTCGCGATGATCGTCAACAAGCTGGCCGACGTACCCGCCGACGCCTGGCGCAACTCCGCACCGGTCTGGCCCGGCTCGCCGGTCGCCGCGCCCGACTTCAGCCTGTTCGGCGACGTCGACCTGTTCGGCGCCTTCGGCGGCCAGGGCCTGGGCGCGATCAGCGCCTCGGTGGCGGTCTTCACCCTCGTCCTGGCCGGCTTCTTCGACGCGATGGCCACCATCATCGGCGTCGGCACCGAGGCCGGACTCGCCGACAAGCGCGGCCGGATGCCCGGACTCTCCAAGGCCCTGTTCATCGACGGCGCCGGCGGCGCGGTCGGCGGCCTGGCCGGCGCCTCCGGGCAGACCGTGTTCGTCGAGTCCGCGACCGGCGTCGGCGACGGCGCCCGCACCGGACTCGCCTCCACCGTCACCGGCGCACTGTTCGCCCTGATGCTCTTCTTCTCGCCGCTGGCCGCCATCGTGCCGGTCGAGGTGGCCTCGGCGGCGCTGGTCGTCATCGGATCGATGATGATGAGTCAGGCCCGGCACATCGACTGGTCCGACCGCGAGGTGGCCATCCCGGCCTTCCTCACCTGCACGCTGATGCCCTTCACCTACAGCATCACCGCCGGTGTCGCGGCCGGCGTGATCTCCTACACGGTGATCAAGGCCGGCCGGGGGCGGTGGCGCGAGCCCGGGGCGCTGATGTGGATCCTCACCGGCGTGTTCGTCGTCTACTTCGCGCTCGGCCCGGTCAAGTCCTGGCTCGGCGTGCACTGACCGGACCGCGCCGGGCCCGCTCCCGGAGTACCCGCCGCCGTACGGGATCGTTCTCCCGTACGGCGGCGGGACCGCCCGTCCCGCCCGTCCCGCCCGGCCTGCCCGTCCCGTACGGCCCCTCCGAGCCTGCTCGGCCCGCCCGTCCCGTCCGGCCCCTCCGCACCCGATTGACTACCCTCGAAAGCGCAAAGGAGCTTCCGTCATGCAGGACATCGCCGAGCAGCTGCTGGCCTGGCACACGTCCGGCCGCTCCTTCGCCGTGGCCACCGTCGTCGGGGTCACCGGCAGCGCTCCGCGCGACCCGGGCGCCGCGCTCGCCGTCGACGCGGACGGCGAGGCGATCGGCAGCGTCTCCGGCGGCTGCGTCGAGGGGGCCGTCTACGAGCTGTGCCGGGCCGCGATCGAGTCCGGCGAACCCGTGCTCGAACGCTTCGGCTACAGCGACGAGGACGCCTTCGCCGTCGGCCTGACCTGCGGCGGGGTGCTGGACGTCTTCGTCCAGCCGGTGCGTCCCGGGGCCGACCCGGCCCTCGACGCCGGTATCGCGCTGATCGCCGACGGCACCCCGGTGGCACTGGCCCGGGTGGTCGCCGGACCGGCCGGACTGCTCGGCGCCACCGTCGCCGTCACCGCCGACACCCACCACGGCCTGCTCTCCCCCGCACCCTCCGTGGCCGCCCCGCTGGAGCGCTCCGTCGTCGCCGAGGCCCGGGCCATGCTCGACGCCGGCCGCACCGGCCGGCTCGTCCTCGGCCTGGACGGACGCCCCTGCGACGAGCACGGGCAGGGCACCGTCACCCTCTTCGTGGAGTCGTACGTGCCCGCGCCGCGGATGCTGGTGTTCGGCGCGATCGACTTCGCCGCCGCGGTGGTGCGGATCGGCAAGTTCCTCGGCTACGACGTCACCGTCTGCGACGCCCGGCCCGTCTTCGCCACCGAACGGCGCTTCCCCGAGGCCGACCGGGTGGTCGTCGACTGGCCGCACCGCTACCTGGACACCCAGCTGGACCGGCTGGACGGCCGGACCGTGCTCTGCGTGCTCACCCACGACGCCAAGTTCGACCTCCCGCTGCTGGAGCGAGCGCTGCGGCTGCCGGTCGGCTACGTCGGCGCGATGGGCTCGCGCCGCACCCACCGCGAGCGCGAGGCCGGACTGCGCGCGGCCGGACTGACCGATGCCGAGATCGGGCGGCTGCGCTCGCCCATCGGCCTCGACCTCGGCGCCCGCACCCCCGAGGAGACGGCCGTCTCCGTCGCCGCCGAGATCGTCGCCCACCGGCGCGGCGGCAGCTGCCTGCCGCTGAGCGCCGGTACCGGGCCGATCCACCACGACCTGGCGCAGGACCGGGCGGCGGCCGAGGGCAACGGGAAGACGGCGGACCGCCGGGACCGCGCGCCGCACGCCGCCTGAAACCGTTCCGGAGCACGCGGGGCGGTCAGCGCACCACGTTGTGGGCCTCGCAGATCAGCGGCGGGCCGCCCTCGATCCCCACCTCGCGGAGGATCGGCAGCAGCACCGCCGCGAAGTGCTCGAAGGCCTCCCGGGACTCCCAGACATCGGTCACGTACCAGCCCGCGCCGTCCGGCAGCGGGCCGGCCGCGTGCGTCAGCAGCCCGCGCACCGGCCAGTCCTCGGGCCGGTTCAGCCCGGAACCGCCGGTCAGCCGGTCCACCGACTCCTCGTACTGCTCCCGGCTGACCCCGGGAAGCTCGAACACCACGATGACCGCCATCGGGAGACTCCTGTCCTGCGCTGCCCGCGTGTCCTGCGCTGCCTCGCTCCGGGGCGGCGTCCGCTCACCGCCCGGCCGCCTCCCAGTGCAGCCCCCGAACCGCCCGGACGGCCACCCGGTACCGCCGACCGGGTGAATTGCGAGCCCCCCGGGAGCGGAGCACGCTGGAACCGAGGACTCGTCCGGGCCCTCGTCCGCGCCCGGGAAGGGGCACCGCCATGCGCGCGCTGCTGGAGATCGAACTCGACACCCAGACGGCCAACCGGGCCGTCGCGGACGGCGCCATCATGGCGAGGTTCAACCAGATCATGGCCGACCTGAAGCCCGAGGCGGCCTACGCCTTCCCGCGCAACGGGCGGCGCTGCCAGATCGTGGTCGTCGACGTCGCCGACGAGGCCGCCGTGGTCGCGATCTGCGAGCCGTTCTGGCTGGAGTTCAACGCCCACATCGACATGCACATCTGCATGACCCCGGACGACCTCCGCGAGGGCCTCGGCCGCGTGGGCCGCTGAGCGCACTCCCGGTGCGGCCGCGCCGGCCGGGCCGTCGTGCGCTCGCCGACCGCCCACGACCGCCGGAGGGACGGGCGCGGGAAGGTACTTCGCACAAGGCCTTTTCCGCAGTGCGATCCGCGGGCACGCTCCGCAACCGGGTGGCCGACCGGTCGGCCGCAGCCCGGGCCGGTGCTCACTCCTTCGCGGGTCCGGCGGCCCGCAGGCGCAGGTGCCAGCTGTCGGTCTCGGCGGCGACCCCGACCACGACGAGGCCGGGGCGCGGGACGGCGAGGACGTCCGCCGGTCGGCCGGTGGCGGCGCCGGTGGTGATCGTGCGGTCCGGGTAGCCGGACCAGGCCGACGGCACCGGGCAGTCGCAGGGCCCGGCGGCCCAGCAGCCGCAGGCGAAGGAGACCGACCAGTCGTCGGAGGCGACCTCCGCGACCAGTTCGGCCGGCGCACGGTCCCGGACGGCGAAGACGGTGCTGCCCCGGCCCGAGCAGGTCGGCGGCAGGCTCTCGACCTCCGACGGGGGCAGCAGCCGCACGGTCCACTCCCGGGGGCCGCCACGGCCGTTGACCCGCAGGTGGGTCACGTCGGCGGTGATCAGGCCCAGGGAGCGGTGGGAGACGGCCCAGCCGCCGGTGAGCCGGTCGTGGGTCCGCGTGCGCTCGGCGGTGCTGGTGAGCGGCGAGATGGAGAGGAAGGCCCGTTCGGAGAGCCGCACCGTGAGCTCGGCGACGGCGGCGGCACCGGGCACGGGCAGGGCGACCCTGAACCGCTCCTCGGTCTCCTCGGCGCCGTCCTGCGCGCCGGAGAAGGGCCCGGCACTGGGCTTCCCCCCGGGAACCGGCACGGCGTCCCGCGGCGCGGTGCTCCGCGCGGGCCGCGGGTGTTTCGGCCGTGAGGGCTCCGGCCGTGGCGTGGCGGCCGACGGGCCACCGGCCCGGAGCGCCGCGGCCGTTGAGGCGGCGTCGGCGGCGGCGTCAGCGGCGGCGTCGGCGTCGGCGTCGGCGTCGGCGTCGGCGGCCGAGCGTGCGGCGGCGCGGGCGGACACCTCGGCCGCCGTGGCCGCCCGCCGGGCGGGCGCGCGCAGCACGAGTGCGGTGAGCAGACAGCCCACCAGGAAGGCAATGACGACCAGCACGATCCCCCCGAGAAGTGCGACCGCCAGAGACTACCGGGAGCGGCTCACCGACCGTTCGGGCGTGCTCGAGCTGCGTCCCCGCCCCGGTGTTCCCCGGGCCCGGCCCCCTTCAGGGCCCGGGGCCGGCGGCGGATCGGCCCCGGGCGCCGGCCGCGACCGCTCCGGCCCGGACCTGCCGGAGCGGACGTTCCCGTGTCCCGGTCGCACGATCGGCCGGACGGAACCCGGCTAGTCGGAGACCGCGAGCCTCACACCGAAGCCGACCACGGCCAGGCCCGTCACCCGGTCCATCGCCCGGCGCGCGGCCGGGCGGCGCAGCCAGCCGCGCAGGGCCCGGGCGAAGCCCACCAGGACCGTCGACCAGAGCAGGCCCTCGACCACGTGCACGCAGGTCAGCGCCACACCGGCGGCGAAGTGCGGGGCGCCCGCCGGGATGAACTGCGGCAGCACCGCCACGTAGAAGACGCCCACCTTGGGGTTGAGCAGATTGGTCAGCAGGCCGCGCCGCCAGCCCGCGGCGAGACCACCGGCCGGGGTGTCCGCGGGGGTGTCCGCCGGGGTGTCGTCCGCGGGCTCCGGGCGGGCGCGGGAGCGGAGCATCCCCACGCCCATCCACACCAGGTACGCGGCGCCGGCCCAGCGCAGGATCTCGTAGCCCAGCTGCGAGGCGGTGAGCAGTGCCGTCACACCGGCCGAGGTGAGCGCTCCCCACAGCAGGGTGCCGGTCTGGATGCCGAGCACCACGCCCCAGGCCTGCCGCCGGTGGCCGAGCGCCGAGGTGCGCAGGATCAAGGCGGTGTCCAGGCCCGGGGTGAGCGTCAGCAGGCCCACCACGAGGGCGAAGGACCACAGGGCGGTCGTCATCTCCATGGCCCACGATCGTACGGGGGGCGGGCGGCCCGGCCGCGAGGAGATCTGCGACCGCCCGCGGCACCGGGCGGTCAGCGGGCACGGTCAGGACGGACGGCGCACCCGCTCCGCCACCCGGCGGCCCTCCTGCTCGGTCGGGTCGAACTCCACCCGCTGCCCCTCGACCAGCGTCCGGTCGCCGCCGTCCGCCGCCACGATCGAGTCGTAGTACACGTACAGCGCCGGGCCGTCGTCGTCGGGGGTGATCAGGCCGTACCCATGGTCGGCCTGGTAGGACTGCACGATACCGGTGGCCATCGGGGTCTCCTCGGGTCCGTTGTCGGCACGCGGCCGCGACCTCCCCCTCGCCATCCATGATCGGTGCAGAACCCGCCGGGCGCACGCCCCGGCCCGGACGGAAGGACGGCGACGGATGCGGACGGCCCGCGCGATCTCCCTGCTCCTGCTGCTGCAGGCCCGCCGCAGCATGACCGGCGCGGAACTCGCCGCCGAGCTGGAGGTCTCCGAGCGCACCGTGCAGCGCGACGTGCTGGCGCTGGCCGAGGCCGGGGTCCCGGTGTACGCCGACCGGGGGCGGGCCGGCGGCTACCGGCTGCTCGACGGCTACCGCACCCGGCTGACCGGGCTGGACCGGGCCGAGGCCGAGGTCCTGCTGCTGGCCGGACTGCCCGGGCCGCTCCAGGACATGGGCCTCGCCGATCCGGCGCTCGCCGCCCGGCTGAAGGTGGCCGGGGAGCTGGGCGGGGCGCCGTCGGCCGGGGCGCGGCGGTTCCACCTGGACGCGCCCGGCTGGTTCCGCGACGCGCCCGCGCCGCCGCTGCTGGCCGAGGTCTCGCGCGCCGTGTGGGGCGGGCTGCTGCTGCGGGTGGACTACCGGCGGCGGCCGGACGCCGGCCCGGTCGAGCGGCTGCTGCGGCCCGCCGGGCTGGTGCTGAAGGCGGGCACCTGGTACCTGGTCGCCCGGCCGGAGGAGGACGGTGCCGAGCACCGGGTGTACCGGGTGGACCGGCTGGTCGCCGCCGAACCCTCGGGGCGGGCGTCCGCCCCCGGCCCGGCCGACGAGGCGTTCGACCTGGCCGCGTTCTGGGAGGCCCGGGCCGAGGACTTCGCCCGCTCGCTGCTGCGGGAGACGGTGACCGTACGGCTCAGCGCGCTCGGCCTGGAGCGGCTGCCGCATCTGCTCGAACCGGTCGCCGCCCGGGAGGCGCTGGCGAGCGCCGGACCGCCGGACGGCGAGGGCCGGGTGACCGTCCGGCTGCCGGTGGAGTCGCTGGAGGTCGGCTACGAGGAGATCCTGCGGCTCGGCCCCGAGGCCGAGGTGCTGGAACCGCCGGGCCTGCGGGAGCGGCTGGCCGGGGCGGCGGCCCGCACCGCCGCCCTCTACGGCACCCCTCAGCGGTAGCCGGCCGGGTCCACCGGGCCGTCCGCGCCCTCGATGTCCACCAGGTAGCGCCAGGCGTCCGGCCGACTCCCGTCCAGGTCGGTGAAGCCGTACTCCAGGGCCAGGCCGCCGCTGGACAGCGAGGTGCCGTTGCGCCGCGCACGGTCGGGATCGGCGGCCAGCGCGACCACCGCGCGGCCCACGTACGCCGGGGACTCCGAGATGCCGAACTGCGGTTCCGCCACCGTCGCCTCCCGCCACGTCGCCTCGGTGACGCCGAAGTGCTCCAGCATCATCTCCGAGCGCATCCAGCCCGGGGTGAGCGCCACCGCCGTCGCCCCGCGCGGGCCCAGCTCGTGCCCGAGCGCGAAGGCCATCCGCAGCACGGACGCCTTGGCGATGTCGTAGAAGAAGGAGTTCCGGTACCGGGTCGCGTTGTACTCGGCGGTGCCGTCGGTCATCTCGACCACCAGCCCGCCGGGGCGGCGCAGCAGCAACGGCAGCAGGTGGTGGCTGGTGACGGCGTGCGTCTCGACGGCGAGGCGCAGCAGCCGCAGCCCCTTGTCGAGGTCGTGCTCCCAGACCGGGACGTTCCAGCCGAACAGCTCCTCGCCGCCCCAGATGTCGTTCACCAGGATGTCCAGGCCGCCCTGTTCGGCCTCGATCCGGGCGGCCACGGCCGCGACGTCGGCCGGGACCAGGTGGTCGGCGCGCACCGCGACGCCCTGTCCGCCGGCGGCCGTGACCAGCTCGGCCGTCTCCTCCAGGGTCTCCGCCCGCCCGTACTCCCCCCGGTGGCCCTCGGCGCTGCGCCCCGTCCCGTAGACCGTCGCCCCGGCGGCGCCCAGCGCCACCGCGATCCCCCGCCCGGCGCCCCGGGTGGCTCCGGCCACCAGTGCGACCTTGCCCTTCAGCGGCTGCTCGGTCATGCCTCGCCCTTCCTCACGTGCCACGGTGTCTCCACCCGTCACCGGTGATGCTTCCCGGGAATCCCGACACCTCCTGTCGGGATTCCGGACGGAAACCACGGACGGACGTACGGCGGCGGCGGCACAATGAGCGCATGGCTCTCGAGCGCGTGTCCGTCCATGTCGAGGCCGGGGATCTGGCAGTGATCAAGGAGGCGGCGGCCCGGGAGGGGATCCCGGCCGCGGAGATCATCAGGGAGGGTGTGCATCTCGCCGCGATGTCCCGGCGGGTCCGGGACGAGCCGTTCTTCAGCTCCACCCACCGGCCGGTCGACAGGAAGGACCCGCCTCCGCCTCAGTCGGCCGATCCGGCCGGGACGACCCAGCGGGTCGGCTGACCCGTCACGGCCGCGATCATGTCGTAGTCGCCGTCGTAGTGCAGGACGGTCGCACCGTGACGCTCGGCCGTTGCGGCAATGACCAAGTCCGCCACCGAGAGGGCCCGCCAGTTGCCGACGGCAGTCAGCAATGCCTGAACTTCCACCGCCCGGTCCCAGACCTCGTCCGGCGTGGTCAGCCAGTCGAACCCGCGCAGCCCTTCCCGAATCCGGTCGGCATCGCTCTTCGACCTGGCGCTGTGCATGATTTCGAGTTCGACGGCACCGCAGAGCGCGAGCCGCCCCGCGGTGAACAAGCGGTCGACCACCGAGCGGACCACAGGCTTCGGGTAGCGGGCGAAGGCCGACTTGTCGATCAGGAAGCGCTCACTCATCCCTGTCCACCGGCCCGGTCAGACCTGGCAGTCCGCCGTCGGCCAGCCAGTCGAGGAACTCCCTGCCCTTGCGTCGCTTGACGGCGTCCGCAAGGGCGGCGTTGACAGTGGCGACCTTGCTCGTCGTTCCGAAGATCTCGGCCGCCTCGGCCAGCAGTGCGTCATTGACGTCTATCACGGTTCGAGTCACGGCGGACCTCCCGGATCGGCACGGGCCTGCGATATCAAATCCGAGCCTATCCGATATCAAAGGCCCGTGAGCCGGTTCAGGTGACGTTCAGCCGTGCCGCCAGGCGGAGGAGGCCGGGGGCGAGGCGGCTGAGGAAGCGGGCGGCCTTGGCCTCGGGGGTGACGGGGACGATCGGGCGGCCGGTGCGGACGGCGGCGAGGATCGCGGTGGCGACCTTCTCCGGCGGGAAGCCGCGGCGGGCGTAGAGGCGGGCGGCGCGGGCCTGCTTGGCGGCCTGTTCGTCGGCGGTGGTGGCGGAGAAGGTGGAGGTCCGGGTGATGTTGGTGTTGACCAGGCCCGGGCAGACGGTGGAGACGCCGATGCCGTGGCCGGCGAGTTCGGCGCGCAGGCAGTCCGAGAGCATGAAGACCGCGGCCTTGCTGGTGGCGTAGGCGGTGAGGGCCTTGGAGGGCAGGTACGCGGCGGCGGAGGAGAGGTTGACGATGTGTCCGCCCTCGCCCCGGTCGGTCATCAGGGTGCCGAAGGCGCGGCAGCCGTGGATGACGCCCCAGAGGTTGACGTCCAGGACCCGCTGCCACTCCTTCTCGGTGGTCTCCAGGAAGGTGCCGGAGTGGCCGATGCCGGCGTTGTTGACGAGCACGTCGGGCACGCCGTGCTCGGCGGCGACCTGTTCGGCGAAGGCGTCGACGGCGGCGCCGTCGCTGACGTCGACCCGGTAGGCGTGGGCCTGCGGGCCGATCAGGGCGGCGAGTTCGGCGGTGCGGCGGGCCGCGTCGAGGTCGAGGTCGCAGACCACCACCCGGGCGCCCTCGGCGGCGAAGGCGAGCGCGGTGGCCCGGCCGATGCCGCTGCCGCCCCCGGTGACGACGACGAGCCGGCCGTCGTCGGGGGTGCCGGCCGGAGCGGCCTGCGCCCCGGCCGCGGTGCGGGCGACGTGCTCACGGACCAGTCCGGCCACGGTGGTTCCCTTCTCCAGCAGTGCGGACCAGTGGGTGGCGCGCAGGGTCCGGCGGGTCAGCCTGGGCACCCAGCGCTCCAGGCCCTCGGAGAGGTAGGTGCCGACGTAGTGGTCCTCGGTGAGGGTGATCAGCTGGACCGGCACCTCGGTGGGACGCTCGCGCGGGTGGCGCAGCGCGGGCCGCATGTTGGCGCGGTAGAGCTCGATGCCGCGCACCGCGTCGCGCCGCAGGCTGGGCTGCGGGTGGTCGGCGCGCGGGGTGACGCCCTCCAGGTCGCGCAGGACCCGGGGCCAGGCGCGGGCCAGGCCGAGCCGCCAGACGCCGGGGGCGAGGAAGGGCAGGTGGAAGGCGGTGATGTACCAGGAGTGGGCGCCCTGGGCGAGCAGTTGCCGCAGGTGGCGCGGGGTGGGGCGGCGCAGGCGCTCGCGCAGCCAGAAGCCCATGTGGTCGAGGCAGGGGCCGGACATCGTGGTGTAGGAGGCGAGGCGGCGCTCGGCGCCGGGGGCGGTGACGGCCTCCCAGGACTGCAGCGAGCCCCAGTCGTGGGCGACCACGTGCACCGGGCGGTCCGGGCTGACGGCGTCGGCGACGGCGAACAGGTCGGCGGCGAGCTGCTCCAGGCGGTAGCCGGTGCGGTCGGCGGGGACGCCGGAGGCGCCGGCGCCGCGCACGTCGTAGCGGACCACGTGGTGGTCACGGGCGAGGTCGGCGGCGACGTCGTCCCAGACCGCGTGGGTGTCGGGGTAGCCGTGGACCAGCAGCACGGTGGGTGTGTCCGGGTCGCCCTGTTCGAAGACCGCGAGCGGGAGGCCGCCGGAGCGGACGGTGCGGGGGCGGACGGCGCTGGTGGCGCTGGTGGCACTGGTGCTCATCGGGCGACTCCCTCGGGGGCGGTGGTGGTGGCGATGGCGGTGTCGGCACCGGCCCAGCGGCGGACGTGCGGGAGGTCGTCGTCGAGCCAGTAGGCGTCGTCCTCGGTCACCACCAGCAGTTCCTCGAACTTGATGCCGACCTCCCGGAAGCCGATGTGCGGCTCGACCGCCCACAGGCCGGGCGTGGGCGCGTGCCGGGAGGAGCGGCCGTCCGCCCAGAGCGGGGAACGGCCGTGCAGGCGCTCGCTGATGAGCTCGCGGCCGAGCGTCTGGAGGGTCCGCACGCCGAAGCCGAACACGTTCACCCCGGCCGGGCCGCGGGCCGTCGTCCGGGTGACCTGGTGCCCGATCACCCGGCCGGGGTAGACCCGGTGGCGGTTGTCGTAGCCGTGCGCCTCGATCTGGGCGTCGACGGCCGCGTACACCTCGGCGAGCGGCTTGCGGGCGCGGACCTCGGCGAGGATCAGCTCGCGGTAGACCCGCAGGTCGGCGGCGAGGCGGTCCCAGACGCGGTTCTCGCCGACCTTGCCGCCGTAGCCGATGTCGGCGGTGTAGCCGTCCACGACGGGGGCGCAGTCCAGCACGTACGGCATGCCCTCCTCGAGGCGGCGGTTGCCGGCGAAGAACTGCAGCGGGGTGTGGAACCGGCGGAACGCCGTCCGGTCCCCGAACCAGGCGAACGGGATGTGGAAGAAGTCCTGCACGCCGGCGGCGACCAGCCGGCGGCGCAGCTGGGCGGTCGCCTGGCGCTCGGTGACGCCGGGTTCGATCCAGGCGGCGACCTGCTCGGCGCAGTCGTAGGCGAGCTGCTGGGTCTCCCGGAAGCGGTCGAGGTCGCGCTCGGTGAACGGGAAGGCGGGAGTGCTCGGCACGGCGGGGGCTCCTTCTGGTCCTTGAGCGGGCTCTAGAGGTCGAGTACGAGGGTCTCGCCCGCGGCGGCGCGGGAGACGCAGGGCAGCAGGGCGCCGTCGGCGCGCCGTTCGGGGGTGAGGCGGCGGTCGCGGTGGTCGGGGGCACCGGCCAGCAGCCGGACCTCGCAGGTGCCGCAGAAGCCCTGCTTGCAGGAGTACGGGAGGTCGGGGCGGGCGTCGCGGAGCACGTCCAGGGCGGAGCGGGCGGCGGGGACGGGCAGTTCGGGGCCGTCGGCGCCGAGCCGCACCGTGAACGGCTCGCCGTCGGTGACCGGGGCCGCGCCGAACCGCTCGAAGTGCAGGGAGGCGGCGGGCGAGGTGTCCAGGGCCCGCTGGACGGCGGTGAGCATCGGGGCCGGGCCGCAGCAGTAGACGGCGGCCCCGCGCGGGGCGTGCGCGAGGAGTTCGGCGCCGGTGGGCGGGCCGCCGTGCTCGTCGTCGGTGCGCCGGTGGACCCGGGCCGGGTCGAGCTCGCGCAGCTCGGCGGCGAACGGGAGGGTGTCGGCGCTGCGGCCGGTGTGGACGAGGTGCCAGTCCAGACCGTTGCGCCGGGCCTCGCGGACCATCGGGAGCAGGGGGGTGATGCCGATGCCTCCGGCCAGGAACAGGACGGCCGGTTCGGCGCAGAAGGCGAAGCCGTTGCGCGGGCGGCGGGCGGCGAGCCGGGTGCCGGGGTGGAGGGTGTCGTGGATCTCCGTCGAGCCGCCGCCGCCGTCGGGCAGGCGGCGGACGGCGATGCGGTAGCCGGACCGTTCGGCCGGGTCGGCCGGGTCGCCGCAGAGCGAGTAGTGGCGCTCGCGGCCGGACGGGAGGGTGAGGCGCAGGTGGGCGCCGGGCTGCCAGCCGGGCAGCGGGCCGCCGGAGGGGTCGGCGAGGGTGAGTTCGACGACGTCGGCGGCGACCGGGCGGCGGGCGGTGACGACCAGTTGCAGGGCCTCGGTGGGGCGGCTGTGGGGGCGGCGCGGGTTGCGCCGCAGCAGCGGGCTGCCGAGGGCGGGGCTGTAGCGGTCGCCGAAGGCGGTGAGGAAGCGGAAGAAGGTGTCGGCGCGCGGGCGGCCGTAGAGATCGGGGGGCGGGGTGCTCAGGTCCATCCGGCGGGGTCCTCGGTTCCGGTGGCGGGCGCCCGCGGGGGGGGGGCCGGGGGGCGGGGGGGGGGGGGGGCCCCGGGGGGGGGGGCCCCGGGGGGGGGGGGGGGGGGGCAGAGTGTGAATATGGGGGTTGATAGCCGGGCGGCGGAGGGCCGGGCGGCGCCCCGGGGTCACCGCCCGGCGGCGGCGCGGGCGGCCGGGGAGGTCGCGAGGTAGCCGAGGGCCTGGCTGGAGGAGCCCTCCTGGGTGGGGTGGTAGCCGGGCCGCAGGTAGCGCAGGCCGGAGCGGATCGACCGGACCGGGTCGGGCAGCAGGCCGCGCCTGGCGATCCGGCCGGTCTCGCGCCAGGTGGGCCTGAGCCGCCCGTCGAGGGTCGGGTCGGCCGCCAGCAGGAACCGGGCGCCGCGCACCCAGAGGTGGACCAGCAGCGGGCCGGAGACGAGCATGCCGCGGATCCGGCGGGCGTAGCCGGGGTCGAGGTGGACCATCAGGTCGAAGGCGACGCTGCGGTGCTCGACCTCCTCGGCGCCGTGCCAGCGCAGCAGGTCGAGCATCGTCGGGTCGGCCTGGGCGCGGTCCAGGCCCGGGGAGTTGAGCGCCCAGTTCCCGAGGAAGGCGGTGAAGTGCTCGATCGCGGCGACGAAGGCGACCCGTTCGATGAGGTTCTCGCGCTGCCGGGCCGGGCTCAGGCCGGGCTTGTCGCCGAGGACGCGCTGGAACAGCCAGGAGACCTGCCGGACGTACGGCCGCGGGTCGAGGCCCTGGCCGAGCAGGTGGTCCAGGACCTCCTGGTGCGCCTCGGCGTGGATGGCCTCCTGGCCGATGAATCCGAGGACCTCCTCGCGGAGCTGCTCGTCGCGGATCAGCGGGAGGGCGTCCTTGAACACCTTCACGAACCAGCGCTCGCCCTCGGGGAGCAGCAGGTGCAGCACGTTGATGACGTGGGTGGCCATCGGCTCGTCGGGGATCCAGTGCAGCGGCAGCGCGGCCCAGTCGAAGCGGACGTCGCGGGGTTCCAGGACGAGGCTCTGGTGCACTCGGGCGGCGGGCGCGGCGAGGGCGGGGACGGGGGTGGTGCTGGGCATGGGAGGGCCCTCCTGACCTGCGGGTGGCGGCTCGACCCGGCAAAACGTACTCGCGGGTAGCCCGCGCCACAAGGGTTTCGGCACGGCTTATCGACATCGAGTCTAATAAGTGATGTGCACCGGGCGGACCACCGGGAAACACGGAAACGCGAAGACCCCGCCGGAGCGGGGTCCCGTGGGCGTACGGCGGGTCAGACCGCCATCGCCAGCATCAGCGGCGCGGCGCGGGCGGCCAGCAGTTCGGCGGCCGCCTTCAGCCGGTGCGCGTCGCCGACCGGCATCGAGGTGGCCAGGCAGCCGACCGTGCTGCCGGCGGTCACCGGGACGGCCGCGCAGACCGTGCCGACGGCGTACTCCTGGATGTCCAGCACCGGTACGGTGGCGGGCTGCCGCTCCAGCCGGTGCATCAACTGGTCGGCGTCGGTGACCGTCCTGGAGGTCAGCCGGGCGACCGGGTGGCGGGACAGGTGGTCCCGCCGGCCGTCGTGGTCGAGCTGGCCGAGCAGGCACTTGCCGATCGCGCTGGCGTGCGCGGTGGCCCGGAAGTCCACCCACTCCTGCACCGCCGGCGCCAGGTCGGAGGCCGAGACCGCCACCACCGACAACTCCCCGTCGTGATAACGGGAGAAGTACACCGCCGCGCCCAGTTCCTCGCGCAGCTCGTCGAGTTTGCGGTCCATCCGGGCGCGCACCAGCTGCTCGCGGTTGTGCTGGCCCAGCAGGGCGAAGGTGCCGCCGATCACCCAGCCGCCGTCCTGGCAGTCGAGATAGCCCTCCACCTCCAGGATCTCGGCGAGCCGGCGGACCGTCGGGAGGCCCAGCGAGGTCTCGCGGGCGAGGGTCACCAGGGTGGCGCCACCGGGGTGCCGGTCGACCGCCTCCAGCAGTCTGAGGGCGTGTCGCAGCGAGGTGAACGGACCGGGCGCTCCCTGCTCCGGTACGGCGTGACGGCCCGGGGCTGGTGTCGACATGTCGTCCCCTTCCGATCTCCACCCGCCAGGTGACCCGCGGGTAGGGTCCACCCTATCCACCGCCCGCCGCCACCATCTCCCCCTCGTGGAATATTCGGGCGGACACGGTGAATCGCTTGACTGGCATATGCCCCGCCCTGCGCCCGTTCACGCCCGCGCGGCCCCGGAGCCCGCTGGAACCGGGGGAAGCGGGGCGGCCCCGGCGCGGACCGGCGGGCACGCGCGACCGGGCCGTTCCCCCGACTGCCATCGGGGGAACGGCCCGGCCCGGAGGGACGGCCGGCGTGCGGGGCCGGCCGCCCGGGAAGAGGGGTCAGGACTCGTCGACGGCCCGCAGCTTCGCCACCGCGGCCTCCAGCCGGGTGCCGTACTCCTCGTCGGCCGCGTGGAAGTGGGCGAGGTTCTTCTCCACGATGTCGTCGCGGGTGACCTGGGCCAGCGCGCCGGCCAGGTTGGCGATCAGGCGGCCCTTCTCGCCCTGCGACATCAGCCGGTAGAGCTCCCCGGCCTGGAAGAAGTCGTCGTCCTTGGTGTGGGCCGGGGTGGTGTAGGTGCCCGTCCAGCCGGTCAGCTCGGTCGGCGCGGCGAGCGCCGCGTCGGTCTGCGCCGGGCCGTCGTAGGAGTTGGGCTCGTAGTTCCTGCCCCGCCCGGCCGGGTTGAGCGCGCCGAGGCCGTCGCGGCCGTAGTTGGCGGCCTCGGTGGCGCGGGGCGCGTTGACCGGCAGCTGGGTGTGATTGACACCGAGGCGGTAGCGCTGGGCGTCGGCGTAGGCGAACAGCCGGCCCTGGAGCATCTTGTCCGGGGACGGGCCGATGCCGGGCACGAAGTTGTTCGGGGAGAACGCGGACTGCTCGACCTCGGCGAAGACGTTCTCCGGGTTGCGGTTGAGCACCAGGCGGCCGACCTTGACCAGCGGGTAGTCGGCGTGCGGCCACACCTTGGTGAGGTCGAACGGGTTGAAGCGGTAGTCCGCCGCCTCGGCGACCGGCATCAGCTGCACGTAGAGCGTCCAGGTCGGGAACACCCCGCGCTCGATGGCCTGGTGGAGGTCGCGCTGGTGGCTGTCTGCGTCGCCGCCGACCGCCTCGGCGGCCTGCCCGGCGTCCAGCGAGCGGATGCCCTGGTTGGTCTTGAAGTGGTACTTCACCCAGAACGCCTCGCCCTGGGCGTTGACCCACTGGTAGGTGTGCGAGCCGTAGCCGTTCATGTGCCGGTAGGAGGCGGGGATGCCCCGGTCGCCGAACAGCCAGGTGATCTGGTGCGTCGAGGCCGGCGAGTGCGCCCAGAAGTCCCAGACGTTGTCGGCCTCCTGGACACCGGTGAACGGGTCGCGCTTCTGCGAGTGGATGAAGTCCGGGAACTTCAGCGGGTCCTTGATGAAGAAGACCGGGGTGTTGTTGCCGACGAGGTCGTAGTTCCCCTCCTCGGTGTAGAACTTGACCGCGAAGCCGCGCGGGTCGCGGACGGCGTCGTTGGAGCCCAGGTTGCCCGCGACGGTGGAGAAGCGCAGGAACAGCTCGGTGCGCTTGCCGACCTCGCCGAGGAACGCGGCACGGGTGTACTGCGACACCTCGTCGGTGACCTCGAAGTAGCCGTACGCGGCGGAGCCCCGGGCGTGCACGACGCGCTCCGGGATGCGCTCGCGGTTGAACCGGGCGAGCTTCTCCAGCAGCTGCTGGTCCTGGATCAGCAGCGGGCCGTACGCGCCGGCCGAGGCCGAGTTCTGGTTGTCGGCGACCGGGGCGCCGGACTCCGTGGTCAGGATCTTGGGCATGACGGGTCCTTCGGTGTCGATAAGGGTCTTGCGCGGAGAGGGATGTGACGCGGCATCAGGACCGGCGCGGCGCCGCCGGAGCCGGTGCCCGGCGCCGGCCGGCCAGGCTGCTCGGCTGCCCGGATGCCCGGATGCTCAGATGCCGAGCAGTCGCCAGGCGGCCGAGCGGCGACGGGAGGAGTGCTCGCCGTCGGGCCCGTCGGACGGGCTGAGCCCGGCGACGGCGGCCCGGGCCGCGACCGGCCCGCCGAGCGGACGGGCGGCGGTGAGTTCGGCGGCCTCGGCGGCGGTCAGACCGGCGTCGGTGAGCGCGGCCGCGGCCTCCGCGGCCGGGACGGCGTCGAACCAGCGCAGGGCGAGGGCGGCGCGGCCCGCCTCGGTGAGGCGGCCGGTGACCCGCAGGCGGGCGAGGCCGCCGTCCGGGTGGACGTCGATCCGCACATGGGTCACCGGGCGGCCCGGGGCGAGCCGCAGCCGGTGCCGGGTATCGGGCTGGAGGCGGGTGCGCGGCAGCAGGGGGAACCAGCCGTCCGCGTCGGACGCCGGGTCCCCGCCGGCGGAGGCGTCGTAACCGGCCAGGTCGGCCCAGCCGGGGGCATTGGCGACGAAGTGGGTGGTGTCCACCTCGACCGCCAGGGCCTCACCGCCCCCGGCCAGGGCGATCCGCACCCAGTCGTTGGCCTTGTCGCGCCGACGCCGGGTCTCCCAGCCCTCGCCCATGACGGAGGCGCGGCCGGGAGCGTTCAGGTTGTGCGGGGAGGAGTAGAAGCGGTCGGACGCGGCCTCGGCGACACCGCCGTGCTCCTGGGCCGCCAGGTCGAAGGTGAGGCCGTCCAGTTCGCGCGGGTCGGGCAGCACCTCGCCGTGCACGCGGAGCCGGGCCACCCCGCCGTCGGGGAAGATGTTGAGCCGGACGTGGGTGAACCGGGCCGCCGAGTCGACCGGGAACGCGTGGGCGGTGTCGCCCCGCAGCGGGGTGCGCGGCAGGACCTCCACCCACTCGGCCGCGGCGACCTCGGCCGGCGAGGGGTGACCGGGTATCGAGGCGGCCTCGACCGAGGCGCTCTCCGGGTAGTTGCCGGTGAAGTGCGCGGTGTCGACGACCAGTCCGCGGATCACCCCGGCGGCGCCGAGCCGGACCACCGCCCAGTCGTGGTCCTCGTCGGTGGGGTGCGGCTGCCCGGCGCTCGCGCCGCGGCGGCGGCGGGACTCCCAGCCGTCCATGATCTGGCCCTTGTGGCCGAAGGTGTGCGGACGGAACTCGGCGGGCGCGGCGACCAGCAGGTTCTCGGCGTCCGCGAAGGTGTCCTCGTTGGTGGCGACGACACCGGCGCCGAGGGCGCGGGAGGCGAGGTTCACCAGCTCGGTGAACGGCGCGCGGGCGGGGGCGTCGGCCCCGCCAGGAGTACCGGCGGTGGCGGGAGCGCTCTGGGCGGGGACCGTGGTCACTGGATCTCCTCGGACGGGGTGCTGGGGCGGGTGAGCTGGACGCCGAACGGTTCGCCGCCCGGGTCGACGACCCGGCCGCGCAGCCAGGTCGTGCGCACGGCGCCGGCGAGCGTGCGGCCCGCGTACGGGGTGACGGGGTTGCGGTGGTGCAACTCGGCGGCGTGGACCGCGAAGTCGGCGTCGGGGTCGAAGGCCACCAGGTCGGCGTCGTGGCCGACCGCGATGGCGCCCTTGCGCCCGTCGAGGCCGACCAGCCGGGCCGGGCCGGCCGACATCCAGCCGACCACCTCGGCCAGGGTGCGGCCGCGCCGCCGGGCCTCGGTCCAGACCGCCGGCAGGCCGAGCTGGAGGGAGGCTATGCCGCCCCAGGCGGCCGCGAAGTCGCCGCTGCCGCCGTGCTCGGGCAGCAGCTTGAGGTCCGGGGTGGAGGGCGAGTGGTCGGACACGACGGCGATGAACTCCCCTGCCGCCAGGGCCTCCCAGAGCGCGTCGCGGTTGGCCTCGTCGCGGATCGGCGGGCAGCACTTGAAAGCGGTCCCGCCGTCCGGTATCCGCTCGGCGGCGAGGGTCAGGTAGTGCGGGCAGGTCTCGGCCGTGACCTGGACACCGTCCGCCCTGGCCCGGCGCAGCAGCGGCAGGACGGCCGCCGAGGACACGTGCAGGACGTGCACCCGGGCGCCGGTGCGGCGGGCCGCGTCCAGCAGTCGGGCGACGGCGGCGGTCTCCGCGCCGTCGGGGCGGGAGGCGAGGAAGTCCCGGTAGTGGACGCCGGGCTGCTGGGGCGCGGCGGCCAGGACGGCCGGGTCCTCGGCGTGGATGATGGCGAGCGCCCCGATCCGGGCCTGCTCGGCCAGCGCCGCTTCCAGTCCGGCCGCTTCGAGGTGCGGGAACTCGTCGACGCCGCTGGGCGCCAGGAAGGACTTGAAGCCGAACACGCCCGCCCGGTGCAGGGGTTCGAGGTCGGCGAGGTTGTCGGGGACGGCGCCGCCCCAGAAGCCGAGGTCGACCCAGGCCTGGCCCTCGGCGGTGCTGCGCTTGGCCTCGAGCCCGGCGGGGGTGGTGGTGGGGGGCACCGAGTTGAGCGGCATGTCGACGATCGTGGTGACACCGCCGGCGGCGGCGGCCCGGGTGGCGGTGGCGAAGCCCTCCCACTCGGTGCGGCCGGGTTCGTTGACGTGCACGTGGGTGTCGACCAGGCCGGGGAGCAGAGCGGTGTCGCCGAGGTCGGTCACCCGGTGGCCGTCGGCCGGGAGGGTGCCGTGGGGGGCGATCCGCTCGATCTTCCCGTCCCGGACCAGCACGTCCGCGGGGCGCTCGCCGTCCGGCAGGACCACCCGGCGGGAGCGGATCACCTCGGTCTCGCTGATGGGCATGGGGAACCTCCGAAGCCTGATGAGGGGATGGCTGGTACGAGTGGGTGCGCCGAAGGATGGCCCGGAGCCTAGGCCCGCCTTCAACAAAACGTCAATGGAGGAAACTACGAGCGGACGGCGGTACGGGCCCGCGACCGGCGCCGGCTCAGCGGCGCAGGAAGTCGGCGGCGAGCCGCTCGCCCGCGACCTCGGCCAGCTCTCCGGCCCTGGTCATGCCCTCGCCCGGGGTCTCGCCCAACTCGCTGAGCGCGTAGGCCGCGACGAAGCCGGCGGACCGCCACTCCCGTTCCGACAGCTCCACCCGCCCCGCGACGGCGGCCACCCGAACCCCCGCCCGGGCAGCCGCCGCGGCGACGCCGGCGGGGGCCTTGCCGTGGAGCGTCTGCGCGTCCAGGCAGCCCTCGCCGGTGACGACGAGGCGTGCCCCACGCACCGCCCCGTCGAAACCCAGCAGGTCGAGCAGCAGCTCGATGCCGGGTCGCATGGTGGCGCCGAGCACGGCCAGCGCGGCGAAGCCGACCCCGCCCGCGGCCCCGGCGCCGGGGGCCTCCCGGACGTCGCGGCCGACGGTGGCGGCGACCAGGTCGGCGAACCGGGTCAGACCTTCCTCCAGGACCAGCAGGTCATCGGCGTCCGCGCCCTTCTGCGGGCCGTAGACGGCGGCGGCTCCGCGCGGGCCGAGCAGCGGGTTGTCCACGTCGCAGGCGACGACCACCTCGACGCCCTCCATGGTGCGGGCCGAGGTGCCGAGGTCGATCCGGGCCAGCCGGCGCAGCGAGGCGCCGCCGGGCGGGAGCTCGGCGCCGTCGGCGTCGAGCAGCGAGACCCCGAGCGCCTGGAGCATGCCCGCCCCGCCGTCGGTGCCGGCGCTGCCGCCGAGGCCGAGCACGATCCGCCGGGCCCCCTGGGCGACCGCCCTCGCGATCAGCTGGCCGACGCCGTAGGAGCCGGCCGCGAGCGGGGCGGTCCGCCCGCCGGGGAGCCGGGCCAGCCCGGAGGCCTGCGCCAGCTCGACCACGGCGGTGGTGCCCCGCACGGCGAGCGCGGCGTCCACCGGCAGACCGGTGGGGCCGGCCACCTTGGCGGCGACCCGGGTGAAACCGGCCGCGAGGGCTGCGGCCAGGGTGCCTTCGCCCCCGTCCGCGACGGGCAGTTCGCGCACCTCGGTGCCGGGCGCGGCGCGGCGGATGCCGGCGGCGATCCGGGCGGCGGCCTGGGCACCTTCGAGGGTGCCCTTGAACTTGTCGGGAGCTACGACCACATGGCCCTGGTGGGGGGTGGCGGGCATGGCGTGGGCCTCACTTCCGGGCTGGTCTGGCAGATGGTTCGTCAAGCATGGGCCCGGGCGGCCCGGGAGCGGCTCCCTCCCCGCCGTTCCCCTCGCCCGCTTCCGACGTACGAGGGGCTCCCCTCGGTGAGGGAGGGAGCCGGTGCGACGCGCCGGGTGCACGACCGAAGTGCCCCGTGAGGGTGGGCGCGTCGCAGCCTGGTCGATCGACGGGCGGGCGGATGAGCCCCGGCCCGCCCGCCGATCGGGTCTGGAGTCGGCCGGCGGCCGACCGCCGCCGGCGGGCGCCGGCCGCCCGGCGGGCGGCCCGGGGGGGGGGGGGCGGCCGCCCGCGTAAACCCCCCCCCGGGGGGGTA
>NZ_JBIVGI010000055.1:0-33802 GCF_044748625.1 Kitasatospora sp. NPDC089913 | reverse complement strand
TCGTCATGGACTCCCGCTCGATCGGCGCCGACCTCTCCTTCGCCTGGCCGACCAACGAGATCGCCGTCATGGGCGCCGAGGGCGCCGCCAACGTCATCTTCCGCCGGGACATCAACGCCGCCGACGACCCGGACGCGATGCGCAACCAGAAGATCAAGGAATACAAGAGCGAGCTGATGCACCCGTACTACGCGGCCGAGCGCGGCCTCGTGGACGACGTCATCGACCCCGCCGAGACCCGCCAGGTCCTGGCGTCCTCGCTGGCGATGCTGCGCACCAAGCACGCGGACCTGCCGAGCCGCAAGCACGGCAACCCCCCGATGTAGCAGCACCGCCCGGCCGGCACCGCACGGCCGGCCGCGCCGACGCCCACTCACCACCGACGCCGGGAGAAATCCGGACCATGACCGCTTCCGCCGAACCACTCGTCCGAATCGTCCGCGGCTCGCTCTCCGACGAGGAGCTCGCCGCCCTGACCGCCGTGCTGATGGCCCGCGCCGCGGCCGCCCAGCAGGCGGCCGCCTCCTCGCCGGTCGAGCCGATCGCCAACTGGCAGCGCCTGGAGCGCCGCCCGGCGTACTTCTCGCCGGTCAGCTGGCAGTGGGCCGCCTGACGCCTCGCCCGAGGACCCGCACGGAAACCGCTCGGCCGTGGGGGGGGCCCCCCCCCGCCCCGGGGGGGGGGGCCCCCGGGGGGGCCCCCCCCCCGGGCGGGGGGGGGGGCCCCGGGGCCCCCCCCCCCCCCCCGGCCCCCCCCCCCCCCCCCCGGGGGCGGGCCCCCCCCCCCCGGCCGGGGGGGGGGGGCGGCCCGACGGCGTTCCCCGGGCAGGCGGCCGGGCGGCTGACCGCGGGCAGCCGCCCGGGACCGGAACTCCGCACTGCCGCCCGAAACGGCTCGAAAGGGTCCCTACCGGACGGTATGCGGGCCGCCGCCCGGCCCGCCCCCGTAGGATCCAGCAGCTGACGACCGGAACCACCAGGGAGGCTTCGATGGCCAGGCAGGCCCGCGCGCTGGCGACCCGCCAGACGGTGCTGTGCGCCGCGGCCGAGGTCTTCGACGAGCGCGGCTACGCGGGCGCCACCATGGCCGAGATCCTGGACCGGGCCGGGGTCACCAAGGGCGCGCTGTACTTCCACTTCCCGTCCAAGGAGGAGCTCGCGCTCGCCGTGATCGAGGGCCAGAGCGCCTGGCTGGCCACCTGGCAGCCGACCTCCAGCAGCCCGATGCAGACCGTGATCGACCTCGGGCACGCCTTCGCCCACTCGCTGCTGGACGACCCGCTGCTGCGCGGCTCGATCCGGCTGACCATCGAGCACGGCACCTTCACCCAGCCGCAGATCGGCGCCTACCAGGGCTGGACGGACGCGGCGCGGGAGCTGCTGGAGCGGGCCCGGGACGCCGGCGAACTGCGGCCGGGGGTGCGGCCGGCCGCGGCCGCGGGGGTCATCACCGGCGCGGTGACCGGCATCCAGCTCAGCTCGCAGGTCCTGACCGACCGCAAGGACCTGCTGCAGCGGATGGCCGACCTCTGGACGCTGCTGCTGCCCGGACTGGTCGAGCCGCGGACCCTGGCCCGGCTGAACACCGTCGACCTGGACCGGGACCAGGCCCGGTCCAGGGCACCGCGGACCGGGTCGGGCCGTCCGGATCCGGGCTAGGGCGTGTCCGTCCGGATCCGGTAGTCCGCCACCCGGTCGGCCGGGACGAGGGACGGCAGCGCCACCGTCCAGAGGCCGCCGACCGCCTCGGCGGCCAGCCGGCCGGTGGACTCGGCGGCGAACAGCACCAGCCCGGCCGCCAGGGTGGTCAGCAGCCCGGCCGCCTGCTCCCGGTCCAGCCCGGGCCGCAGCTCACCGGCCGCGGCGGCGCGGTCGAGCAGGGTGCGGAAGACGGCGGTCAGGCTCCACCACGCGTCGGCCGACGGCTCCGGCGGCGAACCGGCCGGCGACACCACCGCCCCCACCCCGCAGCCGGCCGGGCGGCCGCCGAGGCCGAGCAGCACACCGGCCCGGACGACCACGTCCTCGCGCAGCAGCCGGGCCAGTTCGTGGGTGAGGTCGAGGAGTTCCTGGACGGCCGGCCCCCGGCCGCGCAGCGCCCGCAGCACGGCCAGGCCGATGGTGTCGGCCGCCGCGGCGCGGACCCCGTCCGCGAGCGCCTGCTTGGAGACGAAGTGGAAGTAGAGCGCGCCCTTGCTGACACCCGCCCGGCGGCTGATGTCGACCAGGCTCGCCGACTCGAAGCCCGCGTCGGCGAAGGTGTCCGCCGCCGCGAGCAGCACGGCCTGCCTGGTCCGCCCCGCCCGTTCCTGCTTGGCCACTCGGTCCCTCCGGCCCCCGGCCGTGGCGAGCTCCGGCTCGCCCGGTTGCTGTCACGGCGCCGTCGTCGATGGTGCGGCGCCTCTGCGGACCGTCGGTGGCGCGCCGCGCCCGCCCGAAACCGCATGGTTGGTATCTAATCTAGCCCCTGCCCGGCCCCCGCCGTCCAGAGGGGACCGACCCCCGCCCAAGGTCCTGGGCGGGCCGCCCGGGCGTTACCGCAGGCCGGAACGCGGGTACGGTGAACCCGCCGGGTGGGGGCCGGCGGCTACCCCGCAGGGGGAGCAGAAACCGGGTGGCCTGTATGTTTTGCGCAGGCCGCCCGTACGGCCGGCCGACCGACACCCGGGAGTGGGGCCAGTCATGCCAGTGTTCACCGCGATGGACGGCGACGCTCCGTATCCCCACCCCGGCCCCGGCCAACCGGGCCCGCGCCGCTACGACTTCCACGAACGGACCGTCTCCCGTCAGCTGGTCCACCGCTCCTCCGTCGCCGAAGTACTCATCACCGGCTGGCAGTCCACCGGTCCGTACGACTTCCTGCTGGGCGCCCAGTGGCCCCGGCTGCACGGTTTCTACCGGCTGCCCGGCGACCGGCACCACGACCCGGTGCTGATGGCCGAAACCGTCAGGCAGGCCGCGCTGTTGGTCGGGCACGCCGGTTTCGGCGTCCCCCACGACCACCACGCCGTGCTCGACGAACTCGGTTACACCCTCGGTCCGGCCGGCCTCGACGGCCTCGCGGTCGGCGCCGCCCCCACCGAACTGATGCTCAGGGTCAGCTGCCACGACGTCCGGATGCGGCACGGTCGGCTGGTCGCACTGCGGGTGCACGCGGAGATCGAACGGGACGGACGTCCGGTCGGCCGCGGCGTCGGGGGCCTGCGGATCCTCTCCCCCGCCGCCTACGACCGGCTGCGCGGCCCGCGCCGCCCGGCCGCCCCGCCGCGGATCCCGGAACAGGTCGTCGCGCCGGAACTGGTGGGCCGCCAGCAGGCCGCCGACGTGGTGCTCGGCCCCGCCCTGCTGCCCGGCAGCTGGCTGCTGCGCGCGGACGCCGCGCACCCGGTGCTGTTCGACCCGATGGACCCGGCACCGGGGCACCTACCCGGGATGCTCGTCCTGGAGGCCGCCCGGCAGGCCGCCCAGCGCCTGCACCACCCGGACCGGATGGTGCCGGTGGACCTGGTGACGGCCTTCCACGACCCGATCGCGCCGGACCGCCCGTGCGTGGTGCGGGCCGTCCGCGAGGTCGGCCCGGAGTCCGCCCAAGACGGCTGCGGCGGACGCCGGGCGCCCGTCCGGGTCGTGCTGGTCCAGGACGGCCGCACGGTGGCCGAGGTCCGGCTGACCGGCGCCCCGGCCGACGGCGCCCCCGTCGGCGGGGGAAGGTCCGCGGCCGCCCCGGCCCCCGCCCGGCGCGGCCTGCCGCTCGCCAGCTGAACCGGCGCCCCCGCTCCTCCCCCGCCTCCCCCGTTCCTTCCCGCTCCTCCCCCGCCCTCCCCGGCTACCCCCGCCGGGTCAGGCCGCCACCAGCGCCGACGACGGCCGCCCCGCGTGCATCACGCTGAGGTTCTCGGCCAGCCGCCCGGGGTCCTGCGCCAGCCAGAGCCGCAGCGCGGCGCCCAGCATCGCGCTGGCCGAACCGATCCGCACCTGCGTCACCTGGGCGATCCGGGCCGCGCCGGGCACCAGCAGATCGGCCAGCGGCGTCGGCAGCCAGACGGTCAGCGCGCACGGCGCGGGGGCCGCGAGGGCGCCCAGCAGCCGGTGCGCGTCGGCCGGCGAGACGAACGTCGGGATGATGTCCAGCAGACCGTCGGCCACCACCTCGGACACGTCGCTGCGGTGCCCCTGGGCGAGCCGGCGGAGCAGCAGCTGCTCGGCGGCGGTGATTCGGACGGTCAGCATGACCTCGTCGCACTCCATTGCGCGATTTCCTCCTCAGTTCCTCCCCGTACCGGACCGGGTGGCCCGGCACGCACTACCCCCGTCGCACCTCGGCCCGGCTTCCTGGTCTGGAGCGCCGGGCCGGTGTGTGGTTCCGGTTCCGGTCAGAGCCCCGCGTAGGAGTGCTTGCCGGTCACGAAGATGTTCACGCCGTAGTAGTTGAACAGCCAGCAGGCGAAGGCGCCGAGGGCCAGGTAGGCGGCCTTGCGTCCCTTCCAGCCGGCGGTGGCGCGGGCGTGCAGGTAGCACGCGTAGGCGACCCAGGTGATGAACGACCAGGTCTCCTTCGGGTCCCACTCCCAGTACTTGCCCCAGGCGGCCTCGGCCCAGATCGCGCCCGCGATGATGGTGAAGGTCCAGAGCGGGAAGACCAGCGCGTTGATCCGGTAGGACAGCTTGTCCAGGGTGGAGGCGGCGGGCAGCCGGCGCCAGATCGACGGCGAGGTGCCCAGCGGGCCCTTGGCCAGACCGGCCGCCGTCCGCTTGTCGAAGGAGTCCTTGCCCAGGTAGAGCAGGGTCGTGATGAACGCCGCGTAGAAGGCGCCGCCGCAGACGATCGCGGTGGAGACGTGGATCGCCAGCCAGTACGAGTGCAGGGCCGGGACGAGCTGCTCGGACTCGGTGTAGAGCACCGTGACGGCGACGCCCAGGGTCAGCAGCACCGCCAGGGTGACCGGCAGGCCGAGCCAGCGGACCGGCTTCTTCGCGATCATCAGGCCGAGGAAGGCCAGCGTCATGGCGAGCGCGAAGGCGCAGGAGAACTCGTACATGTTGCCCCACGGCCAGCGGGACACCGAGAGGCCACGGGTGAGCACGCCGCCCGCGTGCAGCAGCGTGGCCAGCACGGTCAGCGAGACCGCGATCCGGCCGGACAGGTCGGCCTTCTCGCTGGTGCCGGCCGCGCCGGGACCGTCGAGCTCCTCCTCGCCGCGCCCGCCGGTCACCACCGTCGCGCCCTCGCCGGCCAGCGCCGTGCGGGTCAGCGTGGTGGTGCCGCCGCCCGCCGAGGCGACGGTGACGGTGACCTTCTTGGCGCCCTTGGCCCCGGCCTCCGCCGCGGCGACGGCGCCGGCCAGGCCCGCCTGCTCGCTGGAGCGGACGGCGACGGCGCCCTTGGCACCGAAGGTCCACTCGAACATGTAGGCGAACATGGCGATCAGGTAGACCGCCATCGCCGAATAGATCAGCTTGTTGGACAGGTCGGCCAGCTGCGGGTCGACCGACGAGGCGAGGTGCACCGTCTACTCCTTGGAGTTCTGATCGGCGGGAACTGCGGATTCTGCGGGTGCCGAGGCCTCGTCGGCCTCCGCGGAGCCGTTCTCGGACTCGTGGTCGGGCCCGGCCTCGGGTGCGTTGCCGGACTCGTCGTCGGACTCGTCGTCGAGCGCCGGGGCGTCGTCCTGGAGGTCCACCGCCAGCGCGGCCAGCTCCTCGGCGATCTTCGCCGACTCGCTGCGGCCCAGCCCGGCCAGCTCGACCTGCGTCCCGCCGCCCGGCAGGGCCACCGCCCGCACCCAGATCCGGCGCCGCTGGACGAACAGCGAGCCGATCAGGCCGGCGATCGCCAGCACCGCGCCGGCCAGCGCGATCGCGTTCCCCGGCCGGTGCGAGACGTTGAAGCTGGCCCACTGCTTGTAGCCCTCGAAGGTGACCGTCCCGTAGCCGTCCGGCAGGGTCCAGCCCTGGCCCGGCTTCAGCCGGATCTTGGCCGGCTCGCCGTCCTGCTGGAGCTGGGTCAGGTTCTTCGTGTTGAGCTGGTAGATGTTCTGCGGCAGGCCGGAGTCGGTGCCCAGGTCGCCCGCGTAGGCGTTGAGCACCAGCACCGGGTCCGCGTCACCGGGGAACAGCGAGCGCGGGCCGGTGTTCCGGTCGAAGGCCACCGGCGCGGTCGGCAGGAAGAAGCCGGACAGGCCCAGCTGGGTCCGCTTCCCGTCCTTGTCCCCGTAGTCGGAGACCTTGATGACGCCGGTGGAGGTCAGGTTGCCGTCCTGCGGCAGGAACGGGGTGGCACCGGTGTAGACGACGTCGCCGGCCGCGTTGCGCACGGTGATCACCGGGGCGTAGCCGTGCCCGATCAGGAAGAACTTGCTGCCGCCGATCTCCAGCGGGTGGTTGACCTCGATCCTGCCCTGCTGGAGCTTCGCCGGGTCGCTGCCCTCGTAGTAGTCGACGTTCGCGGTGAACTGCCGCGCGCTGCCGATCTGCGAGCCGTTGTTCTGGAACTTCGAGGTGAAGGTCTTCAGCTTCACGTAGAAGGGGTCGAGGTCCTCGGTGCCGTAGAACCGGGTGCCGGTGAAGTCGTCGAGCTGGGTGATCGTGTTGGAGTAGCCCTCGCCCTCGACCAGCAGCTTGCCGCCGGTGCCGCTGGCCAGGCTCGCCCAGGCGAAACCGCCGAGCAGCGCGAACAGCGACAGGTGGAAGACCAGGTTGCCGACCTCGCGCAGATAGCCCTTCTCGGCCGCCACCGCGCCGCCGTCCAGGTGCGCCCGGAAGCGCCGCGCGCGCAGCAGCCGGTGGGCGGCGGCGTTGACGGTCGCGGCATCCGCGTCCGTCCGCCAGGCCGCGTACACCGGCATCCGGGTCAGGTTGCGCGGCGCCGCCGGCGGCCGGGAGCGCAGCACCCCGACGAACTGCCAGGTCCGCGGCACGATGCAGCCGGCCAGCGAGACGAACAGCAGGATGTAGATCGCGGAGAACCAGACCGAGCTGTAGACGTCGAACAGCTGGAGCTTCTCGTAGATCGGCGCGACCGTGGAGTGCTGCGCCTTCCAGGTCTGGACCTTGAACTCGTTCTGGCCGTTCTGCGGGATCAGCGAGCCCGGGATCGCCGCCAGCGAGAGCAGGAAGAGCAGGATCAGCGCGACCCGCATCGAGGTCAGCTGGCGCCACATCCAGCGCAGCCAGCCGACCACGCCGATGCCGGTCGGACCGTCGGACTCGGCCGGGGCGGTGGTGAGCCGCTCGGCCGCTTCCTCGGTGGCGCCCTGCGCCTCGTCACCGACCCGTTCACGGTCGGTCGTCGTGTTGGTCACGGGTCAGATTCCGATCTGGAAGCCGGCGAACTGGTTCTGCAGGTCACTCACCATGGCGTCCCAGACTCCGGTGACCAGCAGCAGACCGACCACGACGAGCATGCCGCCGCCGATCCGCATGACGAGCGGGTAGTGCCGCTTCACCCAGCCGAAGGCGCCCAGCGCCCGGCGGAAGGCCAGCGCGGCCACGATGAACGGTACGCCGAGGCCCAGGCAGTAGAAGACCATCAGCAGCGCACCGCGCTGGGCGTCGGCCTGGTTGAGCGCGAGGTTGGTGACGGTGGCCAGGGTCGGCCCCATGCACGGGGTCCAGCCGACCCCGAAGACCACGCCGAGCAGCGGCGCGCCGAGCAGCCCGACCACCGGGCGGCGGTGGGTGCGCACCTCGCGCATGCTCAGACCGGGCACCAGGCCCATGAAGGCCAGGCCCATCACGATGGTGAGCGCCCCGAGCACCTTGCTGATGACCGCCTGGTGCTCCTTGAGCGTGTCGCCGAACTGGCCGAACAGCGCGCCGCTGGAGACGAAGACGGCGGTGAAGCCGAGGATGAACAGCCCCGCGCCGGCCAGCATCCGGCCGCGCCGGGCCCCGCGCGCGTCGGCGAGGTCGGCGGCCGAGAAGCCGGTCACGTAGGAGAGGTAGCCGGGGACGAGCGGCAGCACGCAGGGCGAGAAGAACGACACCAGGCCCGCCGCCAGCGCGATCGGCGCCGCGACCAGCAGCGCCCCGCTCTGGATGGTCCCGATGTTGTCGGCGAGCTGCAGCGTCCCGCTCACCGCTGCTGCTCCGCCAGCACCGGCTGGAGCATGGTCTCGAGGGCGTCGTCGGTCTGGCCGCCGACGGCGCGGGCGGCGAGCCGGCCGTCCCGGTCGACCACCAGGGTGGTCGGGATGGACTGCGGGTTGAGGCTGCCCTTGGGGAACTTCAGCAGCTGGGCGCCGGCCGGGTCGTAGATGCTGGGGAAGGTGACGCCCTTCTCCTGCTCGAAGCGGACGGCGTTCTTGATCTCGGTGTCCCGGGTGTTGATCCCGAGGAACTGCACGCCCTGGTCCTTGTACTTGTCCCAGATCCGCTGGAGGTCGTCGGCCTCCGAACGGCACGGGCCGCACCAGGAGCCCCAGACGTTCAGCACGACGACCTTGCCCCGGTAGTCGGAGAGCTTGGCCGGGGCGCCCTCCAGGGTGTCGCCGCCGATGTCCGGCGCTTCCTGGCGGTGGCCGACGGCGGCGGTGGAGATGTTGCTGCCCTTGGCGGTGACGAAACCGATCTGTCCGTCACCGCTGGCCGAGGAGCCGGAGGAGCTGCAGGCGGTGAGGGCCAGCGCGGCAGCGGCGGCGGTGACCGCGGCGGCGGCGAGACGGGGACGGGGGCGCGTCATGCCAGACATGTGAAAAGTTTCGCATGGAGTCACGGGCAGGTACCGGGGGGTCCGGCATTCTCTGCCGGACCCCCTCTGACCTGCGACGGGACCGATCTTCGGGGTGTCGCGGGAGTGTGACCCAGGTCTTACTCACACGGCGCTTACACCGGATCGGGAACCATGAACACCGTTCCGCTCGTCCGGGCTCCCTCGGCGTACCCGGAACCGGCCGCCCCGGACCGGCCCTTCGGCCGGCCCCGGAGCCGGTGCCAGGCGCCGGCGTCAGGCGCCGAAGCTCTTGCCCACCGGCTTGCTCTTGCCGCCCTTGCCGACCAGGTGGGCCGGCAGCAGGTCGCGGGCCGGCTCGCGGTAGCCCACCGAGACGATCCGGTCGCCCTCGTAGGTGAAGCTGGTCAGCGAGGCCAGCGAGCACTGCCGGTTGCGCGGGTCGTGCCAGAGCCGGCGGCGCTCCACGAAGGAGCGGACGATCCAGATCGGCAGCTGGTGGCTCACGCACACCGCCTCGTGCCCCCGCGCGGCGTCCCGGGCGGCGGCCAGCGCGCCCATCATCCGCACCGCCTGCTCCAGGTACGGCTCGCCCCAGGAGGGCTTGAACGGGTTGGTGAGGTACTTCCAGTAGGACGGGTTGCGCAGCGAGCCGTCGCCCACTCCGAAGGTCTTGCCCTCGAAGATGTTCTCCGCCTCGATCAGCCGCTCGTCCGACGCGAGGTCCAGCCCGTGGGACCGGGCGATCGGCGCGGCGGTCTCCTGGGCACGCTCCAGCGGGGACGCCACCACGTGGGTGATGTCCCGCCCGGCCAGGTCCTCGGCGACCCGCTCGGCCATCTCCCGGCCCAGTTCGGACAGCCGGTAGCCCGGGAGGCGGCCGTAGAGGACGCCCTCCGGGTTGTGCACCTCACCGTGCCGCATCAGGTGGACGACGGTGATGTCCTTGGCGCTCACTTCTCAGTACTCCTGGGACTCGTAAGGGCTGGGCGCCGGGCCTGGTGGCCCGGGGCGGTGGCTCAGGCCGTGGCTTCGGCGGCGGCCCGGGCGGCGGCGGGCAGGGCGGCGGCGATCCGCTCGATCGCCCGCCCGTCGTGCGCCGAGGAGACGAACCAGGACTCGAAGGCCGACGGCGGCAGGTAGACGCCCTGCGACAGCATCGAGTGGAAGAACGCGGTGAAGCGGAAGGACTCCTGGGTCTTCGCCTCGTCGTAGTTCGTGACGGCGTCCTCGGTGAAGAACACCGAGAACATGTTCCCGGCGGTCTGCAGCCGGTGCGTCACGCCCTCCTTGGCGAGCGCGGCGGAGACCAGGCCGGAGACCTCGGCGGCGACCCGGTCGACGGCCGTGTAGACCTCGTCGGTGCAGCCCCGCAGCTGGGCCAGGCCGGCCGCGGTGGCGATCGGGTTCCCGGAGAGGGTGCCGGCCTGGTAGACCGGGCCGGCCGGGGCGAGGTGGGCCATCACGTCGGCGCGGCCGCCGAAGGCCGCCGCGGGGAAGCCGCCGCCCATGACCTTGCCGAAGGTCAGCAGGTCGGGCGCCCAGCCCTCGTGCGCCGCCTCCAGGCCGTACCAGCCCGCCCTGGACACGCGGAAGCCGGTCATCACCTCGTCGGAGACGAACAGCGCGCCGTTCTCCCGGCAGAGCCGGGCCAGGCCGCCGTTGAAACCGGGCAGCGGCGGGACGACGCCCATGTTGCCGGGCGAGGCCTCGGTGATCACGCAGGCGATCTCGCCGGGGTGGGCCCGGAAGGCCGCCTCGACGGCGGCGAGGTCGTTGTAGGGCAGCACGATGGTGTCGCCGGCCTGGGCGCCGGTGACGCCCGGGGTGTCCGGCAGGCCGAAGGTGGCCAGGCCGGAACCGGCGGCGGCCAGCAGCGCGTCCACATGGCCGTGGTAGCAGCCGGCGAACTTCACGACCTTGGCGCGGCCGGTGAAGCCCCGGGCCAGCCGGATCGCCGACATGGTGGCCTCGGTGCCGGAGGAGACCAGCCGGACCTGCTCGACCGGGGCGACCCGGGCGACGATCTCCTCGGCCAGCTCGACCTCGCCCTGCCCGGGCGTGCCGAAGGAGGTGCCGCGGGAGACCGCCTCCCGCACCGCGTCCAAAACGGCGGGGTGCGCGTGGCCGAGGATCATCGGACCCCACGAGCAGACCAGGTCGACGTACTCGCGGCCGTCGGCGTCGGTCAGGTAGGGGCCGGTTCCGGACACCATGAAGCGCGGCGTACCGCCGACGGCGCGGAAGGCGCGCACCGGGGAGTTGACGCCGCCGGGCGTGACGACCGAGGCACGATCGAAGAGCGACTGGGACTGGGGTGCTTCGTAGGGGTAGCTCACGGGAGACATGGTCTCAAATCGTGTCCTTCACCTCTGCATGTCGGACCTCATCATCTGGAACGATGATCCGGGCGCCCGAGTCTGTACGGTTATCCGTACAACAGGACCCCTGGCTGCGACGGCCACCCGGACCAGTCAGACTATGTACCCGGAGTGTCTCCGGGGTTCGTCCGGCCGCGAGGGTGGGCAGGAACCCCGGGTCGATGCAGGGGTGTGAAGAGGACTGCCGCGTACCGCGACTGGGTACGGCGGCGCATGACGGGTAAGGAGCACGTCCGGAGGACACCGGACGTGCGGGGGTCTGTCGATTCCGGCGAATTCCGGTGAGGATGGTCCGAGTGTCCGAGGCGCAGGACGGCTACGACGAGGCCGCGGGTGGCCCCCGCCGGCCCGCCGAGACCGCACGCGGGGGTACGGGAGCGGGAACGGGGCGTGGCGGCCGTGGCCGTGAGAGGCGGGGTGAGGGACGCGTGGGGGTGACGTACAAGTACTTCGGCGCACCCGACCGGGCGACCGCGGCCCGGGTCCCGACCGCGCTGGGCCCCGGCGGGCTCGGCCTGGACGCGGGCGAACTCGGCTCGCTCGGCCGGCTCGGCGATCTGATGGAGACCAGCGGCTCGCCCAACGGCCACCTCTCCACCAAGATCAAGCCGGAGACCATGAGCGCGATGGTCCTCACCGGCATCCAGGGCGTTCCGCTGCACCAGGTGCCCCCGCTGGAACTGGTCGTGCTGCACCCGGACTACGCGGTCGTCCAGCTGCCCCACAACGTCGTCGAACCGCTGCGGAAGGCCGACGAGACCGAACTCGGCGCCGCCGCCTTCATCTGGTCCACCGTCCCCGACCGCCGGGGCCCGCGCGACGCCTTCGTGATCTACAGCATGCTGCACGAGTGGCAGGACTTCGCCAACCGCCTGCACGAGGCCGGGCACCAGCTGTACTGCCTGGTCTGGCCCTGACCGGCCGGTTCCGCGGGACGTTCGACGGGCGGGCTCCCGGCGCGATGCCGGGGGCCCGCCCGTCGGTTCCGAAGGGGGCGACGGGGGATCAGCCGCCGGAGCCGTAGCTGGTGTTGGCGCAGATGTCGTCGTCCGCCGAACGGGCTTCCTCGGTGACCGAGCTGGGCAGCGGGGCGGGGGCGGCCGGGGCCGCCGGGGTGCCCGGAGCGGCCGTGCCGGCACCGCCGTCGGCGTCGGCGTAGTCCTTGCCGAGCACCACGCTGATGCCCGCCGCCGTGGTGGAGGTGAGGGTGGCCCCGGGGAACAGCGCGGCCACCTTCTCGGCGTTGGCCTTCTGCCCGGCGCCGTACTCGACCGTCGTGGTGAGCTTGTTGGTGGACTTCGCCTGGCTGACGGCGGTGACGGTGAACTGCGCCGCCTTCAGCGCCTCACCCGCCTTGGCGCCGAGGCCGTTGACGGTCGTTCCGTTGTAGACGGCGACCCTGATCGGGGCCGCGACGGCGCGCGCGGGCGGCGCGGTGGTGGCCGGCGGGGCCTCCGGGGTGGCCGCGGGGGCGGCCGGGGCCTCCGGCGTGGCGGCCTGCTCGCCGGTGGCGTCCTTGCCGTCCAGGGTGCGGTCGGCCTTGATGGCCTCCCAGAGCCGGTCCACGTCGGGCTTCACCAGGTCGAGGTTGGCCTCGCTGTAACGCCACGGCGGGGTCACGAACTTGAGGTCGTGCAGGTCGATGTTCTTCAGCGAGAGGGCGAAGGACATCAGCTTGTCGACCGAGTTGAGCCCCTCGTCCACCCGCAGCGACTTGGTGGCCGCGTCGGCCAGCGGCAGCAGGGTGGTGGGCTCCAGGCCCTTCTTCTTGACCGTGCTGATCATCGAACTCATGAACGCCTGCTGGCGCTTCATCCGGCCGATGTCGGAACCGTCGCCGATGCCGTGCCGCAGCCGGACGTAGTCGAGCGCCTTCTGACCCTCCACCTTCTGCCGTCCGGCCGGGAGGACCTGACTGCCCTTCTTCTGGAGGTTGGGGTTGATGTCGTTCTCGTAGATGGCCTTGGGCAGGCAGACCTCGACGCCGCCGACCGCCTTGGTCATCGCCGCGAAGCCGGAGAAGTCGACCACCAGGGTGTGGTCGACCCGGATCCCGGTGAGCTTCTCCACCGTGTTCTGGGTGCAGGCGGCGTTGCCCTCCGGCGAGTCGCCCTGCGAGAACGCGGCGTTGAAGAGGACGTCCTTGCCCTTCTGCTCCTTGGTCCACTTGCCGTTGGGGAGTTTGCAGGGCGGGATGGTCACCAGGGTGTTGCGCGGGATCGAGACGCCGATGGCGTTCTTGTGGTCGGCGTAGACGTGCAGCAGGATCGTGGTGTCCGAACGGGCCCCGTCGGCGTCGCCGCCGCCCAGGTCGGAGTTGCCGCCGCCGCGGCTGTCGGAGCCGATCAGCAGGATGTTCACCGGCTTGTTGCCGTTGGCGTCCGCGGCGGACGCCGGCGGGCGGTCCTTGCTGAGCCCGTCCGAGTCGATGGTCTTGATGTTGCCGCTGAGCTTGAGGTAGATCGCCCCGCCGGTCCCGGCTATGAGCACCAGGGCGCCCACGGCCGTCCAGCCGACGATCTTCTTCACGTTGCGCTCGGGCTTCTTGCCGCGCCCGCCCGCCCTGCGGTGGCCCGAGCCGTTCGCCCCGCCGTCGCCGCCCGGTCCGCCGCGGCCGCCCTTGCCCTGGGCCGCGCGCCTGGCCTCGGCCCGGCCGCCGGCCCTGGGCGCCGGGATCGAGCCACCGGCGGCGGCCTTGCCCGTACCGGAACCGCCCGCCGCGGAGCCGTTCACGGAGCCGCTCCCGGACGCTCCCGAACCCGCCGAGCCGGTCGGGTCCTCGGAACGCGGCCTGGCCACGCTGGACCGACTCCTGTCTCGGCGACCCGACATCCCCGCACCTCTCACGGCTGTGTCCTCGAACGATCGGCGGCCAGGACGTCCGCCCCGGCGCCACGTGGAGCATACAAGCCGACCGGAAACGACCTGTCGCCGCTCCGGGGCCGCCGGTTGCGCGGACGGCCCCGGAGGGCTCCTCACTTCTTCGGACGCGGCAGCAGGGCGGTGACCACGAAGGCCAGGGCGAGCAGCCCGGTGGCGACCGCGAAGGCGAGCCGGAAACCGCCGGTGAGCGCCTCCGCCGCCGGCCGGCCGGCGGCGACCAGGGCGTCGCCGCGGGAGGTGGCCAGGGTGGAGAGCACCGCCACCCCGAGCGCGGCACCGACCTGCTGGGTGGTGTTGAACAGTCCGGAGGCCGTCCCGGCGTCCTCCTCGCCGGCGCCGGACATGCCCAGCGCGGCCAGTCCGGAGAGCACCAGCCCGCCACCGCCGGCGAGCAGCATGGTCGGCAGCAGATCGACCGGGTAGCCCGCGTCGGCCGGCAGCCGGGTCAGCAGGCCGAGCGCCGCGACCAGCAGCCCGAGACCGGCCAGCAGGACGGCACGCTCGCCGAACCGGGCGCTCAGCCGGGCCGAGAGCAGCAGGGAGACGGCACCGATCGCGACGGCGGCCGGGAGCATGGCGAGACCGGTGGCGGCGGCCCCGTAGCCGCGCACGTTCTGCAGGTAGAGCGCCACCAGGACCTGGAAGCCGAACATCCCGGAGATGACCAGCACCTGCACCGCGTTGGCGGTGGAGACGGCCCGGGAGCGGAACATCCGCAGCGGCAGCAGCGGTGTCGCGGCCAGGGCCTGGCGGACCAGGAAACCGGCCAGCAGGACCAGCGCGAGCAGGCCGAGGACGAGGGTCCGGGCGGAGGTCCAGCCGTGCTCGGCCGTGCCGACCAGGGTGTAGATGCCGAGCATCAGCGCCGCCGTGATCAGCACCGAGCCCAGGGCGTCGGCGCCGGCCCGCAGCCCGGGGCCGCGGTCGGGGGCCAGTACGCGCAGCGCCAGCAGCGCGGCGGTGAGGCCGAGCGGCAGGTTGATCAGGAAGATCCAGTGCCAGTCCAGCGCCTCGGTGAGCACACCGCCGAGCACCTGGCCGATCGACGCGCCGGCCGCGCCGACGAAGCTGAACGCGCCGATGGCACGGCCCCGCTCGCCGGGCTCCGGGAAGAGCGTGACGAGCATGCCGAGGCTGACCGAGGAGGCCAGGGCGCCGCCGACGCCCTGCAGGAAGCGGGCGGCGATCAGCAGTTCCGGGCCGGTGGCGAGGGCGCACAGCAGCGAGGCCGCGGTGAACAGCGCCAGCCCGGCGACGAACACCTTCCGGCGGCCGACGAGGTCCCCGAGCCGGCCGGCGAGCAGGAGCAGCCCGGCGAAGGCGATCAGGTACGCGTTGACGGTCCAGGTCAGGCCGGCCGGGGTGAAACCGAGGTCCTGCTGGATGGCCGGAAGGGCGACGGTGACGATCGAGCCGTCCAGGACGATCATCAGCATCCCCGCGCAGAGCACCGCCAGGGCGAGGGCGCGGGAGCGGGTCGGGGCGGGCGCGCCCGGGGCGGCCGCGGTCGACGTACGGGCGGTCGACGCTTGAGTGGTCGACACGTGGGTGGTCGACGCATGCGTGGTCATAGCGGGTCTCCCGGTGGGTCGAGTACCGGGTAGAACGCTAGCAGATTGTTTTGTTGTGGACTATCTCTTCCGAGAGAATCCTCTTGCAGATGATCCTCTTCCTGATTTCAGCCCCGGGAACGACGGGCCCTGCGGACCGTCCGCTCGCTCTCCACCGGCTCCGCCAGCGGCCCGCCCACCAGCCGGGTCAGCGCCGCGACGAAGGTGGTGCGCTCGTCCTCCGGCAGCGCCTCCAGCACGTCCCGGTGCACCCGGTCGGCGATCGCCGTGCCCCGCTCGACGGCCCGCTCCCCCGCCCCGGTCACCGAGATGATCCGGGCCCGGCGGTCGGCCGCGGACGGCCTGCGCTCGGCCAGCCCGGCCTTCTCCAGCTCGTCGACGGTCACCACCATGGTGGTCTTGTCCAGGTCCGCCAGCTCGGCCAGCTGGATCTGGGTGCGCTCGGCCTCCATCGCGTGGAACAGCACGCAGTACGCACGCGGGGTGATCCCGAGCTCGGTGAACGCGGCCGACATCCGGGTCGCGAGCACATGGCTGGCGTGGTCCAGCAGACCGGAGATGTCACGGATCTGCCGCACGGGCGGGCTGGTCGTCATGGTTCCGAGGTTAGCAACGGCCGTCCGCCGACGGACGATCCCGTGCGGGACCGTTTCCCGGGGGCACGGGTGCCGCGGCGGCGCCCGGGCACCGCCGGTTACGGAATGCCGAGCTCGAACAGCGCGTACCCCGCGTACCAGCCCGCCGCCACCGCCGGCATCGCGAACAGACCGGCCACCGTGCCCGGCCGCAGCCGTCGCAGCGCCACCGCCAGGCCGACGCACAGCGGGAAGGCCGGCAGCAGGTAGCGCGAGATGTTGCCGTAGATCTGGTTGCTGCTCAGCGCCATGAAGACGGTCAGCAGCGTGTAGATCACCAGGACCAGCGGCGGCCGCAGCCGCAGCAGCAGCACCAGCAGTCCGGGCAGGGCGATCAGCAGGCACACCGCGATGAGGTCCGGCGCCGGATTGGACTGCCAGAACGTCCAGTGCCCGGTGATCGTGTCCAGGGTGCTGCTCAGGGTGGACTCGCCCCAGTCGAAGTAGCGGTTCCAGGCGCCGCGCTGGAGCTTGAAGTAACCGGTCCAGTCGCCCATCCGCCAGCCGACCCAGGCGATGTACCCGAGCATGCCCCACGGGGTCATCAGCATCGCGGTCAGCGGCCGGGCCACCCCGTCGGTGCGCCGCACCAGCGCCACCAGCGCCGAGATCGACACCGCGGCGATCACCGTGGCCGCCGTCGGCCGGTTGAGACCGGCCACCAGGGCGAGCGTGCCGGCGGTCAGCCAGCGGCGGGTCATCACGCAGTAGCAGGCCCAGGCCGAGAGGGCGACGAACAGGGAGTCGGAGTAGACCGCCCACTCCACGCCCGAACCCGGGAACAGGCCCCAGATCACCGCCGCGGTCACCCCGGCCCGGAAGCCGCCGAGCCGCTCGGCGATCGCGAAGATCCCGGCGGCGGCGACGAAGGAGGCCAGCACCGAGACGACGATCCCCGAGCCGTACGGTCCGAGCCCGGTCACCGCCCCGACCAGCCGCATCAGCCAGGGGTAGAGCGGGAAGAACGCCGCCGAGTTCTCGTAGTAGGTGGCCAGCGGGTAGCCGTGCAGCGGGATCAGCTGCGGGTCGTAGCCGTTCTCCGCGATCCGCTGGTACCAGATGCCGTCCCAGGTGCCGAGCACGTCCCAGGGACGGGCGCCGCCACCGCGCCCCGGGTCCTTCTTCAGGAAGTCCTCGGTGTGCGAGAGCAGCAGCAGGAAGACGGTCAGCCCGGTCGCCTTGACCACCGCGTACGCGCCGAGCGCCGGCGCGAAGCGGTCGACCAGGGCGCCGATCCGGCCCGGACCCGGGGCCGGGGCGTCCGGCCCGCCGGTCCCCTCCGGCTCCGCCGACCCGGACGGCGACGACGGCGGGGAGGCCGACGAGGGCACGCCCGCGCCCCCGCCCGACGACTCGGTGCTCGATGCCGTGCTCATCAGCTCTGGTACTCCCCGCCCCACTCGCGTCCGGCGCGCCGACCGACACCGCGACGCCGGGCGAGCCTACGACACCCCGCCCGCCGCGGGGGCGGGCAGCCCGCTCCGTGACCGGACGGGCGGGTCGTGGACGGACCGGCCGCGGGGGGCGGCGCAGGTCCGGGCCCGGCCGCCCCGGAGGCGACCGGTGCCGACGCACCGGGGCGACAACGCCGCGAGCCGCCACTCCGCACCCCAGGAGGGAAGCGCGGGAGCGGCGGCTCGCACCGGCCGGACCGAGGATCGGTCAGCCGTTGTTGACGCAGGTGTTGCCGAAGGACGGGTTCAGCAGACCGATGATGTCGATCGTGTTGCCGCACAGGTTGAGCGGCACGTGGACCGGGACCTGGATCTGGTTGCCGGAGATGACACCGGGGGAACCGGCGGCAACACCCTCGGCGCCGGAGCTGGCCATCGCGGAACCCGCACCGGCGGCCACGATGCCGACAACAGCGGCGCCGACGGCGGCCGTCTTCTTGATGCTCATGAGGAGCCTCCTGACTGTTCGACAGAGATGCACGGGGAGTGCGACTTCTCCAACGAGACCCGGTCGACCCGGTTGCGAGGGCACCCCCACTGTCACCCGTCCGGAGGAACGGACCCCCGGCCGGGCATTCGGGTGACTGCCGCATCCGACCGTTTCCCCCGGCGCACTGTCTCGTTCTCACAGTCGGAACACGCTCCACCCGCCCGCCACGACGAGGAGATCCGCCGCCGGTCCAAGCCCGTCCGGAATTCCTCCCGGTCGCGCGTCGATGCGAATTCTTCCCGGCCGTGCGGGAATCGTTCGCGACGCACGGTACCGCGGCGGCCGCTCATCGCCCGCGCCATGGGCGACACGCGCCATCTGGGCCGCTCGAGTGACAATCACGGCATTCCCAGAAGCCACCGGGCCAGGATTTCACCTCGCCCGGATCCCGACTATTCCACAGACGGTCGGGCAGAAATCGGAGGAAGAACCACATGCGTAACCTCAAGAAGGCCGCCGCCCTGTCCCTCGCCGCCGCCGGCCTGGTGGTCGGTGCGGCCGGTGGCGCGTTCGCCAGCTCCGGTGCCCAGGGTGTCGCCGCCGGCTCCCCGGGCGTGCTCTCCGGCAACCAGATCCAGATCCCGGTGCACATCCCGGTCAACGTCTGCGGCAACTCCATCGGGGTCATCAGCATCCTGAACCCGGCGTTCGGCAACACCTGCGTCAACCAGGGCTGACCCGGCCGTCGCCGCACCGGCGACAGTCGATCGGCCGTGCCCGTGCCGCACCCCGTCCCGCGCGGGGTGCGGCCCGCTCAACCCGCGTGTGATCTAGGAGATCAACCCCCATGCAGAACGTGAAGAAGGCCGCCGTCCTCTCCGCCGCCGCCGCCGGCCTGGTGCTCGGCGCCGCGGGCGGTGCCGCCGCCAGCTCCGGCGCGGAGGGCGTCGCCGCCGGCTCGCCCGGTGTCGCCTCCGGCAACCAGCTCCAGGTTCCGGTGCACATCCCGGTCAACCTGTGCGGCAACTCCATCAACGTGATCGGCCTGCTGAACCCGGCGTTCGGCAACACCTGCATCAACGCGGAGGCCGAGCACCACCACGACATGGACGACTGCTGATCCCCATCGGCACGCGTTCCGCCCGCACTGCCCCCCGGCCCGCCGGCCGGGGGGCGGTTCGGCGTACCCGGGCGCGGTCCGGCCGCCCGGGGCCCCCCTCCCCCCGAAGGTGATTGCGCATGGTTTCGAAGAAGAGCGGGGCCGGCCTCGCCGCCGCCCTGGGCGCCGCGGTGCTGCTCGGCGGCGCCGGCGCGGGCGCGGCGCACGCGGCCCCCGCCGAGGGCGGTGCGGCCCTGGCCAGGACCGACGTCAACCAGGCGCTCGGCGGTACCACCGCCGGGCTCGGTTACGCCGTGGCGCCGGTCAAGGACCTCCGCCTGGACCCGTGGGCCAACTCCTCGGCCGACGTGCTGAACAACGGCGCGACCGTCCAGCCGGAGAACTCCGGCCTGGCACCGGTCGGCACCGACCTGCTGACCGGGCCGCTCAGCGCCGGCGGCGGTCCGCGCGACCTGCCGCTGGTCGGCGGGGTGCTCAACACGCTGCCCGGCTGAGCCGCCGGCACCGCGCACACGGGAGCCCGGCACCCCGTCCTCCCGGACGGGGTGCCGGGCTCCCGGCCGTCCCGGGCTACAGCTGGGCCAGGCCCGCCAGACCGGTCTCCTGGACCACTCCGGTGGTGGTGGCCGTCGTGGTGGTGGCCAGGTTGTCCACCGAGTCGGTCACCGAGATCCGCTCGTCCTCGTTGCCCAGCGTGGCGCTGGCACCGGGCACCGCCTGCACCGCACCGGTCACCAGCCGCGGGTCGATCTCGTCCACCTTGAGCCGGCCGTCGGCGAGCTGGCCGCTGCCGTCCCGGGCCAGCGAGAGCGGCTTGCCGAGTCCGATCCCGGGGGTGTCGGCGTGCAGCGGCGCCGCCGGGGCGTCCAGCAGCAGCTCACCGAGGTCGGCCCCCTGGTCCAGCAGCGGCAGCGGCAGCTCGGCCTTGGCGGTCGGACCGACCCGGCCGGTGCCCAGCGGCGGCACGAGGCGCTCCGGGATCAGCGCGTCGCCGGTGGTGTGGGCGGGCACGGGGGGCATCACCAGCGAGGTCGGGATGCCGCCCGAGATCCGGCTGTCCAGCGGCGCCACCGGGATGTCCACCGGCACCTGCTGGGTGGCCAGCTGCTCCTCGAGGGCCCCCACCTGCTCGGGGCCGACCGGGGCGGCGGAGGCCGCCCCCTGGGAGGCGAGCATGCCCGCACCGACCGCCAGCAGCATCGCGCCGGCCCGCTTGGAGAACCTCATGCTTTTCACCGTTCTGCCTGTCCGTGGTGGAGATCTCTACAGGGAAGGCTGCGCGGGCGCAGCCGAAAGCAATGTGCTCAACGAGCCACCGGGATCCCGGATTGCGGGCGTTAACCGGTTCGGGCTAATAATCCGACAAGAAACACCCGGCCGTCGCGCCTCCCGGACTCTTTTCAGAAATCCCCGTAACCTTCCGTGCCGTCATTCTTTGATCTGAGCGTCAGTGACCGCAGACCGGGTCTGAGCGTTGTACGCGTTGTACGCACGGAAACCAAGAGCTTTTCAGAGAGGGATCTCCCCATGATCCAGAAGTCCTTCGCGGCCGCCGGCCTGGCCGCCGCCGCGCTGGCCGCCGCCGCGGCGCCGGCCTCGGCCATCGGCGACTCGGACGGCTCCGCCGGGTCGTTCCAGGGCAACGGCGGCACCAACTTCACCGGCACCGTCGGCGACCACAGCCCGAACTTCCACTTCCTGGACAACGCGAACGTCTGCCTGCCCGAGATCCACAACATCGCGGTCGGCGTGCTCGGCGTGGCCGTCCCGGTCGAGGTCCCGATCGCCAACAGCGGTGGCAAGCAGTACTGCACCCAGGGCCAGGGCACCCAGAGCAAGGGCGACTCCGGCGTCTCCCACCTGATCGGCTGACCTGCTCGTCCCAAGCTGCGTCACCCCTCCTGATCCATCCTTCGAATCGCTCCCCGATTCACCCCTGAGAGGAACACCGAAATGATCAAGAAGTCTCTCGCCGCCGCCGGCCTGGCCGCCGCCGCCATCGCGATGTCCGCCGGTTCGGCCTCCGCCATCGCCGACTCGGACGGCGCCGCCGTCTCCGCCCAGGGCAACGGCGGCACCAACCAGACCGGCACCCACGGCGACCACAGCCCGAACTTCCACACCCTGGACAACGCGAACATCTGCCTGCCGGAGGTCCACAACATCGCGGTCGCCGTCCTCGGCGTGGCCGTCCCGGTCGAGGTGCCGATCCTCAACAGCACCCCGAAGCAGATCTGCAACGTCGGCCAGAACACCCAGTCCTCGGGCGACGCGGGTGTCTCGCACCTGATCGGCTGATTCGGCCGCACGGCGCGACGGAGGGCCCGGGGACGTCTGGTCCCCGGGCCCTCCGGGCGTACCGGCCCGGACGTCCGGCCGGGCCGCACCGGCGGCGTCCGGCCGGGTGACAGGCCGTCGGCGCGGCGCGTGGGGCGCCGCGGCCGACGACAGCGTGCGGTCCCGTGTCAGGGCCGGTCCACGGCACCGGACCGGACCGCACGTCAGAGGCAGAGCGCCCGCACGGGGCGCTCCGGAAGAGAGGGCAGATCCATGAAGAGCAAGCTGGTCAAGGTCACTCTGACCGCCGTCGGCGCGCTGGCGCTGGCCGGCCTGGCCGCCCCGGCGGCGTCCGCGCACGTCGGTCTGGCCGGCGGCGCCGAGTTCGCCGCCTCGGCCCACCCGGTGTTCGCGGCCGGCGAGTGGGGCGGCATCGCCCACACCTCGCACATCCTCACCGGTGCGCACGGCTGGGGCGCCGCCACCTCCACCGACGCGGTCGGCGGCGAGGAGGGCTTCGCCCACATCGGCGGCTGGTAGCACGCACGGAGGCCGGGCCCCTGTCGAAGGGGCCCGGCCTCCGCCGCGTCCGGGGTCCGGTGCCGGTCCGGCTACTTCACCATCGCGGCGGCCTCGAGGGCCCAGTAGGTGAGGATCTGCTCGGCGCCGGCCCGGCGCAGCGAGGTCAGCGTCTCCAGGATCATCCGCTCCCGGTCGATCCAGCCGTTCGCGGCGGCCGCCTCGACCATCGCGTACTCGCCGGACACCTGGTAGGCGGAGACCGGCACCGGTGAGGCGTCGGCGACCTGGCGCAGGATGTCGAGGTAGGCCATGCCCGGCTTCACCATCACCAGGTCGGCGCCCTCGGCGACGTCCAGCTCCAGCTCCCGCAGCGCCTCCCGGGCGTTGGCCGGGTCCTGCTGGTAGCTCTTGCGGTCGCCCTTCAGCGAGGAGCCGACCGCCTCCCGGAACGGGCCGTAGAACGCCGAGGCGTACTTGGCGGTGTAGGCGAGGATGCCGACGTCCTGGTGCCCGGCCTCGTCCAGGGCCCGGCGGACCACGCCGATCTGGCCGTCCATCATCCCGGACGGGCCGACCAGGTGGACCCCGGCGTCCGCCTGCACCCGGGCCATCTCGGCGTAGCGCTCCAGGGTGGCGTCGTTGTCCACCGAGCCGTCCGCGGCCAGGACACCGCAGTGGCCGTGGTCGGTGTACTCGTCCAGGCAGAGGTCCGACATGACCACCAGGGCGTCGCCGACCTCGGCGACCACGTCCCGGATCGCCTGCTGGAGGATGCCGTCCGGGTTGGTGCCCTCGCTGCCGGTCGCGTCCTGCGTCTCGGGGACGCCGAACAGCATCACGCCGCCCAGGCCAGCCGCGGCCGCCTCGGTGACGGTCTTGCGCAGGGTCTCCCGGGTGTGCTGGACCACGCCCGGCATCGACGAGACCGGGACCGGTTCGCGCACGCCCTCGCGGACGAACAGCGGCAGGATCAGCTCCGCCGGGTGCAGCCGGGTCTCCGCGACCAGCCGGCGCATCGCCGGGGTCGAGCGCAGCCGGCGCGGGCGGACGTACGGGAATTCAGCGGACACGGCTTCTCTCTCCGAACGGTGGTGCTGGTGCCGGGGGCGGCGGATGGTCCGCCCCCGGCCTCGATTCAGCGCGCGGCCTTGCGGCGCGAGCCGGGGCGGCGCTCACTGGGCCGGTAGACCGGCTCGCCGGCGGCGGTCGCGGTGTCCCGGCGCTTGGCCCCGAAGTCTGCCAGGGCCTGGGCCAGCGCCGCGGCCGACGGGGCCGGGGCCATCACGTCGACCCTCAGGCCGTGCTCCTCGGCGGTCTTCGCGGTGGCCGGGCCGATGCAGGCGATGACCGTCACGTTGTGCGGCTTGCCCGCGATGCCGACCAGGTTCCGCACGGTCGAGGACGAGGTGAACAGCACCGCGTCGAAACCGCCGCCCTTGATCGCCTCCCGGGTCTCGGCCGGCGGCGGCGAGGCGCGCACGGTCCGGTACGCCGTCACGTCGTCGACCTCCCAGCCCAGCTCGACCAGGCCGGCCACCAGGGTCTCGGTGGCGATGTCGGCGCGCGGCAGCAGCACCCGGTCGATCGGATCGAACACCGGGTCGTAGGGCGGCCAGTCCTCCAGCAGCCCGGCCGCGGACTGCTCGCCGGACGGCACCAGGTCGGGCTTCACACCGAAGTCGACCAGCGCCTGCGCGGTGGTCTCGCCGACCGCCGCGACCTTGATCCCGGCGAACGCCCGGGCGTCCAGGCCGTACTCCTCGAACTTCTCGCGCACCGCGCGCACCGCGTTCACCGAGGTGAAGGCGATCCACTCGTACCGGCCGGTGACCAGGCCCTTGATCGCCCGCTCCATCTGCTGCGGGGTGCGCGGCGGCTCGACCGCGATGGTCGGCACCTCCTGCGGCACCGCGCCGTACGAGCGGAGCTGGTCGGACAGGCCGTGCGCCTGCTCCTTGGTGCGCGGTACCAGGACGTTCCAGCCGAACAGCGGCTTGGTCTCGAACCAGGAGTGCGAGGAGCGGTGGGCGACCTGCTCACCGACCACGGCTATCACCGGGGTGGCGGGGTCCACCGGGGCGGACACCGGCGCGGGCAGCACCCGGGCGGCCTTGAGGTCCGCCGCGATGGTGGCCAGGGTCGCGGTGAAGGTCCGCTGGCGGGTGGTGGTGCCGGAGAGCGTCGCGCTGAGCGCCGACTCCGGCTTGCGGCCGTTGGAGACCAGCGCGTTGGCGGTGGCGGGCAGCTGGCCCAGGGTGGTGCGCACGACCAGGGTGGTCTCCGGCGCGCCCAGGTCCACCGGGGAGCCGGCCAGCAGCGCGGCCGCCTCCACGAAGCGGACGTCCGTCCCGGCGGCGCCGCGCAGCGGCACCCCCGCGTAGGCCGGCACGCCGACCGACTGGGCGACGCCCGGGATCACCTCGAAGGCGATCCCGGCCCCGGCGCAGCCGAGCATCTCCTCGGCGGCGCAGCCGTCCAGGCCCGGGTCGCCGTCGACGGTCCGCACCACGTGCTTGCCGGAGCGCACGGCCTCGGCGACCAGGTGCGCCAGGTCGAAGTCCGGCCCCTCGGTGCCGGGGGCGTGCACCTGCACGCCCGCGGGACAGTGGCTGCGCACGGCGGCCGCGGTCAGCGGGTCGGCGACCAGGATGTCGGCCGAGGCCAGGACCTCGACCGCGCGCAGGGTCAGCAGACCCGGGTCGCCGGGACCCGCGCCCAGGAAGGTGCACCGGCCGGCGGCGGGCACCGTACCCCCGAACGGGCTGTCGGCCGGGAACGGGCTGTCGGTGGCGGCGGTGGGGCTCATCGGGCTCGCTCCCCCATCAGGGCGGCCGCGCCCGCGTCGAGCAGCCGGGCGGCCAGCGCGTGGCCGAGGGCCACCGCCTGCCGCTCGGCGGTCTCGTCGAGGACGATCGGACCGTGGGCGGACATCTTCAGCGGGGTGGCGCCGTCGACGGTGCCGACCACGCCCTCCAGCCGCAGTTCGGATCGGTGGCCCCAGCCGGCCAGCGCGGCGACCGGCGCGGAGCAGCCGGCCTCCAGGGCGGCGAGCAGGGCCCGCTCGGCGGCCACCGCGACCCGGGTGGGGGCGTGGTCGAGGGCCGCCAGCTCGGCGGCCAGACCGGTGTTCGCGGTGGTGCACTCGATGGCGAGCGCGCCCTGGCCGGGAGCCGGGAGCATCAGCTCGGGGTCGAGGCGCTCGGTGATCTCCGCGGACCGGCCGAGCCGGTTCAGACCCGCGGTGGCCAGCACCACGGCGTCCAGCTCGCCGGAGGCCACGAAGCCGATCCGGGTGTCCACGTTGCCGCGGATCGCGACGGTCTCCAGCCGGTCGCCGCGCTCGCGGGCCCAGGCGTTCAGCTGCGCCGTCCGGCGGGGCGAACCGGTGCCGATCCGGGCCGGGCGGCCGGCGCCGGCCAGCTTCTCCACCAGCTCGCCGAGCGTCAGGCCGTCGCGCGCCACCAGGGCGTCGCGGCTGTCCTCGCGCTCGGGGACGGCGGCCAGCAGCAGGCCCTCGGGGGCCGCGGTCGGCAGGTCCTTGAGCGAGTGCACGGCGAAGTCGATCCGGCCCTCGAGCAGCGCGTCGCGAAGCGCGGAGACGAACACACCGGTGCCGCCGATCCGGGCCAGCGCCTCGCGGGAGGTGTCGCCGTAGGTGGTGATCTCCACCAGCTCGACGGGGCGCCCGGTGCGGCGGGTCACCTCGCGGGCGACCATGCCCGACTGCGCCATGGCGAGCGCGCTGCGCCGGGTGCCGAGCCGCAGGGGTGCCGCGGTGGTGTCCGGTGCCTGGCCGGTGAGCGGTTGACCATTCATGGGGTGATCGTCCCGGTGGTACTCGTGGGATGGCTGACGGTTCATCCGGCGCCCCCGCCCGCAGGCTGCTGGGTGCCGATCGGAGTGCCCGAGACCGCGTGGACGGCGGCCGGGTCGAGGTCGAACAGTTCACGCAGTGCCTCCGCGTAGGAGGCGCCGCCGGGCTCGGCGGCCAGCTGCTTCACCCGCACGGTGGGGGCGTGCAGCAGCTTGTCGACGACCCGGCGGACGGTCTGGCCGATCTCGGCGCGCGAGCGCTCGTCCAGACCGGGCAGCCGGGAGTCCAGGCGGGCCAGCTCGGTGGCGACCACCCCGGAGGCCATCGCGCGCAGCGCCACCACGGTGGGGGCGATCCGCGCGGCCCGCTGGGCGGCGCCGAAGGCGGTGACCTCCTCGGCGACGATGCCGGTGACGGCGTCGACGTCCCCGGCGCCGGGGGTGGCGGCGTGGGCGTGCGAGAGGCTCTCCAGGTCGACCAGGAGCGCGCCGGACAGCTCGTGCACGGCGTGGTCGACGTCGCGCGGCATGGCGAGGTCGAGGAAGGCGAGCGGGGTGGCGGCGGCGCGCGCGGCGACGGCGGCGGCGACGTCGTCCGCCCCGATCACGGTGCCGGCCGCGCCGGTGCAGGAGATCACCAGGTCGACGTCGGCCAGCGCCTCGGGCACCTTGGCCAGGTCCAGGGTGCGGGCGACGTCCCCGCCGAGGATCTCGACCAGCCGCTCGGCGCGCTCCGGCGTCCGGTTGGCGATCAGCACGTCCGTCACGCCCGAGCGGACCAGGGTGGCGGCGGCCAGCGAGCTCATCGAGCCCGCGCCGACGACCAGCGCCCGCTTGCCCGCGATCGCGCCCGAGCCGGCCGCGACCTGCTCCAGGCCGAAGGTCACCAGGGACTGGCCGGCCTTGTCGATGCCGGTCTCGCTGTGCGCCCGCTTGCCGACCCGCAGGGCCTGCTGGAAGAGCTCGTTGAGGCCGCGCGCGGCGGTGTGCTCCTCCTGCGCCCTGGCCAGGGCGTCGCGCAGCTGGCCGAGGATCTGGCCCTCCCCGACCACCATCGAGTCCAGGCCGCAGGCCACCGAGAAGAGGTGGTGGACCGCGCGGTCCTCATAGTGGACGTAGAGGTGGGAGGTCAGCTCCTCCAGGTCGACCCCGCTGTGGTGGGCGAGCAGCAGCGACAGCTCGGCGACGCCGGCGTGGAACTTGTCCACGTCCGCGTACAGCTCGATCCGGTTGCAGGTGTTGACCAGCGCCGCCTCGGCGACGGTCGCGGACGCGGCCGCGTCGTGCAGCAGCCGGGTCGGCACCTCACCGGTCAGCGCGGCCCGCTCCAGCACGCCGACCGGGGCCGTGCGATGGCTCAGCCCTACGACGAGAAGACTCACGCCCGCCCCCTGGTCCCACGATTCTCGGTCCCGCTCATGCCGGCATCACCGCGGACAGCTCGCCCTCGCCGGGCTTGCCGGGCTTGCCCTGCGCCGTCGGCTCCGCGTCCTTGGCCGGCTCGGCGGCGGTGCGGGGCTTGGTGGTGCCGCCGGCCGCGCGGCGCAGCTTGGCCGCGGCGGCGCGGACCGGACCGGGCGCGCGGTCGAGCACGGACTCCGTGCGGTCCGGCTCGTCGCCGGCCTTGCGCTGCTCGTGGAAGGCGAGGATCTGCAGCTCGATGGAGAGGTCCACCTTGCGCACGTCGACGCCGTCCGGGACGGTCAGCACGGTCGGGGCGAAGTTCAGGATGCTGGTGACACCGGCCTCGACCAGTCGGTCGCAGACCTGCTGGGCGGCGCCGGGCGGGGTGGTGATGACACCGATCGAGACGTGCTGGCTCTCCACGATGGACTCCAGTTCGTCCATGTGGCGCACCGGCAGGCCGGCCGCGCTGCTGCCGACCACGGTCGGGTCGGCGTCCAGCAGGGCCGCCACCCGGAAACCGCGGGAGGCGAAGCCGCCGTAGTTGGCGAGCGCGTGGCCGAGGTTCCCGATGCCGACGATGACGACCGGCCAGTCCTGGGTCAGGCCCAGCTCGCGGGAGATCTGGTAGACGAGGTACTCGACGTCGTAGCCGACCCCGCGGGTGCCGTACGAGCCCAGGTAGGAGAAGTCCTTGCGCAGCTTGGCGGAGTTCACCCCGGCCGCGGCCGCCAGCTCCTCGGAGGAGACCGTCGGCACCGAGCGCTCGGAGAGCGCGGTGAGCGCGCGCAGGTACAGCGGAAGCCGGGCGACCGTCGCCTCCGGGATGCCCCGGGCGCGCGAAGGTCGACGCGCGGCGCCCTGGTCGGGCGTCTGCGAACTGCTCTGTGGTGATCGGCCGATTGCCACGGTGCTCCTGTGGGTGAAGCTGGGCTTTGGCAGCCAGGCTATGCGTTTGTGAACGTGTGCACAAAGATGGTGTCCGATTTGTCCCCGCACAGTGATGCGCATCACGCCGTGGACCCCATAGCACCGGTGGCTTTCCGGGCCGCCGCCGGGGGCGGTGCAAGGGGTGGCCGAGGGCCGTACAGCTGGCCGTTCGACAGCTCCGGCGGAGCCGGACGGGAGGACCCCCGCAGGACCAGCGGCACCGGTTCCCCGGACGGGCGGGACCGGGCCCGCCCCAGCCTCGGCCACGGCACCGCGGCCGCCTCCCGCAGCGGCAGCGCCCAGTCGTCCGGCGGGCAGGACGGCGTGTCCAGGCAGTGGCGGAGCAGACCGGCGGTGGCCCGGGCGTCACCGAGCGCGGTGTGCGCGGCGAAGCCGCCGAGGCCGGCCGCCGCCACGCAGGCCGCCAGGCCGAAGCCGCCGGCCTCCGGCAGGCGGTCCCGGGCCAGCCGCATCGTGCACAGCGAGGGCACCGGCGGCAGCGGGACCCCGATCCGGGCGAACTCGCGATCGAGGAACGCGTGGTCGCAGGTGACGTGATGGCCGACCAGCACCCGGCCGGCCAGCAGCTCCAGCAGCAGCGGCGCGATCTCGCGGAAGCGCGGGGCGCCCTCGACGTCCTCCTGCGCTATCCGGTGCACATGGGTCGGACCGACCGGGCCGAGCGGGTCCAGCAGGGTGCAGAACTCGCCCTCGGGGCGGAGCCGCTCGTCCAGCAGCACCACCGCGATCTCGACCACCCGGTGCCGCCAGGGGCTGCGGCCGGTCGCCTCCACGTCCACCACGGCGAAGCCCCCGCGCGCGGCCGAAGGCTCGGCGGGCGCGTCCAAGGGCGGACCGGGAAGCATGGCGGCACTCCTCGCGTGCTCAGCCCCCCATGGGCGCAGACGAGTTCGATCGTAAGCCGACCGACGGCCGCCGCCCCAAGCCGGGAACGCGGAATCTTCACAACGATTCGGCGAACCGCCCCCGCCGTTCGGCGGGGGCGCGGGAGGCCCCCGGCGGAGCGGGCGGGAACCTCCCCGCCGGGGCCGCCGGGTCCCGGGTCAGGCGCCGAGCGCGGTGCGCAGGCGCTTCTCGTCCACCCGCCAGAAGTCGTGCTGGCGCCCGTCGATCAGGGTGACCGGGATCTGCTCCCAGTAGAGGTGGTGGAGCTCCGGGTCCTGGGTGATGTCCTTCTCCTCGAAGGCCGCGCCCAGCTCGGCCGTCACCCGGACGATCACCTCCCGGGCGTCGTCGCACAGGTGGCAGCCGGGCTTCGCCACCAGGGTCACGGTCCGGTCGGCCGGCCCCGGGCCCCGGTTCTTGTCACGTCGCAGCAGTGGACTCACCCCGCCATTGTGCGCCGCCCCGGCGGACGGACCGGACCCGGCCGCCCCTTCCGCCGTTCACCCGTCGGGCACGTCGCCGTCACGGCCGCCGCACAGGTGGCTGGCTATGCTCGGTGGCATGGCCGTGCTCCGAAGGCTCACCCAGTCAAGGCGCCCCACCGGCTCGCGGACCGCACTGGCGGGCGAGGCCGCGGCGGAGGCGGCGGAGGCCGCCCTGCGGGCGGCCCCGGCACCGGCCGGACCGGCTCCGGCGGAGCCCGCCGGAGGCACCGGACCGGCGGCCGACGCCCGGCCGGCCGACGCCGGGGCGGAGCCCTCCGGGGACACCGAGCCCGCCCGGCGCGGCAAGGCGCCCAGGCCCCCCGCCGAGAACCACACCCCCGAGCCGGACGACCCGCGCGCCGCCGCCTTCTTCGACTGCGACAACACCATCCTGCGCGGGGCGGCGATCTTCTACCTCGGGGTCGGCCTCTACCGCCGGGGCTTCCTCACCCGCCGCGACATCGCCCGCTTCGCCTGGCAGCAGGCCTGGTTCCGGCTGTACGGCGCCGAGGACCCGGACCACATGGCCGACGCCCAGCACACCGCCCTGGGCCTGGTCGCCGGCAAGCGCACCGCCGAGCTGGAGGCGCTCTGTGAGGAGGTCTTCGAGGACGTCATCGCCGACAAGGTGTGGCCCGGCACCCGCGCACTGGTCCAGATGCACCTGGACGCCGGCCAGCGGGTCTGGCTGGTCACCGCCGCGCCGGTGGAGGTCGCCCGGATCATCGCGGCCCGGCTCGGCATGACGGGGGCGCTCGGCACCGTCGCCGAGGCGCGCGACGGCGCGTACACCGGCAGACTGGTCGGCGAGCTGCTGCACGGGCCGGCCAAGGCCGCCGCGGTGCGGTCGCTGGCCCGGCGGGAACGGCTCGACCTCGACCGCTGCGCCGCGTACAGCGACTCGGCCAACGACATCCCGATGCTGTCGCTGGTGGGCCACCCCTACGTGGTGAACCCGGACGGCGCGCTGCGGCGGCACGCCCGGGCGCAGGGCTGGCGGGTCCGGGACTTCCGGACCGGGCGGAAGGCCGCCCGGGTCGGGCTGCCGGCCGCCGCCGCGCTGGGCGTGGCCGCGGGCGCCGTCGCGGCGTGGGCGGCGCTGCACCGCCGGCACCGCGCCTGAGCGGCTCGGCCCGGCGGAGCGACCGGGGCACCGGACGGCGGACCGCGACGGACCGCGGCGGGTCGGAGCGGACCGCCGGGCGGAGCGGGCCGCGGGGACGGGCGTCCGGGCCCCGCGCGGGGTCGGTCCGGTCAATTCGCGCGCTGACGATGCCGCCCGTACGGGCGAACTCCCGCGCGTCGCGGGCCCGTCCGGCCGCGCCGATCGAACTCGCCAGCCAGTGACCGGATCTGATCGTTCGCCAGCTCGACAAAGTCGGGGGTTATCGGGCCCCAGAACCGGGAAACCGCCCGCCGGACCACCGAATTGGTCACCAGGCGCACTCGTTCTGTCACGTTGAGCCAGGCGATCGCCGACATGTTCGGTCACTGTCGGCCGGATATTCGTCCAATGCGGATCCCAAACGACCACTTCGACCACACGGTGTAGCTGTCATTGCACAAAGCGTTATTCTCTCCTGGATGCACGTCACCCAACCGCCCCAGCGCGACCCGGGGGGCGCGGACGTGCTCTCCGCGCAGGCGGAGGTGATCCGTCCACAGTTCTGCCTCTGGGAGTCCCGTGTACCCACCCGTCCGGAACGACGCGCCTGCACCCTCCCGCCCGTCGTCCGCGCCCCTGCGCTCCCGCACCAACCTCCGCGGCCGCCCGGTCCCGCCCCGGCAGATCTCCACCGGCCTGGACCTGCTGCGCACCCTGCTCCGCAGCCAGCTCGCCGCCACCCCCCAACTGGTGCCCGCCGGAGCCGTGTTCGGCCCGGTCCAGGACCGCCCCGGCACCCCCCTGCTGCGCACCACCGCGGCCGGCTCGGCCGGGGCCGGCACCCGGGGCCGGACCGGCAGCGCCGGCGGCCGCAGCCGCTCCCGCACCACCACCGGCCCCGGTTACGAGACCGAGCACAACCCGATCATGGAGCTGGTCGAGCGCGCCCAGGCCGGCGAGAGCGAGGCCTTCGGCCGGCTCTACGACCACTACGCGGACACCGTCTACCGCTACATCTACTACCGGGTCGGCAGCCGGGCCACCGCCGAGGACCTCACCAGCGAGACGTTCCTGCGCGCGCTGCGCCGGATCGGCACCTTCACCTGGCAGGGGCGGGACTTCGGCGCCTGGCTGGTGACCATCGCCCGCAACCTGGTCGCCGACCACTTCAAGTCCAGCCGGTTCCGGCTGGAGGTCACCACGGGCGAGATGCTCGACTCCAACGAGTGCGAGCGGAGCCCCGAGGACTCGGTGCTGGAGTCGCTCTCCAACGCGGCGCTGCTGGAGGCGGTCCGCCGGCTGAACCCGCAGCAGCAGGAGTGCGTGACGCTGCGCTTCCTGCAGGGGCTGTCGGTCGCCGAGACCGCCCGGATCATGGGCAAGAACGAGGGTGCCATCAAGACCCTCCAGTACCGCGCCGTGCGCACCCTGGCCCGTCTGCTCCCGCCCGACGCGCGGTGAGCCGCCGACGGTCCGGGGAGGCCCCCGGGGACGCGGCGGGAGAGATAGTGCGCGGGCCGTCACCCTCGGGGACGGCCCGACACATCCGGGTGAACGGTCGGTCCGATGATCAGTCGTGCGTAACCGACCGCCCGCGCCGCTCGTTGGCCAGCTTGCAAGCCTCCACCAGGCGCGCGGTCAAGTCGATTTGCGACCTCTCACCCGATGGAGTGGCTTTGGCTTGCCGGGGCAACCGTCCGGCAGGCCGGGGTGTCGACAACGACGAAGGGAGGTGTGGCCCGTGACGGCAAACGTGCTGGAGCACCGGCGGGCGAAGGCCTTCGCCGAGGCGCTGGAGGCCCACCAGGCGGAGCAACGCGCTGCCGACGGCAACGGAACGGCCAACACCGCTATCGGCAACGCCGGTTCGGTCGCGATGGCCGAACTCATCGACACGGTCGGCGCGCTCGGTGCGCTGCCCGCCCCGGAGCTCGACCACGAGGTCCGGACCGTCCAACGCGCCCAGCTGATGGCCGCGTTCGAGCAGGCCTTCGCGGGCGGGCCGGGCGTCACCGTGCCGCGCCAGCGCCGCCACCGGGCCGTCCGCACGGCGCCGCGCGGACGCTGGAGCCGCCGGTTCGCGATCGGCGGGCTCGTGGCCGGCCTCGCCGTCGGCAGCTTCGCCGGGGCCGCGGCCGCCAGCGGCAACGCCCTCCCCGGCGACCCGCTGTACGGCATGAAGCGCGGGCTGGAGGGGCTGCGGCTCAACCTCGCGGACACCGACAGCGAGCGCGGCGAGCTGCTGCTCGACAACGCGGCCACCCGGCTCGGCGAGGCCCGCTCGCTGGTCGGCCGGTCCGGCACCGGCGGCTCGCTCAGCCCGGGCACCGTCGAGCAGGTCCGCAAGGCCCTCGACGACATGCACAACGACGCGCTCAAGGGCCGCGACCTGCTGCGCGCCGTCTACCGCAACAACGGCTCGCTCGACCCGATGCGCACCCTGGCCGGCTTCGCCCACGACGAGGACGGCACCTGGGCGGAGGTCCAGTCCCGGCTCCCGGACCAGCTCGTGCCGCAGGCCCACCTGGTGGACCAGCTCTTCGACGACATAAGCCAGGACGTCGCGCCCCTGCGTCTGGTCCAGCCGCCCGCCAGGAGCGGGATGCCGGACGACGGCGGGGCGGGCGACGGCACCCGCGGGACGGGTGTGCAGGGCGGACCCTCCGCCGGCACCGCGCCCAACGGCAACCCGGCGGTCGGCGGGGTACCCGCCCAGGGCGGCGGCACCGGCGGGCCGGCCGGCACCTCGGTCGGCGGTCGGCCCGGCAGCACCCCGCAGGTCCCGCCGCAGGGCGGCGCGCCCGCACCGGCGGCGCCCGCGGCGCCCGGCGCACCGGCCGCGCCGGTGCCCAGCGGTGAGAGCAACGTCGTACCGGCCCCGGTCGGCGGCCTGGTCGACAACCTCACCAACGGGCTCACCGGGGCCAAGCCCTCGCCCAGCGCGGACGCCCCGGCTCCGGCCCCGGCGCCGGACCGGTCCCCGGCACAGCCGTCCGAGTCGCCCAGCGCGAGCAACGGCGCCGCCCAGCAGCAGGGCGTTGAGGTGCCCCCGCTGATCCCGGGCCTGCTGCCCGGTCTGCGGATCCTCGGCGGCTGACCCGGCCCGGAACGGCGGTGGGGGGCCGGGGGGGCGGGGGGGGCCCCCGGCCCCCCCCCCGGGCCCCCCCGCCCGGGGGGCCCCCCCCCCCCGGCCCCCCGGCCCCCCCCCCCCCCCCCGGC
>NZ_JBIVGI010000054.1:0-35400 GCF_044748625.1 Kitasatospora sp. NPDC089913 | reverse complement strand
CTGGGCCGTGAGGTGGTAGGCCAGCGGCGGGGGCGTGGCCGCGAACGACGTCCCCCCCGAGCCGGGCAGCGCGAGGACCGCCACCGCCGTCACGGCCGCTGCCGCCGCGCACGCCAGACCGTAGACCAGGCGCCGGCGCCCGCCCGCCCCCACCGGGGCCGGACCCGCGTCCGGGTCGGTCGGTCCGGCCAGGATCCGGCCCAGCAGCACCCGGTCGGCCTCGACGTTGACCCCGGCAGCCGGGTCGGCCTGCGCCAGCAGTTCGTCGACACGTGTCTTCCTCATCGTGCGGCCCCCAAGCGCTGCTCGTTCCTGCGTGACGACCCGGCGCCGCCCGTGCGTTCCGACTCCTGCAGGGCCTTCCTCAACCTGCCCCTGGCCCGCATCAGCCTGACCGAACAGGCGGCGGACGAGCAGCCGAGCACCCGTGCGGCATCCCGGACCGCCAGTCCCTCCCAGCCGATCAGGGCCAGCAGCTCACGGTCGCCGGCGGACAGAGCGGCCCATGCGCGACGGACCGTGTCCCGGACCGTGAACTCCTCCCCCACGTCCCGCACCGCACCCGCAGCCACCGCGCCCACCGCCGCCGCCAGCACCGCGTCCCGGTCGGCTCCCCGGTACTGGTTGGCGACCGTATTGCGCGCGACCCCGTACAACCACGGCAGCACGGCACCACGGGGAACCTCCCCGAACCGCCGCCATGCCGTCGTGAACACCTCCGCCGTCACGTCCTGCACATCGGCCGGCGGCACACGCCGCAGCACATACCGATGGACCGCCGGATAGTGCTCCACGTACACCGACTCGAACTCATCCTGAACCCCCAATAGAAACCACTCCCCAAATCCGTCGTCACCCGGTAAGTGTCGACAGCACCCCCGATCTAACAGCCCGCCCCAAAAAACACCGGCCGGTCCGCCTGGCCCACGACGACCTCGTGGACCCCACCGACCGGGCGCACCACGACCGCGCCACCCGATCCGCCGACGGGCGAGAAGGTCGCGCGTGCGGCCGCAGACCGCAGACCGCAGAATGCCCCGCACCGGCTCGGCCACGCCGGCCGCGAGCTGCCCGTCCTGGCCGCCACGACGGACACCGCCGTCGACGCCGGCCGGACGCCCGCAGCAACGGTCGCACCGGGCCGCTCCCACGAACACCACCACGGCGTACGGAACACCCGGAGTACTGCTTCCACACCCCTGCACGGAAGCAGTCGGCCTCCGTCCAGCCCGGTTGTCCCCTGTCCGGGCCCGGGGGGTTCACCCGATCCGTGGGACCGGCATGACGGAACGTCCGTCGCAACCCCTTGGGCGACCTTCGTCGCAACCCGGCCCCCGGTGCACGGCTCCGGCCCCCTCGCCGGGCGGTGTGTCCGCACGCGCGGCCCCGTATGGCCCGGGACGGTGGTGTCACAGGTTCTTCAGGTACGCCTGGTGGACGGTGCGGGCGGCGTGCTCCGGGGTGGCGTGCAGCCTGGCTTCAAGGGTGGTGGGGTCGCCGAGGAAGTAGCCCTCGCACACCGCGCCCCAGGCATCGCCGCCGTCCAGGCCCCGCTCGGCCCAGCCGACCCGGTGACCTTCGCCGAACACCAGCAGAGCGGGTCGCGCGGCGCCGACACCGTCCGCTCCTCCCGGCCCGCGGCCGCGGGCCCCTGCCCGGCTGGAGCGGGGGCGGGGACGGTCCGCTGGACCGGGCGCCGATCGACCAGGTCACGGTCGGCAGGCGTGGGCCGGCTGCTGTACAGGGCCGGCTCCAGCCGTTCGGGCGCAGCGGCGCGGCGCGGGGCGGCGCGGCGCGGGGCGGGGCGGGGCGCGGTGCCTCCGGAAATCGGGAACGAGGTGCGACGGCCGTCCCGGCCTGGTGGGCCGGGACGGCGGGATCTTGCGGGGCGGGTCAGCCGGTGACGGTCTCGGTGTGCCGGGTGAGCGCGTCGAGGAGCGCGGCCTGCTGCTCGGTCAGCTTGCCGTCGGGGCGGGCCTTGTCCTGCTTGCGCAGCCAGGCGCCGGGCCGGAAGGTCGGGTCGGCCTCGCCGCCGGTGCGGTTGGCCGGGCCGTCCAGGGTGCCGTCGGCGGTGAGGTAGGCGAGCATGCGGCGGTACGAGCGGTTCCAGTCCGGCTCGATGCGCCACATCGCGTCCAGCGCGGTGAGCCTGGCGTCCTGCTCGGCCGTCAGCTTGGCGTTCTTGCGCTGGCGGCCGACCCAGGCCCCGACGGCGTGGCCGGCGAGCTTCTCGGCGGCCGAAACCGCCAGGTGTCTGTGGGCCTCGGCCCAGGCGCGGGCGTGGGCGTAGCCGCGGTCCCAGGAGCGGGCGTGCTTGTCCCAGATCATGCCGAGCTGGTCGAGTTCGTGGATGCGGACCGGGGCGAGCAGGCCGGCGCCCTTGAGGTAGCGCTGGCGGTCGAGCCAGGAGATCAGAGCGCCGTCGCGGGTCTTGTCCGTCGGGTCGAGGTGACGGTGCCCGGTGTGGAACGCGTCGGCCAGGCCGAACATGCGCTGCCACTCGGTGGCGCGCGGGTTGAAGGCGCGCAGCTTCACCGTCCGGAGGATCGCGTTTCACGGAGTTCGGTCTTACGGAGGTCCCGACGTACTCGCGCACCGCCCACCCGGAGCCCGCCGCGGCGTGGACCGCGACCGCCCTGGTGTGTCCAGAGGCGCTGGGGACGCTGTCCGCGATCGTGTCCGGAGGCCCCGGCATGGCTTCGAGCCGCCCGACCACCGTCCTGATCGGAGGTCACGCGAAATTTCACGTGACAACAGCGAGTCGGCTCCGCGATCATCAGCCGATGACCACGAGACCGGACCTTCTCCGTCTGAGCATCGTGCCCACCACCCAACAAGGGCAGCGTGGAGGTCCGCCCGATCGTCAACGGCCGGGATCTTCTGGCCGAGGCGGTCCCCGGTGGCGTGGGAGGCTCCCGGTACCAAGGAGTAGGCCCCCGGTATCTGTTGGGCCCGGACGGGCCGTTGCATGCCGCGGCGACGCCCCGGGAAGTTCGTCCCGCCTGGTCCGGGTGCGGCGTGGAGGAGTGCTGTGGCGCCCTGTACATGACGGTCAGGCGTGACGGGAATCGTGTTGCCCGGACCGGCTGGCGCGACCCTGCCAATCAGGACTTCGACCTGCCGGAGCTTCGGTTCACCGCCGGTCAGTACAAGGACGAGGTCCTGCGAGCCGAAGAGGACCGCAGTCGGGAGTGGCCGGCCGGGGCGGTTGCGCGGCTGCTCGAGGCGCGACCGAGGACACGCGGGGACTGGCTCGCCAGATGGGACTGCGAGTTGCAAGGCGTCCGGGCCCCCCGCAACGAACCGGACCGACTCCACGTCGTCCTGATGCATCCCCGCAACCGGGCCGACGCAGACCGGCCCTGGCTCCAGTTCGGGACGACCCTCCCGGTCTCCGCCGACGACCCGTCGGACCAGGCCGAACACCTCGAAGCCCAGCCGACCGCAGGCGATCCCCGCGCCACCGCCGACGTCCGGGAAGGCTCGCATGACGCCGAGCAACCGGGCCACCCCTGGCCGCCGGTCGACCCACTGTCCACACGAACGACCAGGACAGGCCACGCCGGGCCTCCCGGACACACTGCTGCGACCCGCAACGCCCACCAAGACACCGGCCGAACCGGCACCGGGCCCCTTCGAGACGACCCGCCACCAACCGGGCCCACCAGGACGTCGCCATCCTCTCCGTTGGAGCGGTCAGGGGGGCAGGCACCGGTCCGGCAGGTGGACAGGACAGCGATGGGGCCTCTGACCGGGCGCTTGTGAAGTCGCAGGTCGACTGAACAGTGCGGATGCTCATGAGCGTCTTCCGGCGGGGCCTGACCCACCGACCGACCGGCCTCGGGTCCTTGACAGGGTTCTGTCGGCCCCCTCCGGAAGCCGCTCGTGTGCACCCTGGCTGTCAGTCGACCTGCGTCCAACCGCGGGGGGAGGTGCTGATCCCGGCGAAGCCGCGGTATGCCTTTCTTTTCCACAGCGTGCTGCCCGGGTCGTATTCGTGGAGCGCCTCGCGGGCTTCCTGCTCGGTGTCGAAGGCGTATTCCTTTCCGTTCGGTGTGCGGATCTTCCATTCGTCCATCGGCATTCCGGCGAGACCAGGTCCCATCGACATTCGTTTCCTCCTTGATCGTGGATTTCTTCCATGCTACGGCCGCGCATTTCCCGGTTCCTGTCGGCGGGAGGCGGGGCCGGGGCTCAGCGGGCCTGATCCTTCGGCCCGATTTCCTCCCGCAGCCGTTCCAGTTCGGCGCTCAGGAACGTTCCGGCGCCGAGCGCGAGTGCTGCCCCCAGGGCCGGAGCGGCATGCTCGTAACGGCCGGTCGCCAGGGACAGCAGGCCGTGCAGTTCGTGAAGGCGCCCCATGACCCGGATGTCCGCACAGGCGGTCTCGCGCACCGCGTCGGCCGCGGTGTCGGCGAGCCCGGCGAGGACCCTCAGGCTGCGGCTCGTCGTGACGACGGTGCGGAAGTAGGTGGCCTCGGCGCCGCGCCCGGCCCGCTCCAGGAGCGCGGTGTAGGTGTCGATCTCGTCCGATCCGCCGAAGCGCAGGGCGAGTTCGCACAGCAGTACCCAGGTGTCCTGGCGGCGTTCGTCGGTGTAGTCGCACGGGGGGAGGCCGTCGCGGGCGGGTGCCGCGGCGAGCCGGCCGAAGAGGGACCGCGCGGCCTCGGGGCCGGTGTGCTGGGGAAGTTCGGCCCGGGCCTGGTAGAACACCCACTTCGGATTGTCCGGCTCCTCGGCACGGCACAGTGCCGTCAGCCTGGCGTGGCGGTCGAGCTTTTCCTTCGCGGTGATGACGGTCGGATGGTAGCCGTGGTGGCGAAGGACGGTGGTGAGGTGGACCGTCGGGGGCGCGTTGCCGTCGCTGTCGTAGGGACGCTCGTGGATGCGACCGCGGTAGCGCAGTGCGGTGCGCGCCCGCACGAGGCGCGGCAGGTCGGGGTAGCGGCCGGCCGGGTCGTGATCGTCGAGCACCAGCGGGCACGCCGCGAGGTCGGCTTGGGGCAGGATGTGGTCCAGGAGGACTGCGGCGCGGCGGACGGTTCCGGCGTCGGCGGGTGAGAGCACCTCGTCTGCGTCGATCATGAGGACCCAGCCGTCGTGAACGTGGTCGAGGGCGAGGTTGCGTTGGTGCGCGAAGTCCTCCTGCCACGGGGCGTGGACGACCCGGGTGGGCAGCGGATGTGCCGCCACGATGTCCAGGGTGCGGTCCGAGGAGCCGGAGTCCACGATCAGCGCCTCGTCGACGTCCTGGGTGAGGGCGTCCAGGCAGCGGCCGATCGTGTCCTCCTCGTCCTGGGTCAGGACGACAGCGGTGACGCGGGGCGCCGTTCGGTGCCGTCGGTCACCGGCGGGGACCGGAAGGTGTGCCAGTTGCGGGGACATCCCGCTGATCAGCGCGAGGCCCTCGAGGGCCGGGCCAGGATGTGTGTCGGGCCGGTCGAGCAGGTCGTGGATCAGCATGCCGGGTGCTCCTCGGCGTGCGGGGCCGGGGTGGCGGGGGCGGGGGCGGGGAGCTCGATGACGCGGTCGAAGGCGAGGTCGGTGGCGGCGGTGTGCGACACCACAACCTTGGCGGCCGGGAGCTCGGCGAGGTTGGCCCAGATCCGGTGGACCGTGGTGCGGTCGATCCCGCTGAACGCCTCGTCGAGGAGGTAGACATCAGGCCTGCGCAGGACAGCCCGGGCCAGTGCCAGACGCTGGACCTGGCCACGGGACAGCCCGCTGCCGTCCTCGTGCACCAGGGTGTCGAGCCCTTCGGGCAGGCCGGCCACGACCTCGTCGAAGCAGGCCGTCCGGCAGGCGAGAGCCCGGGCCCGGTCGTCGGCCGGCACGCCGAAGTCGAGGTTCTCCCGCACACTGGCGGCCAGCAGCAGAGGGGTGTCGGCCAGGTAGAGGACGCGTTCGCGCAGCGACGCGTCGCCGATCGCGGCGAGGTCCCGACCGCCGATCCGCACCGTGCCGCCGTGGTGGGCGATGAACCCGGCGAGGGCCTTGAGGGCGGTGCTCTTGCCCCGGCCGTTGGCGCCGACGAGGCGGATCCGCTCCCCCGGGCCGACGGACAGGTCGAAGTCGGCGAGGGCGGGTCGGGTCTGCTCCGGGTAGACGACGGTCAGGGCTCGTGCGTCGACGCCGGTGTTCGGCACGGTAGGCCTGCCGGCGCCGGCGGGGACGGTGAGCAAGGGGTCCTCGCGCTGTTGTGTCACGTCGCGGTAGCGGCCGACAGCGGCTGCCAAGTGCTGGAATGCGACCTGCAGGCCGGCCAGGGAGTCGACCGCGGCGAGGAAGCAGCCGGCCAGGGCGACGGTGGAGAGGATCTCGCCCACGCTCCGGGTGCCGGCGTGGTTCTGGTGCAGGCATGCCCACACGACGAGGAGTGTGGTCAGGCCCAGGTTGAGGCCCTTGAGCACGGTGTTGGTGTTGCCCAGCCGCCCCAGCCTCGTCTCGGCGGCGATCCGGTGTTCGAGCCGGTCCAGTACGCGGCGGACGGCGAAGTCACGGGCTGCGAGGGCCACGACATGCTCGTAGCCGCGCAGGATGTTGAACAGTTCGGCCTTGAGCGTCGCGTCGCGCTGGAGGGCCTCCTCCGACGCCGTCCGGATCGGACGGAACAGGAGCCAGGAGGACCAGAGGTTCACCGCGGCGGAGGCCGCCAGGATGCCCAGAACCGGCGGGTCGTCGAAGGCGAGGTAGCTGCCGGTGAGCAGCGCGATGCCCAGGTCGATGGCTGCGCGGACCGTGGAGGAGGCCACCAGGGACTGGATCTCCCCCACGTCGTCGACGCGGTTCACCAGGTCCCCGGCGCGCCGCCCCTGGTGGAAGGCGAGCGGCAGGCGCAGCAGTCGGCGGATGTAGTCCTCGGACAGCCGGCGCTGGAGGGACTGTCCGAGGGTGACGCTCATCCGCCCGCGCAGGTGGTTGGCGCCGGCGGCGACCATGACCACCAGGGCCAGGACGGCGGCGAGCAGGTCGAGGGAGTGGGTGGAGTCCTCCCGCAGTACCAGGTCGGTGCCGACTTTGAGGAAGAGACTGGTGGCCAGTGCGGCCAGGGAGACCGCGCTGGTCAGCGAGAGCAGGAGGGCCAGCGCGGGCCAGTGCGCCCTGACCAGTGGCCGCAGCACCGGCTGTGGGCGGGGTCCGCGCAGGCGCGCCCACCGCGAGAGGCCCGTGACCGGGCGGCCGGTCACCAGGGCGTGGCCGGTGAACACTTCGGTGAGGTCCTGCGGATCGATGAGGGTGGGGCCGGAGAACAGCGGGTCGCTGACCACGAACCGGTTGCCGCGCACGGTGTGGACGACGATGAAGTGCGGTCGGCTGTCGATGTGCACCCGGATGATCGCCGGTCCTGCGACCTCCAGGGCCAGGGCGAGCTGTGCGGTGTCCAGGCGCAGGAGTTCGGACGCCACGCCGTGGTCGGCGAGGACGCGGTGCAGGCGGGCGAGGGTCGAGCCCCGCTGCCCCAGCCCGACGGAGTCCCGTAGGACGGTGGTGTCGACGAGGCGGCCGTGTCGGCGCAGGACGGTGCGGACGCAGGCGGGGCCGCAGTCGGTGTCGCCGCTCTGGTGGGTGTGGAATCGTCGGAAGTTCACTGCATGGTTCCTCTGCCGGGTGCCGCGGCCGGCCGTGGGGCCGGCCGCGGCGCTCGGCGATGTCCCTACTTGCCCTTGCACTCGCGGTTGTAGATGGCCATGTAGTTCGCCGGGGTCCCGCCGCAGGAGATCACCGCGCTGGTGAAGCTGAGCGCCTTGATGTGGGCGCACTGGGCGGCGTTGAGGCCCTCTCCGGCCGCTGCTTCGGCGGCGGCGGCGTCGAGTGCCGGGAAGCCCATCGCCCGCAGGTCGGTCAGACTCATCTTGCTGTCCTTGTCTCTCGGTTGATCTCCGGAAAGCACATGCGTGTGCTCCGCGATATTCATCGGAATGCGGCGGCGATCGGTGGTGATCGGATTCGGGAATCCGGTTCGGATCCCCTTGGGCGTGCCGCCCGGAATTTCCGGTCGGCCGCTCGCACCGCCTGAACATTAGAAATCGGACGAGACCTGACGGGCAAGGCGGATCGGGGTGCTCCGTGTTGCCTCGCGACTTTGACGCTTCGGAGTCGATCTGTTACTATGAATTCGAGATTTGTTGATACTTCGACGAAATTTCCACGTGCCGGTCGGGGCCGGCACGCACGCCCGACACACCGACATGGCAGCGCATCCCCTGGTCGCGCTCAGAACCGCGACCGGCCTCTCGCAGTCCGCGTACGCCCAGCTGATCGCCCGGGTGCACGCGGAGCTCGGTCACGGGCAGATGGCCGCGCGGCGGGAGAAGGTGTCCCGCTGGGAATCCGGCCGGATCACCCCCGAACTCAGCGCCCAGCTCGCCATCGCCCGCATCCACGGCGTGGACCGGGACATCGTCCTGCGCCTGGGCTGGCCGCAATGGCTGCCGGGCGCCACCGGTGACCACGCGCTGTCGGGACAGCCGTGGAACCCGCAGGCCGCCATCGGGGTCACGCGGGCGACCGCGGAAGCGACCTGGGACTGCGGCCCCACGCTGATCATCACCGGGCCCTCCCTCGCCGGCCAGATCCGCGGCGCCGTACAAGCACTCACCGATCCCCGGCCCCCCGCCCGCGACGGCCCCGCATCACCCCCGCGACACTCACCTGGTCCGAGGCCCGCATCCGCGCCCTCGAAGAACTCGAAGCCGGCAGCCCCATGCACCAGGGCGCCCTCTACCTGGCTGCCCGCGCCGAGTACCGACTCGTCAGCGACCTGCTGACCCGCTGCGGATACGACCCCGCCACAGGCGCCCGGTTGCTCCTCCTCGCGGCCCGCAGCGCCGCCCTGTGCACCTGGATCAGCGGCGCGCTGGGGGAAGAGGTCCGGGCCGAGCGCTACGCCCTGGCCGCGATCCGGGCCGCGTCCGCCGCGGGCGCGCCCCGCCACACCGCCGCCTATCTCTCCCTGCTCTCCCTCAGGCACCTGCGCCGCGGAGACCCCCGCGATGCCCTCTCCCTGCTCCGGGCCTCCCGCACCGCCGACCCCCGCCCCACCCACCGCCTCGCCGTCATCCAGCACACCCGCCACGCCCGCGCGCTCGCCCGGCTCGGCGAACACGCCGCCGCCCTCCGGGCCCTGGACCACGCCGAGCGAGCCCTGGCCGGGACCTCCCCGACCTGGGACGCGCAAGCCGACCCCACCGGCAGCTACGTCAACGACGAGTTCCTCACCCTCGCCCGCGGCCAGACCTGGCTGCGCCTGGGAGAACCGGCCCGCGCGCTCTCCTGCTACCACAGCGTCCTCACCGACGGCACGCCCCCCTCACAGCCTCCCTCCCCGCACGCCGCCGCACGCCTGCGCCCGGTCGTGGAGGCCCAGCTGGCCACCGGGGACATCGACGCGGCCACCGCCGCCGTTCGCGCCGCCGCCGACCGGGCGGGCACCCTGCCACCCGGACTCGCCCGCTGGTTCCGCCACCGTCTGACCCCCCACGCCGCACATCCCGGCACGCGGGAACTGCTCGACCAGCTGGCCGACCGGCCCGCCCCGTACTGGCGGACCGGTCCCGACTGACCGCGCCGCCGGCCCCGGCCGTGCCCGACCGACCGAGTGCGGGCGCCGCCGATCCGGGCCAGGACGCGAAGCCACAGCCGCCTCCCCGGCAACAGGGCGCCCCCGGTCAGGGGACAGCAGTGGGCACCGAGTCCGTCCAGCACGTCGGACAGGGCGTCCCTGGCCCGTTCACACCGATCACCGCCCGGGATGCCCCCCACGGACTCCTCGTGACGATCGACGGAAGGCAGCCTGTCGACGTCCAGGGCCCCGCCACCGTCGTCGACCACCGGCCGGGCGAGGTGGGCATCCGCGCCGGGTGACCCTGCGGGCCCCGCTCCGCGCCGGCTTCCTCTGCACGCCAACCGGTCCGTGGCCCGCACACCGGCGGTCCGGGAGCGCCGGCCGGCGGGCCGGTACGGCGGCGCGGCCGAAGGCAGACGGGACGGAACGCCGCCCGGTCCCCGGGACCGGCCCGGGCCTCAGGCAAGAGCGGTGACGAGCCTCGCCGCGGCCATCGCGACCAGGAGCACCGCACCGCCCAGCAGGTACTGCGTGGCGTGGCGCATCCTTCGTACCCGGACCTGATGAACACTGATGCACCGCCACAGCTCGACAGCGGCGGCATCGGCAGCCGCCTCGAGGGTCTGCGCACAGAGCCCCGCACGGAACTGCTCCACGGAGGCGAACGCCTCGACGGTGTCGCCGTAGCTGAACGCGATCGGCACCACGGCGCCGGACGGCCGCGACAACGCAGGCAGCCTTCCCGATCCGGTGAGCACCAGAGCCGCCAGGGCCACCGAACACACGCTCACGACCAACGCGGCCAGCCCGACCGCCCCGAGGACGGGCGACACCTCCGAGGACGTCGCCCCGGAGGCGAACACCACACCGGTCACGACGAGCGCATCAGCGCTCAGGAGAGCACCTGCCCGGTTCACCAGCCCCAGACGAAGCCCGTCCGCCCGCACCAAGTGCCACTGGACCAGACGCAGCCTCTCCTCTGGACACAGTTCCTCACCCACTGCCCCACCCTTCCCCCGTACCACCAGGACAGACAGACATCTGCCCCACTGCACAGGGAATTCCCCCACCCACAGGCAGCAACCCCCAACAGGAGTCTGACCGTTCGCCGCCCCGCCACAAGCCCAGCCGCTCCCCCACCGGGCCAGCCCGGCGTCCCGCACCCGCTCCTCCCGCCGCCGGCCCGCCGGGGCCGGGAGACGGACGGCCAACCGCTCCCGCACCGGGCCGGAACAGGCAACACCCGCAGACCCAGCTCTTTCTCCTCCCGGTCGCTGACACACTGCGCGCACTCCAGCCGGTCGGGTCCGGCCCACTCCCGCAGCTCCAGCTCCGGACCGACACTCGACGGCGTCACTTCGCCGACCTCCACCAGCGCGGCAGGCCCCCGGGCATGCCGACCGGCAGCGAATTCCGGATCGGACCGCCCTGGCTCCCACCGGGACAGCGGTGGCTTCGGCACCGGTGGACCTCGAGCCCGGCTTCAGGGAGTCCGGCACGGTGGCGCCCCAACGCCGGGGGTTCTCCGCCCACCGCTCCGGCCCTCCGGGGAAGGCGAGCCGCCTCGGCCGGTGCGCGGCCTGGCCAGCAGCAGCCTCCGACCACGCGGGCGGGGCGGGTCGGCGGCACAGGCACACGAGGACACCGGCACGACGTCACCGCGAAGGGCGCCCCGACAACCTCAGCCATCACGAAGGGGAACCGCCCACCGGGCACCGCACGCGTCACGGACGGTTCCGGCGGCGCCCACGGCTCCGGTTGCGGGCACCCGCCCGTGCCCGCAACGACACTCCCCCGGCATCGGCACGCATCCCGCCCGGACCGACATCCCGTCACCTCCGCAACACACCCGGGAACAGGAAAATCTTCGGCACACCCCGGGATAGCGCGAGCCGTTCATTGCCAGCGGGACCGCAAGATTTCCTGCTCCCCAGGGAAGACGGCGCATCGTCCCAGGCCGGGCGGCCGGCCACCACCGCCGGCACCGGTACGGTACGCACGGGCCCGGGCGCGGCACGACGACCGACCGCACACCGCACCGCCCACGACAGGCGCACCTGCCCGACACACCGACCCGACGCGCAAACCGGCCCCGGGCGCGGCATCGGGAGCCACCCGACCATCGGACATCGTGAACACCGCACCCGGCGCCCGGCCCCTCCCCCACGACACCAGCACCCCGAATCCGAACGCCCGCACCCCAGGGCAACGTCCGGGCGAGCCCGCCGCACCGATCACCCCCCGACCCGCCACCCACCAGGACACGGGCACCGTCCCCACCCAGCTGCCCACCCCCCGGGGGGACGCACTCCGCAACGGCGGGAACCCTCCAGAGCCCGGAGACCGGGATTCCTGTCCCGGCTCAACTCCCGCCAGCACGACCAGATCCGACGGCCGAACAGCTCTCTCGTCGAGACCCTCCAGGAGCCGGACGGGCCCTGACCCCCTCCGAGCGCCGTTCAGTGCCGGCGAAACCCGCCGCGCGGTCTGCCGTTGGTGACCGTCGGTTCGACTTGGGACCCGGGCCGCCGCCGCTACCGCCCGCGTGGACCGGCCCTCCGACCGGTCCACGCGAAACCTCAGGGGCGGCGGCCGCCGATCCGGTCGAGAGCCCACGCCATCGGGACAGCGGTGGCGACAGCGACGGCGATCCGGCACCAGAAGGAGGAGGTCACGTGATCGGCCGCCACCAGGACCCCGCCCCAGAGGGCCAGGACCCCTGCCTTGGCAAGACCCCCGCTCACGTGAGCAGCGCCGTCAGACAGCCCGAGGCCCCGGCCGCCACCGTGTTCACCGTGATCTCCCTGGCCACCTTCTTGTTCACCTTTCCGGCGATCAGGGCGGCGGCGCCGCCGACGCCCATGCGGATCAGGCAGTTCTTCGCCGTCTCCGTCATCGGCCTGGCCCCGAGTGCCTTGCAGTACTTCTCCCGGTCCGCCTCGTTCTTCCCGAAGCGGCAGTTGACGGCGTTGTGGTCCTGCCGCGGGTCCACCAGAACGGGGGCGTCGATCACGTTCACACCCGCGGACGCCTCGGAGGCGGTGCCCGCGGGGAGTTCAGTGACCGACACCGACACCGACATCGGCTCAGCCGGAGCCGCGTGGGCGGCGGTGCCGGTCACGAGGATGCTTCCCGCTATCACTATTGAGGTGAGACCTGCTGCGAATTTCTTCAACTTCATTCCCATGAACGATCGGCACGAGAAAACGTACTGCTCTCGCTTTCCATCGAATCTAGTGGTGGGTCCCATTCCGCGAAATGAGACCTTCGTACACCTTCCTTGAATCTTCCCTCCTGCTCACCGCGTGGAGCGAGCAGGCCGTCACTCATGACGCCCCGATCTGCGCCGTGGGTGACGCCCGTTCAGCGCGTCGTTTGTGGCCCCGTTCCCCGCATCGGTCGGCGGGCGGTGAAGAGGCGCTTCGCGGCCACGGCGAACAGCGGCGGCCCCGCTCCGGCCAGGCGATCGAGCGCTCCTCCCGGTCGTCCTGGCGAGCGCGGGCGAGTCGGCCCCGCAGGCCGGTGCTCTCCAGCTGTCCTCCTCTACTGTGTCGCACCATGACCATTCTGATCATCGGTGGCAGTGGATTCCTGGGCACCGAGCTGGTCCGCCAGGCGGCAGCGGCGGACCGCACGACGGCTGCGACGTTCACCACCCGGCCCGGCAGCACCCCGGGGGTCTCGTGGCACGCCCTCGACCTGCGCGACTTCGGCCGCATCGAGGCGATCATGACCGAGGTGGAACCCCACGTGGTCGTCAACGCGACGAGCGGGGGACCCGACTGGACGGTCACGGCCGAGGGACCGGTCCGCCTGGCGATGACCGCGGCGAAGCACGGCAGCCGCCTGGTCCATGTGTCCAGCGACGCCGTGTTCTCCGGCCTGCGCGTCCACTACGACGAATCCTGCCTCCCCGACCCCCTCACCCCCTACGGTGCCGCGAAGGCCGCGGCGGAGACAGGTGTCCGCCTCGTGAACCCGGGCGCCGTCGTCGCCCGCACCTCCCTGATCATCGGCGACCGGAGATCGGAACACGTACGCGCGGTGCACGACCTCGCCGCCGGCACCCGCACCGGCGTCCTGTTCACCGACGACATCCGCTGCCCCGTACATGTCACCGACCTGGCCGCCGCCCTGCTGGAACTCGCGCCTGCGGCGACCGGTCCGGCGTCCACCACCTGGCAGGAACCGATGCCCTGAACCGCCACGAACTCGCCACCCTCATCGCCCGACGCGACGGGCTCGACCCCTCCCGACTCCCCACCGGCCTGCGGGCCGACAGCGCACTTCCCGGAGCACTCGACGTCCGCCTCGACAGCCGTGCCACCCAGGACCGGCTCCGGACAGCACTCCGCGGCGCCCGCCAGTTCCTCGCCGCCGGGACGTGAACCCTCTCCCCGGCGACGCAACCGCCCACGCTCAGACCCCGGCGAGAACGCACAGCCCTCGAACAAGACGGAACACGCCGCAGGCCCACTGTCACGCCGGCGTCGGATCTGTCGTCCCGGGACGAGGCCGACCGGCAACCTGCGCCGCGCGGCCAGCAGCTGCGGAAGCCGGGCGTCGAGCTGGACACCTCGCCGGGCGAGGAGTTCGAACGGCCCGCCCCTCCATGACACGCGGGATCACTCGAATCCCATCCCCCCTGATCCAGTACTCCCCTGCCCGAAGTCGCGGCCTCGGCCGGAAGCACAGGCATCGTCACCTACACCGTCCGCACCACCTCCACCGGAGGATGCAGTGCCCGGCCGACCTCGGCACCGACCCTGTCGACCGGGCGCCCACGGATCCTCCGGTTCGCCGCGCGGGTACCCGGAGAAGGGCCGGCGTGTGGGCATGTGCTGCCTGGACCGCGGCAGGCGGGCGGGCGCCGGGAGGCCCCGCCCGCTGCGCCGCACGCCGGAGCGGCTCGCCGCCGACCCGCGGGGTACGGGTGGCGGCGGGGGTGTACCGCAGGGTCGGCGTCGCGCTCTCCCGCGTGGGTCATACGAGACCATGGGCAGCCGCGCTCCTCCGTGCACCACTCCGCCCCGCGTGCTCGGCGAGCACGCGGGGCGGAGCCTCTGTGGATATTCGTGAACCGGCGTCGGCCGGAGGCCGGCGGGCCCGGGGCCCGCAGACGCGACGGCGCGGTCGCTGCCGTCGCGTCTGCGCCCGCGGACAGCTGCCCGGGCCGAGGGCCCCGGGCCCGCCCGTTACGCCAGGTCGGCGAACTCGAGCAACCGCCGGGTGTTGCCCGCCACCGCCGGGCGCAAGTACTGGTGGCGGCGCGGCTCCCCGAGCGAGGCGACACTGTCGCGCCAGCTGAGCGCCCGGCAGAGCACCGCGGCCGGCTGGGCGATCCGGTACGCCTGCCGCAGTTCGTCCGGCGAGGCGTATCCGGTCCATTCGTCCAGGTAGGCGCCGAGCAACCGGTCGTGAAGCTCCTTTCGGTCGGCCACATCATGGACGACGAGATCGCGCAGCACCATGGTCATCGACTGAACAGGGCTGGACATGACGCTCTCGGCCCAGTCGAAGAAGGTGAAGCCGCTGTCGGTGACCGCGATGTTGTCCCGCCAGAAGTCGACGTTCACCAGCACCGCGGGCAGTGCGAGAGCGTCGAGCCGTGCGCACAGGTTCGTGAAGCGGGGCACGAAGGCCGTGATCCGCTCGTGCTCGCCGCGCGTCAGCGCGCCCGCGCCGTCGTAGTGCAGCGAGGCGGTGTCCGCGAGCAGTTCCTCCAGCAGCCCGGGCAGCGCCGCCGGGCGCCGGTCGGGGACACCCATCCGGTCCAGCAGCGCCGAGTCCGCCAGCAGCCCCTGCTGCATCGATGCGTAGGAGCGCACCATCCGCTCGTACAGACCGACGTGCTCCAGGGTCGGTTCGAGCTGCCAGAACGGCTCCACCCCCGGGTGAGCATCCACCCGCGCCCGGCGTCCGCGGCGACCACCGCCGGCACCCGGTCGGCGAAGCGGTCCGCGAGCAGCCGCACCAGCGCGGGCTCGTAATGGAACTCCGGCGGGGCGGCCTTGAAGTAGACGTACCCGGCGCAGGTGGGCATCCGCAGGGTGACCGAGTACGGCGAGCAGGCGAACTGCTCCACCGGCCCGGTCGCCGCCAGTCCCGCCCGCTCGACCGCCCCGCCCACCCACGAGGCGGCCTCCTGGTACCAGCCCCTGCGTGCCCACGGCGCCGAGGACAGGGCACCGCTCTCGCGCGACGCCCCGAGCGCGAACCACTCCTCGAGCAGTTCCCGGTGCTCGCCCCGCACCGGCGACAGCGAGCCCAACTCGTCCGCGCGCACCCAGCGCGCCCCGTGGGGGCGACGCTCCGCTGCCCCGCCGTGGTTCTCGTGCACGAGGACGTAGACCGGTCCCTTCTCGTCCAGGAGCTCGCCGAACCTGGTCAGCACCGTGGCCGGAACACCGAACCGCTTTCCGACCAGGGCGTTCACCTCGGCGGCGGCCGTGCACGGATGCCCGGGAAGCCCCCACCGGCCGTCCTGGTCCGTCACCATCAGGACGGCGTCCTCGACGGCGTGCGGAAAGATGCTGTAACTCGCGTTCCTGGCAGCAGTTGCCACAATCAATCAACCCTCATCAGAAGAAGTCCGACGCCCGGCGACCCACGTGGAACGCGCGGCGGTCGGTCAGGCCGTCCCACGCCCGCGGCAGGACAGCTCGTCGGCCACCTGCCGCCACCGCGCGGCGAGCGAGAGCGCCAGCTGCACCACACCGACCGCGCGGTACGGCGGCACCGCACCGACAACCGACCGCCACCGGCTCATGCCGAGCATGTGCGAGTCCATCCAGCGGATCAAGGAGCGCCCCCCGCTCCGTGTAACAGACACTTCCGATGGGCCGGTGAGCGTATCGGCGCGGGCTTACCCGGCGCGCGCCGGTACCGGTACGGCCCGCCCCCGGGTGCCCTGCGGACGCCGGTATCCACGACCGCTTGCGCCCCGCCGACACCCGGGCGCCGGCCTGTGTCTCTCCCTGCCCTGCGCCACCTGGCCGGACCGTGCGTCGGTCCGCAGGCGCTGCCCCGCTGGAGGCGCTCTCAGGTGAGCGCGAAGGCCGCGAGTGGACAGCCCCGGCGGTACGGGCGGCCAAGGCGACGACAAGGGTCCAAGAGGCACCGGTGGCGCCTGTCGCCCCGCTCGAAGCGGTGGAAGAGCCGGATGGAGTACGCGGCCAGGTCCACCTCCTTCCCTGCGGGCTGGCCCCGGAGGAGCTGGGGCGGGCCGTGACGGACACGTTGGTGGCGAGGTACATCCCCCTGCGGCCGCCCGCGCCGGCGGGCTGTCAGCCGGCCCTGCGGCGCCTGCCGCCGCGGTCCGCGGCGGGGCGGCGGGTCGGTGCGGGCAGTGCTTTGCGGTCGCACTTGCCGTTGGCGGTGAGCGGCAGTTCGGGCAGGACCACGATGGAGGACGGGACCATGTACTCCGGAAGGCGGGCGGCGAGGGCGGCACGGATCCGGGCCACGTCCAGGTCGTCGCCGTCAGCGCGGGCGGGGACGACGTACAGGACTAGCCTGGCGCCACCGGGCGGGTCGTCGCGCAGCAGGACCACGGCGGACGCGACCTCGGGCCAGTCGGTCGCGACCGCCTCGATCTCGGCGAGTTCGATGCGCAGGCCGCGCAGCTTCACCTGGTGGTCGATCCTGCCGTGGAACTCCAGGTACCCCGCGGGATGCCAGCGCACCAGGTCGCCGGTGCGGTAGAGGACGTCGCCGGGCCGGCCAGTGAACCGGTCCGGCACGAACTGGCGCTCCGTCAGGTCAGGGCGTCCGACGTAGCCGCGGGCCAGGCAGATACCGCCGATGTGGAGTTCGCCGGGGCTCCCGAGGGGTGCCAGGCCGCCCTCGGGGTCGAGGACGAGAGCCCGGACGCCGTCGATCGGGCGGCCGATCGGCACGATCGGTCCGGGTTCGACGGGGGCGCACGTCCAGTGGGTGACGTCGACGGACGCCTCCGTGGGCCCGTACAGGTTGTGGAGCTCGGCCGGGTGCAGCTCGTGGAAGCGGTTGGCCAGGGCGGGGCTCAGTGCCTCGCCACTGGCGAAGACCCGGCGCAGGCCGGTGCATTCGCGCAGGCCCGGCTCGTCCAGCAACAGGCCGAGCATCGACGGGACGAAATGCAGAGTGGTGATGCCCGCCCGGCGGATGACGTCCACCAGATATCCGGGATCGCGGTGGCCGTCCGGCGTGGCCATCATCACGGTGGCGCCGGCAATCAGCGGCCAGAAGAACTCCCAGACCGAGACGTCGAAGGTGTAAGGGGTCTTCTGAAGGACCACGTCGTCGGAGGTGAGGCCGTACTGGCGCTGCATCCACAGCACGCGGTTGACGATCCCTCGGTGCGGAACGGCGACACCCTTGGGCCATCCGGTCGAGCCCGAGGTGTAGATGATGTAGGCGGTGTCCAGGCTCGAGGCGGCGGGCCGGGGCTCGGAGGGCCGGGCGCCGGAGATGCCCGCGATGGGCACGTCGCCGGTCAATGGCAGGACCGGCGCGTCGAAGCATTCGCTCATCACAGGGGCGTGCCACTCGTCGCAGAGGACCAGGACCGGGGCGGCCTCGGTGGCGACGTGGCGGAGCCGGGCGGTCGGCCACGAGGGATCGAGGGGGAGGTAGGCGCCGTCCGCGAGGAGCACGGCGACCAGGGCGACGACCAGGGCGACCGAGCGGTCGGCGGCCACCGCGACGGCACTGTCCGGGCCGACCCCGTTACGGCGGAGGGCGGCCGCCAGCGCCTGGGCACGTTCCTCCAGCTCACGGTAGGTGAGGCTGCCGTCGTGGTCTCGGACGGCGACCGCGTCCGGGGTCCGCCGGCACTGGTCCAGGATCAGTTCCGGCAGTCGCACACCACCGTGGTCGGCCAGGCCGTCCCCGGCCAGGTCAAGCAGCCGGGAGCGCTCGGCGGCACCGAGCAGCGGGAGTCGGGCCACAGGGGTGTCCGGGTCGGCGGCGACCGCGTGCAGCAGTGTGTCGAGCCGGTCCGCGAGGCGGTCGGCCTCCGCATCGTCGTGGCGGGCACCGTCCAGGTGGATCCGGCAGCCGTCGGGACCGGCCTCGATCCGTACGGCAAAGGCTCCGCCCCCCGAAGCGTGCGCCGCGACGCGCTCGGCGGTGGCGAGGTCCGCGGCCGCTCCGAGGTACCAGGTGGGTGCTGGCCGGTCCTCGTCGTCACCGGTGTCCGGCCGGGCGGCGGGCGGCTCAGCGCGGACCAGGGCGCGAATCGTGGTTGCACCGTCGTAGGACCAACGCTCGGTGGACGGGGCGGCGTTCGGGTCACCCGGTCGGACCGCGAGGGTGATCTCGTCGTCGCCGCTGGTGCGGGCCAGCAGGACCCGCGTTGTCGCGTGCAGGACGGCGGCCGGAGTCGCGCCGGTCGCCGTGGCGGCCTCGGTGAGAAGCTTCCAGCCGTGTTCGAGGTGGCGGGTCCGCTGAACGGTGGAGGACATCATGCTCATTCTCCGTGTCGGTTGGCGAGGTACGCGGCGAGCGCGTCGACGGTGGTGTGGGTCAGTAGGTCGAGCACGGTGACGTCGCACCACGGCAGTGCGCGGAGCAGGCCGTTACGGACCCTGGTCAGTTGCAGGGAGTCGCCGCCGACGTCGAAGAACCGCTCGTCGTAGCCGAAGTCGTCGGTACCGAGGACCTCCTCCCACACGTCGGCGACTGCGTCGGCGATCTCGTCGGGATCGGGGACCTGATCGCGGACCGGGTCGGGAACGGGGCCGAGGTCGGCCACGGGACCGGGACCGGGTTCGGCACCGAGGTCGAGCTCGGGAGCCAGGCCACCCGCTGCGAGCGGCGCGCCGGCCGCAGCCAGTCCGGCGGTGTCCACCTTGCCGTTGGGCGTGAGCGGCAGTTCCTCGACCACCGTCCACAGGGTCGGCACGGCGTAGCCGGGAAGCAACCGTCCGGCGTGCGCCGCGAGCGTCGCAAGCAGCTGCGGCGAGTCGTCGGCGACCACGGCGGCGACCAGGAGTCGTTCCCCGGTCGTGGGGGTGGGGACGACGACGGCGTCCCGCACATCGGGGTGGTCGCGCAACACATGGGCGATGCCGTCCAGTTCCACCCGGAAGCCCCGGATCTTGACCTGGTTGTCGCGCCGGCCGAGGTAGCGCAGCCGGCCGGCACCGTCCCAGCGGACCAGGTCACCGGTGCGGTAGTGGCGGCGGCCGTCGGGGCCGGTGACGAAGGCACGCGCGGTGGCTTCCGGAGCGTCGAGGTAGTCGGCGGCCAGGCCGTCGCCGGCGGTGTGGAGCTCGCCGACGGCTCCCGGCGGGACCGGGCGCCCGTGTTCGTCGGCCACGGCCACCGAGGTGCCGGGCACGGGGCGACCGATCGGCAGCGGGTCCTCGACCTCCACGCGGTCGCGGATGTGGTGCACGGTGGTGAAGGTGGTGTTCTCGGTGGGGCCGTAGCCGTTGGTGACAACCAGGCCGGGAGCGGCCTCCAGGGCCCGCCGGACCTGGGCCGGCGGTACCACGTCACCACCGGTGAGGACCTGCCGCACCCCGCGGAAGGCGGCGGGCTCGTGGTCGGCGACGAGCCGGAACAGCCCGGCTGTGAGCCACAGGCCGGTGATGCCACGGCTGCGGACGAAGTCGCGGAGGACGGACGGGACCAGGTGCGGTGCGGAGTGGATCTCCACGGTCCCGCCGGTGGTGAGCGGCGCGAAGATCTCCAGGGTGGAGGCGTCGAAGGCGAGCGGCGCGAAGCGCAGGAACCGCTCGGCGGCTCCTGGCTCCAGTACGCCCGGGCCGGTCACCAGTCGGGTCACGCCCCGGTGCGGCACCCGGACGCCCTTGGGGACTCCGGTGGAGCCGGAGGTGAAGGCGATGTAGGCGATCCGGTCGGGGTCCGCCTCCGCGGCGGGGCCGACCTCGGCGTCGCCTGGCTCCCACGGGTCGACCAGTGACACGCTGCGGGCGCCGAGGGGGGCCGGTCGGCGGATGTCACCGAGCAGCGCCTTCGGGGCGACGGCGGACATGACGCGCTGTGCGACGGCGTCCGGCGCGCCCTCGTCCAGTCCCACGTAGGCGGCGCCCAGGCGAAGGGTGGCAAGGACCGAGACGAGCTCCTGCGTCGAGCGGCCGTGGGCGAGCACCACGTGGTCGCCCACACCCACTCCCGCGGCCGCGAGTACTGCCGACTGCTGCTCCGCGGCGCGGTGCAGCTGGCGGTAGGTCAGCCGGAGGTCGCCGGCGGCGTCGGCCACGGCGACGGTGTCGGCGTGGGTGCGGCAGACGTGTTCGAAGAGCTGCCACAGGCCGGTGCGGTCCAGTGCCGGGGGTCCGGCGGCGAGGCGCTCGCGTGCCGTGCGGGCAGGGGTCGACGGGTCGCCGACCGTGGCCAGCGGCGCGTCGGGGTCGATGGCGAACCCGACCAGCACGGCGTCGAGTTCGGCGGCGAGTGTGGTGGCGTCGGCGAAGCCGAGCACCGAGGTGGCGTACTCCAGGGCGAGTACCGACCGTTCGGCGCTCCACTGCTGCACGTAGAGGACGGCGTCGAAGACGGAGCCGCCGCAGTGGCCCTCGTGGAGATCGAAGGTGACCTCTCCGGCCGTGAGCGTGCCGGGTACCAGCTCGTCGTGGGCGGCGAAGGCGAACTGGGTCAGCGGGTTGCGCCGCGGGTCCCCGCCCGCGCCCATCGCGGAGACGATCCGTTCGGAGGGCACCGCGCCGGTGTCCAGCGCGCGGCGGATGTCGGCGCCGACCCGGCCGAGGAACTCCCGGACGGTCGACATGGGTTCGGGACGGCAGCGGACGGGCTGGATCTTGGTCAGCAGTCCGACCACGTCGTGCGCCGCACCGGTGCGGCTCGCCGAGGCCATGCCGATCAGCAGGTCGGGCGTGCCGGCGCGACGGCCCAGGACGAAGGACCAGGCGGCCAGCAGCAGCGTGTTGCGGGTCAGGCCGGTCTCGCGGCCCAGGACCTGGACGGCGGCCATGGCTCCTGGGCCGAGTGCGAACCCGAGCCGGGTGCCGCGCCGGTCGGCCACCCGGGGCCGGGCCAGATCGGACGGGAGTTCGATCGTGGTGGGAGCGCCCGCGAGTTCGGGCAGCCGTGCCGCGAGGGCGGCCCGGGCCCGTTCGGAGTCCTCCTCCCGGACGACCGTCCGCGGCGAGGGAGCCCGGCCCGCCGGCAGGTCACCGCGGTAGGCAGCGACCAGGTCCCGCCACAGCAGACCGATACTCCATCCGTCCACGAGCGCGTGGTGCACCAGCAGTGAGAGGACGTGGTGGCCGGGGCCGAGTCCGGTGAGGACGAACGCGGCCGCCGGCCGGTCGAACGGCCGCATGAGGTCACGGCCGGCGGGCCCGACCACGGCGTGCACGGCGGCCACCGGGTCGGACCCTTCCGGTGGACGCAGCTCCTGCCGGATCAGTGCGGGCCGCCATTCGTGCAGGACGCGGGCCGCCGTGCGGCCGTCCTGATCGAGGAAGACGGTGCGCAGCGCCTCGTGCCGGGCGGCGAGCGCGGTGATCGCGCCGGCCAGTCGCCGCTCGTCGAGCATCCCGCGCACCTCGGCGCTGAAGAGCAGGTGGTGGGCGGTGCTGGGGTGGGCCTGATCGCTGAGCAGCATGGAGTACTCGCCGACCGACGCGGCGCGCAGGCCTTCGGTCACGGCACCGTCGTCGGCCGGGTCTGGCGAGTTGCGCACCGGCGGGGCGGTGGCGAGGACCTCGGCCAGCGGCAGAGGCCCGAGCAGCGTGCCGACCTCGGGCGCGAGGCCGAGTCGGCGCTCGGCCAGGGCCGCGAGTTCGATGGCGCGCAGGGAGGTGCCGCCGAGGGCGACGAAGGACGCCGTGGCGGCCCGCCGCCGCAGTTCGGGCTCCGAGAGCCGTAGGACCTGTGCCGCAGGCGCGGTCCAGGGCTCGGCCCGGAGCGGTGGTACCGGGTGCTCCGGCAGGTCGTGGGCAGTCACATCGTCTCCCTGGTGAGCCAGCGCAGGATCACTCCCGAGACCTGTGCGGCGTGCTGTTCGTGCATCAGTGCGTGGTGGTCGGCGTCAATGGCCTGCGCGCGCACTTCGCCGTCCACGTACTCCTGCCAGCCCTCCGCGGATTCGGCGGGTGTGCTGCCGGGGCGGTGGGTGAAGAGGCAGTCGATGCTGCCGAAGACGGCGTCGGGGTCGTAGCGCGCGCAGGCTTCGCCGTTGACGGCGTAGATGTCGACCAGCGGCGTGAGGTCCTCGGGCCGGAAGGACGGCGGCAGCCGGTGCTCGGCCACGGCGCGCCGGAGGAAGCCCTGGAGCAGTTCCTCGCGCGCTGCCCCGGCCGGGGCCGTGAACGGTGTCGACAGGCCGACGGCGCGGGAGAGCAGGCCGAGGGTCTGCCCGGTGCTCAGCGGGTCCTGCTGGGCGTGCGGCGGCTCGGTGTCGAGCAGCCCGGCGAGCGCGACGCGCTCGCCCCGTGCCTCCCACTGCCGGGCCATCTCGAAGGCGATGAAACCGCCCATCGAGTATCCGAGGACCTCATAGGGTCCTTCCGGCTGTACTGCGGTGATCGCCCGGATGTACCGGTCGGCCATCTCCTCGATCGTCCGGTCGGGCCGGTTGGCGGGGCTGATCCCGTGGCACTGCAGCCCGTAGACGTCCCTGAGGTGGCCCAGCCGTCTGGCCACCGGGGCGTAGTAGGCGACCGTACCGCCCAGGGCGTGCACGCAGTACACCGCCCGACCGGTGCCGCTCACGTGGAGCGGGACCAGGCACTCGCTCGCTGGGCTCCACATCGTTCAGTTCCCTCCCAGCTCCGGTGACAGGACATCGAGGACCCGCCGCACCGCCCATGCGTCGAGGACGCCGCGCACGTCGGAGCGCTGGGCTCCCTGGTGCTGCGTCGCGAAGACGTTGGCGTCCCGCGTCGCGGCGAGGAAGCGGTCGGTCTCGGCGGCCAGGCCGGCGTCCACGGGGTCGAGGTAGCAGCCTCGCAGCCGGTCCTCCTGCAGGGCCGCGGCGACGGCGTCCTGGTCGATCAGTTCGTACCGGCCGACGTTGACCAGGTACGGCCGGCGCGCGGCGACACCAGCGAGCCAGGCCTCGTCGACCATCCGCCTGGTGGTCGGCCGCAACGGGACGGCCAGCACGTGGACGTCCGCCTCGGCCATCGCCTCTGCGCGGTCGAACACCGGGAGGCCGTCCGGCAGGGAGGGGTGTCGGACGAATCCGGTGTCCATCCCGAGCATCTCCAGGCGCCGGTGGAGCGCCCGGCCGATCGGCCCCGCGCCCCAGACGGCCACCCGCTGCGCGGCCAGGGGTTCGCCCATCAGCCGGTGCTTGGCGAAGGTGCCGTCGAGCAGCCAGCGGTAGCCGACGCCCATCCGTCGGCAGAGCACGGTCAGTCCCGCGACCGCCAGTTCGGCCACCGCGTCCGCGCTGACGTCCGCGTTGCGGTGCAGCCGGATTCCGCGGGCCTCGAGCACGTCCAGCGCGATGTTGTCGGTACCGCTGCCGGGCCGCACCACGTCGGTCAGCCCGGGCAGTTCGGCGAGTTCGGCCGCGCCGAGGTTGGCCTCCGAGCGGAGCACCACCACGCGGCAGCGGCGGCGGGCCTCGACCGGCAGGGCCGCGACGGAGGTGGCCCGGGCCACCTCCGTCGCGGTCGCCATCCGTGCCAGGTGCGACTCACCCAGGGTGGTCAGGACGGCGACCACCGGCCGCTCGACGGTCATGCCCCCACCTCGCCGGCCCCGGCCGTACCGCCGAGCAGCCCCAGCGTCACCGGGTGCAGGACCTCGTCGAGCGGCCTGCCCGCAGCCATCAGCTCGCGCACCAGGGTCCCGGACACCGCTGGCAGGTGGGCGACGTCCAGGCGCACCACCCGCTCGCCGAGCGTGGTCCATGCCTCGGCCTTGGCGTCCTCGAAGTCGTCCCGGGAAGGGACGGCGAACACCCGCTCCGGCGGCAGGAGTTGCTGGTAGAGCGGCCAGTCGAGATCGAGCCGGTGCCCGGCGAGGACCTCGATGTCGGCCACCCGCTCGGGGAACGCCGCTCCCACCGTGGCCCGGACCATCCGGTGGCGCAGCCACAGCGACCACGGGTTGCGCTCGCCGGCATGGTGGCCGTCCACGATCCGGGAGAACCCGGGTACCGGGGAAGGGTGCCCGGCCTCGGCGGAGCTCTCGTTCGCGACCACAACGACGGTCAGTTTCCCGGTCCGCCGCAGCAGCTCGCCGATGTAGGCGAGATGGCCGCGGTGGATCGGTTGGAACCGTCCTTCCCAAACCAGGTGGGAGAAGCGCTCGGTCATGCGTGGGTCAGAGCACCTTCACGGGACGCGTCCAGGAATCCCAGGTAGGCGCGCTGGGCACCCACCTGCGGACGTCCGGCCCGGCGCTGGGCCGGACGGCACACCACGGCGGGAATGCGGCGGCCGTGGCCCCGGGCGAACTCGGCCGCGACCGCGCAGCGCATGGCCTCGTAGAGGTTGACCCCAGCGGTGGCGCCGATCGGTGTCGCACCGATGGTGAGGGTGCCGATGATCGGGGTGCGGGTGTCCAGGCCGGTGTCGGTGTCGGAGATGATCACGTCCACCACGACCCCGTGGTCCCGCTCGATCGCGGCGGCGATCTGCACGGCCCGCAGATTCGGGTCGTCGGTGCCGAGGGTGGCCCGGTCTGTGCCGAACTCGTCTGCCAGCAACAGGTGCTGGTCCGTCACGTGATAGCCGAGCCGCTCGCTCCACGCGGCCGCGAGCTCCGGAAGCCGGTGTGCCGGGACGGTCTTGGGGTCGGGGTCGGCGAGCACCTGGCGGGGACCCACCCGGCCGAGGCCGGCCGAGGTGACCTTGTCGGCCACCACGACCACGTCGCCGTCGATGACGTGCGGACCCACCAGTTCCGACAGCCGCCGGACTGTTGCATCCCAGCCGGCTTCGGTGTCGACCTCGCCCGGCGCGGACTCGACCGAGGCGCAGATGTGTCCCGACTCGCCCATGCTGCCGAGAAGGCCCTTGAACGCCGCGTTCATCGCGACGGCCAACTCCCAGAACCAGTCCGGACGCTCGTTCGGCTCAGACGCCACGGAGGGCCTCCCGCAGGCTCAGCAGGCGCTCTTCCTCTGCGACCGAGTCGTCCTCGACGCCGTCGAAGCCGGGGTGGCGCCTGACGTCGTCCGGCTCCATCAGCGCGAGGTCGGGCAGCGCAACGCGGTTGTCCGCGAGCGCGTTCTCGAGGTGGAAAATGGCTACCGACAGGTCGGACACCCGAATGTCCTCCAGCGGCCCCGCCGCAAGGAACTCCAGCTGGGCGTGGGCCAGGACCGCCTTGGCCCACGGGTGCTCGCGCAGCTCGGCGAGCCGGGCCGCGTAGCCTTCCCAGATCTGCCGTTCAGGGGCGCTCCACGCCTCTGCGGTCATCGTCACAGTACCTCCTTGGGGCCGTTGCCGGTCCCGTCGAGAATGTTCAACAGTGTTTGCGTGTAGGGCTGTTCGGCTCCGGCGAGAAGTGCTTCGGTGAGCACTTCCAGTACCGGGCCGCCCGCCTCGGCGAGGGCGGGCAGCCCGCGGGCGATCTCACCGAGGTCCTTGGCGGCGAGCCGCCCGAGGTAGGTCGAGCGCGCCGGTCCGCGGGCGTCCCGCACCACCGACCACTCGGGCACCGCGCGCCCTGCAGTTCCGGCCGCCAGGACCTCCACCAGCGCTCCGGCGCCGTCGGGGCCCGCCTCCCCCAGCGCGAGCGCGGCGGACCACTGCTGCACCAGCAGGACCCAGTTGTGGAGGAGCTTCGCCTTGGCGGCCTCGGGTGCGCTCGGAAATCCGATCGCCCGGCCCAGGGCCGACACGACGCGGCCGGCCGGCCCGTCCGGGTCGACGGGACTTCCGAGCAGCAACACGCCCTGGCCCAGAGCGAGTTCGCGCCCGCCGCCGGTCAGACCGCCGCCATGGTAGGCGGTGCCCAGCGCGCCAGCCTGCCGCGCGCACCGCCAAGCCGACTCCGGGCTCTGCGTGGTGAGGTCCAGGACGACACCCGGCACCCACTCCAACTCACTGAGCTGGTGCAGGCTTTCGTCACCCCGGGTGAGGGCCGTGATCAGCACGTCGGGTTCGGCGTCGAGCACTTGGCGCCGGTCGTCCCGGTCGGCCGCACGGACGGTGAAGCCACAGTCCGTGAGCCGGCCGGAGACGGCGCGCCCGACCGCGCCCTGGCCGAGCACTCCGATGAGAGTCATCAGGCGTTCAGGTAACCGGCCGCGAACATGTTGCCGCTGTGCGCGCGGACCATCGCGACGTGGGCCTCACGGATGACCTCGCACGCGCGCCGGGCACGGTCCTGGGCGGGCGTCGTGCGGGCGAAGACCTGCAGGCCCAGGTGGCCCAGCCGGGCGTGGAAGCGCTCGTCCGGGTTGATGTGCTTCTCGAACATCTCGGCGGTCTCGGGATCGAACCGGGCCAGGGCCTTCTCATTGCGCTTGAGGCTCTGGGTCTCCACCGTCAGCTGCTGCGCGGCGAAGAACTCCTCCGGGTAGGCCATTTCGTCGAGCAGGTCACCGAAGCGCAGCTGCTCCGCGCTGGGGCGGTAGTCCATCACCGAGCCGCCCAGCGCCTCGATGCGGCGACGGCAGTGCTTGGCGTGCTTCGCCTCGTCGCCGACCTGACGTCCCACCAGGATCTTGAGCGTCATGTCCGGTACCCGCCCGATGAATCGGCCGATGATGTCGACACCGCGGATCTCGTTGTACCAGCGGGGCTTGAGGGCCTCCGCCGCCGCGAGTCCGTCCAGCTTCCCGGTCCAGTAGACGGTGTCCGACTCCGGGAGCGCGGAGAAGTAGTCCTCGTTCTCCTGGTTGAGCTGGGCGATGAACTCTTCTACCTCTACTGCCACGACTCTCTCCTGATATTTCGAATTCTGAATCTGATGTCCGGGGGTGGGCCGGATCAACGGGACAGCGAAAGCCATTCGTCGAGCCGCTGCAGCTCAAATATCTCGCGCACGCTGGCGACCTTGTTCTCGACGGCCGCACTGGACCCGTCCTCACGAATTGTCGACAGCGTGCGCCGGACGGCACTCACAGTTGCCCGAAGGCCCTGGTTCGCATAGATGCTCATGGCCACGCCGGCCTTCTGCATCTCGCCCACCGGCCAGTCGTAGTACGTCGTCGGAACGACGACGACCGGCCGAATCCCTGACCATTTTCCGAGGAATTCCTGGACCTCGTCGGGAACCGATGACTTCGAGTGGACGAGGATCGCGTCCGCGCCGGCCTCGGCATAGGCCGCGGCCCGGCGCAGGGCCTCGTTCACATCGCATCCCGCGATCAGCGCCTCGGTACGAGCGATGACCACCAGGTCGGGATCGCGCTGGGCGGCCTTGGCCACGGCGATCCGGTGCGCGAACTCCGCGACGTCCTCCAGGACCTGACCCCGGGAACTGAAGCTGTTGACCTTCGGGAAGATCTTGTCCTCGATGCACACCGCGGCGATTCCCGCAGCCTCGTACTCGTGGATCATATGCGCAATGTTGAGCGAATTTCCAAATCCGGTGTCGCAGTCGGCGACGACCGGAAGTCCACACGCGCGTTCGACCTCGACGGCGGACCGCAGGTAATCGGTCATGGTCAGCAGACTCGCGTCGGGGAGCCCTCGGAATGCCGACACCTCAAAACTCGACGACCAGACGGCGTCGAAACCCGCCTCTTCCGCCAGAATTGCGGCCAGGCCCGAGGACGCCCCCATGACGGTGGTGACCGCCGGAGACTCGACAAGCAACCTGAGCTTTCGCGATTTACGCACAGCTCGCCCCGTTCTTGTGAGAGTGATGTGCTGCCGACAACCATGCCGACGGACCGGCCCAGGTGGGCACGGCACGACAACGGGTCGTCGGAATTTCGGTACGCGACTGACATCGCGGTGAAGTGGTCAGAAGCCCCGGGACCTGAGCCGGGGGACCGTTGCGCGAAGTCGTCGACGATCACGGTCGACGACAGTCGCTGATTCCCCCATGGCGCCCGTCGGGCGGCGCGGCCGCTCCATCCCCTGTGGCGGCCGACAAGCACCGGACACTAGATGAACTCGCAGCTGAGAGCAACTGAGGCTCTTCACACTGTTGGATACGTCACAGAGACACCGAGCCGGTCAGGGGCCGGGGGTACGGTGAACCGTCCCGCGCCGCCGGGTGCCGTCGGCCGCACCGCGGCCGACGCCCGTCGGCGCCAACGGACTTCTTCCGCTCTCCCTGGCAACCTCCCACCGACGCCGGCCCACCGGCCGCGTCCGGACGTGGGCCGGGCGGGCCGATCCACCGCCGCACCCGAGTGCGGCTCCTTCTTGGACGCTTCTCAAACGGGGGTTCTACTGACATGCAACTGGACGACGCAGTAGCCGTCGTGGGCCTGTCCGGCAGGTTCCCCGGGGCCGACTCACCGACGCGGTTCTGGGAGAACATCCAGGCCGGGCGCGAGAGTCTCACCCGGCTGACCACCCAGCAGCTCGCGGCCGCCGGGGTAACTCCCGAGGAGTACCGCCACGACTCCTACGTCCCTGTCCGCGGCGTGCTCGACGACGTCGACCTGTTCGACGCGGAGCTGTTCGGCTACCCGCCCCGCGAAGCCGAACTCATGGACCCCCAGCAGCGCTTGCTGCTCCAGTGCGCCCGGACGGCCCTCGAGGAGGCGGGCCACGGCGCGGGGGGCGGCCGGGTCGGTGTCTTCGTCGGCACGTCGATGAGCAGTTACCTGCTGCACCACCTGCTCCGACGGCCGGAACTGGAAGAGGATGTCGGCCTCCTGCCGATCATGGTGGGCAACGACAAGGAACACGCCGCGACCCGGATCGCCTACCGCCTGGGCCTCACCGGACCCGCCCTCGCCGTCCAGACCGCGTGCTCCACCTCGCTGGTCGCGGTCCACTACGCGGCCCGGAGCGTGCTCCACGGCGAGTGCGACCTGGCACTCGCCGGAGGTGCCTCCATCACCCTGCCGCAGCACGTCGGCTACCGCTACCAACGCCACGGCATCCTGTCCCCCGACGGTCGCTGCCGGGCCTTCGACCGCCGGGCGGCCGGCACCGTGGCGGGCAGTGGCGTCGGCGTCGTGCTGCTCAAGCGTGCGCTGGACGCGCAGCGGGACGGCGACGTGGTGCACGCCCTGATCCGGGGCTCCGCCGTCAACAACGACGGCGGCGACAAGGTCGGTTACACCGCGCCGAGCGTCGCCGGGCAGACGGCGGTCATCCGCGCGGCGCTGCGGGCCGCCGGAATCACCCCCGCGGAGATCGACTACGTCGAAACCCACGGCACCGGTACCGAACTCGGCGACGGTATCGAGATCGCCGCCCTGACCGCCGCCTTCCGGGACGGCCCCGAGCGGCGCGGCGACTGCGCGATCGGCAGCCTCAAACCCAACATCGGCCACCTCGACGCCGCCGCGGGCATCGCCTCCTTCATCAAGGCCGTACTGGCCCTCAAGCACCGGGTACTGCCGCCGAGCATCAACTGCGAGGAGCCCAATCCCGACCTCCGACTGGAGGAGAGCCCGTTCCGCGTCAACCGCGAGGCCCGGCCCTGGCCGTCCTCCGGCGCCCCCCGCCGGTGCGGGGTGAGTTCCTTCGGCATCGGCGGGACCAACGCGCACGTCGTCCTGGAGGAGGCCCCGCCGGCCGCCCCGCCGGCCGCCGACCGGCAACGACCGGCGGAGATCGTCGTCCAGTCGGCCCGTACCCGCGAGGGCGTCCTCGCCGCCGGCGCCGACCTCGTACGGCATCTCGACACGCAACGCCCCCCGCTCGGCGACATCGCCCACACACTGCAGACCGGACGGGCCCACCTGGAGTGGCGGCGAGCCGTCACCGTGAGCGGGCTCGACGGACTCGGCGCGGCCCTGGACGCCGCCGCCGTCCGGCAGGTCCCGCGATCCTCGTCACTGGTCCTCCAGTTCCCCGGCCAGGGCTCCCAGTACGCCGGCATGGCGGCCGGCCTCCACCGGGAGATCCCGCAGTTCCGGACCGTGTTCGACCACTGCCTGACCCTGCTCGAACCCCGACTCGCCGCGGACCTCGACAGACTGCTGACCCCCGACCGGCCCACCGCCGACGATGCCGCGGAGCTCAGGGAGACCCGGCTCGCCCAGCCCGCACTGTTCGTCACCCAGTACGCGCTGGCCCAGGTACTGACCGGCTGGGGGCTACGTCCCAAGGCGCTGCTCGGCCACAGTGTCGGCGAGTACACCGCCGCCTGCCTTGCCGGAGCGATGTCCCTCGAGGACTCCCTCCGTCTGGTCGCCGCGCGCGGCGACGTCATGGCGCGGGCGCCGCGCGGCACGATGCTCGCGGTGCTCGCCCCGGAGCCGGCCGTCCGCAGCCGGCTGGACGGTACCCTGTCGGTCGCCGCCGTCAACGCGCCGTCGGTGACCGTGGTCGGCGGCACCGTCGAGGAGGTCGACGCGCTCGCACGGCGGCTGGCCGCGGAGGGGACGGCGACGCGCGCGCTGCGCGTCGGTCATGCCTTCCACACTGCGCTGATGGCCCCTGTACTGGAGGAGTTCCGCGCGCTCGCCGGGTCGGTGACGTTCTCCCGGCTCAGGATCCCGGTGGTCTCCAACGTCACCGGCGACTTCATGAACCGCCGCAGGGGCCACTCGGCCGACTACTGGACCGAGCACTTGCGCGAGCCGGTGCGCTACGCCGACGGCCTGGCCAGGGTCCTGGCCCTGCCCAGTCCGATCGTGCTGGAGGTCGGTCCCGGACGTGCGCTGACCGGTCTCGCCCTCCAGCAGGACGCCGCCGGCCGGGCGGCCCTCGCCACGACCATGCCCCGACCGGCCGAGGAGCCGGCCGACGCCGCCCGGATGCTGTTCGACGCCGTCGGCACCGCCTGGTCCGCCGGCGCGACCGTGGACTGGGCCGCCCACCACGCGGGCGCCGAACGGCGCAGGGTCCCGCTGCCCACCTACCGGTTCACCCGGACCCGGCACTGGATCGACGCACCCGGAGCCGTACCCCGGACGACGACCGGCACACCGCCGGACGCACCGGTCGGCACCGCGACCGACGCGGCGGTCTGCACGGAGATCGGGACAGCGGTCAGGCCCGCCGCACCGGCCGAGGCCCCCACCGCCGGTTCGACGCACGCCGAGAGTGCGCTCACCGGAATCTGGAGCAGACTCCTGGGCACCCGCGGCATCGGCCCGGACTCGGACTTCTTCGAACTCGGCGGCCACTCCCTGCTGGCCGTCTCGCTCCTGACGGGCATCCAGGAGACCTTCGGCGTCGAGCTCTCCCTCAACGACACCTACCGGGCCCGGACGCTCGGCGCGCAGGCCACCCTCATCACCAACCGCCGCGGCGAAGACGCCGGCGTCCCGGACAGGAGAACCGACAGTGTCTGAGTCCCCGACCACGAAGGTCGCCGACCAGCAGCCCCCGCCGTCCCCGCCCGGCGGACGGCGCCGCCGCCTCACCGACCGGCTGCCCGAGCCCGGCCCGGCTCGGCTGATCGTCCTGGTGTCGCTGATCACCAGTATCGGGCTCGGCCTGTACATCTCGGGCAGCGCCGTCTTCTTCGTCCGCTCGGTCGGCCTGTCGGCCACCCAGGTCGGCCTGGGCCTGTCGGTGGCGGGCATGGCCGGCCTCGCCCTGGGCATCCCGGTCGGCCACCTGGCCGACCGCCACGGCGCCCGCGAGGTGACCATCGCGATGGTCGCGATGCAGGTGGTCCTGCTGGTCTGGGCAACCCGGGTCACCTCGTTCTGGCTGTTCCTGGTGGTCATCACCACGCTCGGCGTGGTGGAGAGCGGCGCGGACGTCGGACGGCAGGCCATCCTGTCCGCCCTGATCGGGCCCGAGCAACGGGTCACGGTGTCCGCGTACAGCCGGGCGGTCTTCAACGGAGGTTTCTCCCTGGGCGTGTTGGCGGCGGGCCTCGCCGTGGCCGCGGACACCAGAGCTGCCTACACCGCGCTGATGCTCGGCAACGCCGGCACCGCGCTCCTGGTGTGCGTGCTGTACCTGCGCCTCCCCAGGATCCCCGGCACCCGCGAGCGCAAGGACGCACCGTCCGGCCTCACCGCGCTGCGCGACCTGCCCTACCTGGCGATGGCCCAGGTCAGCGGGATCGTCATGCTGGGAGACATCCTGCTGACCGTCGGCCTGCCGCTGTGGGTGGTGTCCCACACCCACGCGCCCCGGCCCGCGGCCTCGTGGCTGATCGGGGTCAACACCCTGCTCGTGATGGTGTTCCAGGTCCGCGCGGCTCGCGGTGCCGACACCCTCGCCGGTGCGACGAGGCTCCACCGGTGGGCGTTCCTCGGCCTGGCGGCGTCCTGCGCCCTGGCATCGGTCACCGACCGCCTCCCCACCTGGCTCGCGGTCGCCGTACTCGCCTGCTCGGTCGCCCTGCTGACGCTCGGCGAGCTGTGGGGGAACAGTGCGCGCTGGACGCTCCGCTACGACCTCGCGGACCCCGGTGCGCAGGGACAGTACGGCGGCGCGTTCCAACTGGGCACCGCACTGCCCAGGGTTCTCGGGCCGCTCATGGTCACCGCTCTCACCGACCGGCTGGCCTGGCTCGGCTGGCTGCTCGTGGGCGCGGTCTTCCTCCTCGGGTACCTGCTGTTCCCGGCCACCATGCGGTGGACCGAACGCACCCGCCCCGTGTACACCGCCCGTACCTGATTGCCCGTCAAGCGCGTCGGTCGGCGCCGCTCGACGCCACCCTCCACCAGCCGCAACGCCCCGTACAGGGCAACGGCCAGGAGCGAGAGCATCAGGAGGGTGGATAACGTCCCGAACGTCTCCGAGCCGTTGCGCTGCACGGCGAGCAGTTGACCCAGGCCCTCACCGCCCATCACGAACTCGCGCACCATCGCGCCGGTGGCCGACAACGCGACGCCGGCCCGGAGCCCGGGGAGCACGCTCGGCGGGGCGAGCGGGAACTCGATGCGCCGCGTCAATCCCCCACGCTCCGACCCGTCGACCCGTGCCGCGGCCAGGACCTCCCGCTCCAGGCCTCGGATGCCCAGAGGTTGTTGACCAGAACGGGGAAGAACACCACCGGCGCGCACAGCATCACCACGGGCCACGTCCCGCACCCGAGCCCCGAGGCGAGCAGCGGTGCGAGGGCTACTGCCGGGACGGCCTGACGCGCTGCCAGGTACGGCTGCAGCGCGCGGGCCGCGAGGCGGCCGCAGGCGATCGGACAACCGAGCGGCAGCGCCACGGCCGTCCCCGGCGCGACGCCGGCGAGGCTCTCGTACAGTGCCGTGACCGTCGCGTCCGGCAGCGCGCCCCGGCCCAGGGCCGCTACGAACGCCCCTGCCAGGTCGACCGGGTGAGGGAGGAAGAACGAGGACACGGCGCAACCCTCGACCGCGCCCGCCCGCAGCAGGAGGAGAAGCACGCCGGGCACGAGCGGGGTCAGCACCGCCCCGAGCCGATCCCGGACGGCTCCCGTCGGCTTCTTGGGGCCCGTCCTCACACGGCTGCTGTCCGCTTCGCCCGTGCCCGAGCCGTACAGGTGGCCGATTCTCCCGGCGACCGAGGCAGCTCCTGTGCACGGCCGCCGACTGCCGGGTCGGCGTGTGTGCCGTGGAACACATCCACAATCCACCGCATACGTGGCATGATCCTCCCGAGTGTTCGCGCGCTCCGGGGTCGGTGCAATTCCGAACCGGCGGTTAAAGTCCGCGACCCAGCCGACGCCATCGGCTGGTTGACCTGGTGAAACTCCAGGACCGACGGTGAAAGTCCGGATGAAAGGTAGTGCGCGGCGACACATTGTCCGGCCAGGAGCGGCTTGCCGCCCCGGCGCCCGGATTCGGTGCTCGCTCTCCCCGGAACGGCGTCTGTGCACGGGGGCGAGCTGCCACTCGCCATCCCTCCCCGCGCACCTGACGCCGTCCATTGCGGAGGCCGTGTGCGCAAGCACGCGTCCTTCTGGATGGCCGCGTTCTCTCGCAGATCAGTGAACTCCCGGGCCCACGGGCCCAGGGTTCCCCGACCTCAGGAGAGATCAGATGGCAAACACCCTTCTCAACCGCACTGACCGCTTGCGGCAGGTGGAACAGGCGATCGAGTCCTTCCGTCGCGGTGCCTTCGTGGTTGTCTTCGACGACGAGTCCCGCGAGAACGAGGGCGACCTGATGGTGGCCGCCGAGTACACCGACGAGGCCGCGATGCGGTACATGCTCGACCACTCCTCCGGTGTGGTCTGCGCGGCGGTGCCTTACGAGCGGTGCGCGGAGCTCGATCTGCCGCAGATGACGGCGGACAACTCCGGCCTGCACAGTACGGCCTTCACCGTGTCGGTGGACCTGCTCGCCGGCGGGACCACCGGTATCCCGGTCGACGAGCGGGCCCGCACCGTACAGGCGTTGTCAGACCCGACCACCCAGGCGGGCGACTTCGCCCGACCCGGCCACATCTTCCCGGTGCGTGCCGCGCGCGGCGGAGTGCTGGAGCGCGACGGCCACACCGAGGCCGGGGTGGACCTGTCCCGACTGGCCGGGCTGTCCGGCGTCACCACCATGTGCGAGGTCGTACGGCCCGACTGGAGCATGGCCCGCCTCGACGACCTGCGGGAACTCGCCGCACGCGACGGGTTGGCGCTGATCTCGGTGGGCGATCTGGTCGCCTACCGGCTGGCCGCCCAGCAGTCGACCACCTGAGCGACCCGGTCGGCTCGAAGCCCGGCTGCTCCGAGCCGGCCGTCGGGGAGCGCCTGGAGGAGTTGACGCGCTCCCGCAGCCTGCGCACCGAGCCGGTCACGGTGCAGGACGCTTTTGACAACTCCCTCCTGCCGTAACCGCGGGCGGTGGAGCGTTGGGCCCGGCCCGCGCCCGGGCGGGGGGGCCCCGCCCCGGGGGCCCCGCCGGTGCCCCGGGGGGCAGGCGCCCCCCACGCGCGGCGCGG
>NZ_JBIVGI010000053.1:0-36199 GCF_044748625.1 Kitasatospora sp. NPDC089913 | reverse complement strand
CCCACCCCCCTCGCGCCCCCGGGTAACGCGGGCACCTGCGGCGCCGACCCGGCCACCGCCCCCCGCCCCCCCGGGGCCCCCCCCCCCGGGGGGGCCCCCCCCCCCCCCCCCCCCGCCCCCCGGCCGCGTCGCTCCCGTCTCCCGGGTCCGGCGGCGCCGGGAGACGGCCGGCGGTTCCGGGAGACCGGGCACCTGTGCGACGGATCAGCACTCCGCCGTTGACCAGCGAGAACAGCGCGCACGCCCCTTCGCCGACCCTGGACAGCCGAAGCTACCCCCGATTAACTTGTGGGGCCATCGGCGGGCCGCCCGGCCGCGCCGTGCCGGGCACGTCGAAGGGAGCGCCGCCGTGCGCCGCACCGTGTTCACCGAGGACCACGAGGCCTTCCGCGAGACCATCCGCGACTTCATCGCCAACGAGGTCGTCCCCGTGTACGAGGACTGGGAGGCCGCCGGCCATCCGCCGCGCGACTTCTACCGCACGCTGGGCGCACTCGGTGTCTACGGCATCGAGGTGCCCGAGGAGTACGGCGGCGCGGGCGAGAGCGGCTTCAAGTACCAGGCGGTGGTGGCCGAGGAGACCGCGCGGGCCGGCGTCGGCTTCGGGTCCTCGGGTGTGCACACCGGCCTGGTGCTGCCCTATCTGCTGGAGTACGCCAACGAGGAGCAGAAGGCGCGCTGGCTGCCCGGGTTCGTCTCCGGCGACATCATGACCGCGATCGCGATGACCGAGCCGGGCGCCGGCTCCGACCTCGCCGGCATCTCCACCACCGCCCGGCTCTCCGAGGACGGCACCCACTACGTCCTCAACGGCGCCAAGACCTTCATCACCGGCGGCGTCCTCGCCGACCTGGTCCTGGTGGTCTGCCGCACCTCGCCGTACGACCCGGACAACCGCCGGGCCGGGCTCTCCATCCTCTGCGTGGACACCGCCTCCCCCGGCTACACGGTCGGCCGCAAGCTCCAGAAGATCGGTCTGCGCAGCTCGGACACCGCCGAACTGGCCTTCGCGGACGTCAAGGTCCCGGTGGAGAACCTGCTCGGCGAGGAGGGGAAGGCGTTCGGCTACCTGACCCACAACCTGGTGCAGGAACGGCTGGCGATCGCGGTCGGCGCGTACGCGGCCGCCGCGGCCGCGGTGCGGTTCGCGGTGCAGTACGTCAAGGACCGCAAGGTGTTCGGGAAGACGGTCGCCGAGTTCCAGAACACCAAGTTCACGCTGGCCGACTGCGAGTCGCAGGTGATGGCGCAGCAGTCGATGGTCGACCGCGCGCTGGAGCTGTACCAGAACGGTGGGCTGACGGTCGCGGACGCCGCGGCGGCGAAGCTGTTCTGCACCGAGTCGGCGTCCGTCGTGATCGACAAGTGCCTTCAGCTGCACGGAGGTTACGGCTACATCCTGGAGTACCCGATCGCCCGGCTCTACACCGACAACCGGGTCTTCCGGATCTACGGCGGCACCAGCGAGGTCATGCGCAGCATCGTCGCCAAGTCGCTCGGCCTGTAGTCCGGCGCGGCCCGGCCGGCAGTCCGGCACGCGGCCCGGCCTTCGGTCCGGTGGCCGGTCCGGTGCCGGTCCGGTCCGGTCCGGCCACCGGACCCCCGGCGGCGTTCACCCGTCCGAGCGGAGGGGCGGACGCCGCCACCGGGGAACGGCCCCGGCCCGGTGATCAGTTGGGCGAGTGGTGCTCGGTGCGCCAGGCCTCCCAGCCCGCCGAGGACGCCACCTTGGCCTCGTGCAGGGCCCGCTGGGCCAGGGCCTGCGGCGGGGTGTCCAGCCGCCGCACCCAGTCGCGGCCGGCCGTGGCCAGCGCCGCGCACACCATCACCGCACCCGCCGTCCCGAACAGCGCGCCGATGCCCGTGAGCACCGCGCCGCCGGCCAGCAGCGAGCGGTTGACCTGGAACCCGCTGAAAGAACGCTCGTTGGTCGCCATGCCCTCCACCATGGGTGCAGTCGGCCGCCTCCGCACGCCGAGCGCGTCCGCACGCGGGCGCCGCTCGGCGTGCGGGCGCGGGGCGGGTCCGGGACGCTGGGCCGCAAGGGTTCCCCGGCGCGACAGCCGGACGGCGGCGCCGCGGGACGGCACGGCGGAGCGACAGCAGGACGGCAGGAGGACGCGCGATGGTCGATCTCGAACAGCTCGTCGCGGAGCACGCGGCCAGGGCCGCCGAGAGCCCGCACGGCCGCAGCGCCCATCTGGTGCTGCACGACGGGGTGCTGCGGCAGACCGTGATCGCCCTGACCGCGGGCACCTCGCTCGACGAGCACAACGCCCCGGCCGCCGCCAGCCTCCAGGTGCTGCGAGGACGGGTGTCGCTCACCGTCGCGGGGCGGCGCGAGGAGCTCTCCGCCGGTCAGCTGCAGACCGTCCCGCAGGAGCGGCACGGCCTGCTCGCCCACCTCGACTCGGTGGTGCTGCTGACGGCCGTCACCGCCTGAGGGCTCAGCCGGTGGGCCCGTGCCACCGCGGGCCGTCCGCCGCGACGCCGGCCGGGACGTCCGCCGGAGCGTCCTTCGGCCCCAGCACCGAGCCGCCGACCAGCTCGAGGCCGCGCAGGAAGTCCCGCCCGCGGGGCGCCAGGTCGGGGGTGGCCAGCCACTGACCCGCCAGGCCGACCAGCAGCGCCTGGTAGAAGATCCCCCGGGACAGCTCCTCCTCGGTGTCCGGCACCTCCGGCAGCCCCTGGAACAGCGCCGACAGCCCGAGCCGCCCCTCCTTCTGGATTCCGGCGAGCGCCTCCCGCAGCTCGGGCACCCGGTCCGCCTGCAGCATCACCTCGAACTGGGAGGCCCAGAGGCCGCGGTGCTCGGCGATGGTCCCGAGCACACCGTCCCAGACCGCGACGAAGCGCTCCGCCGGATCCTCGGACGCTTCGCTCGCCCGCGCCACCACCGCCGCCAGCACGGCACCCCACTCCCCCGTGGCCTCGATCAGCGCCGCGTTGAGCAGCGCCTCCTTGGAGCCGAAGTGGTAGCCGATCGCCGCCAGGCTGACGCCCGAGGCGGTGGCGATGTCCCGCGCGGTACTGCGCGCGTAGCCCTTCTCGAAGAGGCATTGCTTGGCGCCGGCCATGAGGTCCTCACGATTTCCCATGCCCGCCATGCTACGTCCGATCCAGACGTTTGTCTTGCACGTCCGTCTCGCACACATGTCTAGTACGCCAGTCTCGCACGATCGATTCAGACGCTCGTACTAGACAAACGTCTGACACGTCCGTACCGTCTTCCTCATGACCGCCACCACCGGCCGCGCAGGCCGTCGCGAATGGATCGGCCTCGCCGTCCTCCTGCTCCCGACCCTCGTCCTGACCATGGACATGGGCGTCCTCTTCTTCGCCGTCCCCTACATCTCCACCACGCTGGCGCCGAGCGGCACCGAGCAGCTGTGGATCATGGACATGTACTCGTTCCTGCTGGCCGGGCTGCTCATCACGATGGGCGCGCTGGGCGACCGGATCGGCCGCCGCCGACTGCTGATGACCGGCGCGACCGGCTTCATCGGCGCCTCGCTGCTCGCCGCCTACGCGGACGGTGCCGGCCAGCTGATCGCGGCCCGCGCGGCCCTGGGCATCGCCGGGGCCACCGTGATGCCCTCGACCCTCGCGCTGATCCGCAACATGTTCCACGACCCCAAGCAGCGTCAGATCGCGCTCGGTGCCTGGGGCGGCATCCTCACCACCGGCGCCACCCTCGGCCCGGTCGCGGGCGGCCTGCTGCTCGACCACTTCTGGTGGGGCTCGGTCTTCCTGCTCGCCGTCCCGGTGATGGCCCTGGTCCTGGTCGCCGCCCCGGTCCTGCTCCCCGAGTACCGATCCCCGCAGCGCGGCGGCTTCGACCTGCTCGGCGCCGTCCTCTCGATGAGCGCCGTGCTGCCCCTGGTCTACGGCGTCAAGACGCTCGCGGTGGACGGCTGGGACCCGGTCGCCGCGCTCGCCGTCCCGGTCGGCCTGCTCCTGGCCGGCGCGTTCTACTGGCGTCAGCGCACCGCCGCCGACCCGCTGCTCGACCTCTCGCTGTTCCGGATCCGCGCCTTCAGCGGGGCGATCACCGTCAACACCGTGGCGATGTTCGCGATGATGGGCTTCACCCTCTTCACCTCGCAGTACCTGCAGCTGGTCAAGGGCATGAGCCCGCTCACCGCCTCGCTCTGGTCGCTCGTCCCCAGCGTGGGTGTCGGCGCGGCCGTCGGCACCAGCTCGGCGCTCGCCGGGAAGGTCCGTCCGGCGGCGATGATGGCCGGCGGCTTCCTGATCGGCGCGACCGGCTTCGCGATGATGACCCTGGTCGGCGCGGACTCGCCGCTGGCGCTCGTCCTCACCGCGGCCGGGGTGCTGGCCGCCGGCACCGTCGGCACCATGACGCTCACCGCCGAGATGGTCGTCTCCGCCGCCCCGGTCGAGCGGGCCGGCGCCGCCTCCGCCACCTCCGAGACCGCCGTCGAGCTCGGCAGCTCCCTCGGGATCGCGCTGCTGGGCGCGGCCGGCGCCGCGGTCTACCGCTCCCGGCTGGACGGCGCCCTCCCGGCCGGTCTGGACGGCGAGGCCGCCCGCACCGCGCAGGACACCCTGGGCGGCGCCGTCACCGTCGCCGCCCAGCTGCCCGGCCGGCTCGGCAGCGACCTGCTCGTCACCGCCCGGGCCGCCTTCACCGACGGCCTGCACGTCGCCGCCGTGGTCGGCCTGGTGCTGGCGGTCGGCGCCTCCCTCCTCGCCTACCGCCTGATGCGCCACCTCCCCGCCGCCGCCCCGGCGGCCGCCGAGACCCCCGAGCCCGCCACCGTCTGACCCGCCCGCTCCACCCGGTCCCCCGCACGCGCGTCATCGCAGCCCCCGCCCACCCCGGGCGGGGGCTGCCGCGTCCGGCGGCCGGCGGGCCCGTTCGGCCGCGCGGGGACGATCCGCCGCTCACCCGCGCGGGCCCGATCCGCCGTTCGCCCGCGCGGGGACGATCCGCGTGCCAGGCTGCCGGGATGAGCGACGACGGTGTGCACGGGCGGGTGCGGGCGAGCTACGACACGGTGGCGGAGGAGTACCGGAAGCGGATCGGGGGTGAGCTGGCGTTCAAGGTGATGGACCGGGCGCTGCTCGGGGTGGTGCTGGAGGAGGCCGCCGGGGGGACGGTGGCGGACCTCGGGTGCGGTCCCGGGCACATCACCGGCTGGCTGGGCGAGCGGGGGGCGGCGGTCGGGGTGGACCTGTCGCCCGCGATGGTGGCGGTGGCCCGGCGGGAGCACCCCGGGGCGGAGTTCCGGGTCGGCGACCTGCTGGCGCTGCCCGCCGCCGACGGGGAGTTCGCCGCCGCGGTGGCGCTCTACTCGGTGATCCACCTCGAACCGGCCGAACTGCGGCCCGCCTTCGAGGAGATCCGTCGGGTGCTGCGGCCGTCCGGGGTGCTGCTGGTCTCGTTCCACCGGGGCACCGAGGTGAAGACGCTGGACGAGTGGTGGGGCCACCGGGTGGACGTGGACTTCCGCTCCCTGGAGACCGACACCGTCGCCCGGCTGCTGACGGAGGCCGGTTTCACCGTCACGGCCCGGCTGGAGCGCGACCCGTACCCCGAGGAGGCGCCGACCCGCCGCGGCTATCTGCTGGCCCGTCGGACCTGACCGCCAGGGCGTCCGGCGCTGACCGCCCGGGCGTCCGGCGGACCTCCGCGCCCCCGGGCCGTCCGCCCGCGCAGCACCTGGTTTTTGACCAGCGTTTCCCGGCCGGTGTATACGTTCGCCGCCGCGGCCAGGCATACTGGCCAGGACGGGCGCTTTGCCCAACTGTGACGTATCACTCTAGACGAGAAGGGACCGGTGGCCAGGGATGCTGCGTAACGGTCTTGAGCCCTGGCACGTGCTTGTGGTGCTGGCTGTCGTGATCCTGCTGTTCGGGTCGAAGAAGCTGCCGGAGATGGCCCGCGGCCTCGGCAAGTCGATGCGGATCCTGAAGGCGGAGACGAAGGCGATGCGCGAGGACGACACTCCCGCCGCCGACGCCGCGCCGGGCACCGCACAGAGCACCGCCGCCCCGGCCCAGCCGGCCGCCGAGCAGCCCCGCCCGGCCGCCGTCAACCCGACCAACGTGACCAAGGCCACCGAGGCGCCCCGGTCCACCACCGCCTGATCCACGGCGGTACGAAGCCGGCCGAAGCCCCCGCCCCGAACGGCGGGGGCTTCGTCGTGTCCGGACCCGGCCGAACAGCCCCGACCCCACCGGCCCGAACGGCCCCGACCCGACCGGCCCCGGCGCTCGGCCCCGGCCCCGGACCACGCCCGGACGGAGCAGCCCGGGCGGCGGGCCGGGCCGCTCCGGGGCAGGCTGGCCGCGATGTCCGCGAACCAGCAGCCGCCGACGCCCCCGTCCCTGCAGCGTCCCGACCTCCGGGTCTGGGGACTGCTGCTGGGCTCGTTCGCGCTGCTGATGCTCGGCTACTTCACCCTGCCGCTGCGCACCCTGGGCGACGACCACCCGCTGGTGAGCTGGATGGTCTTCGCCGCGGTGCTGACCTTGCTGACCGGGCTGCTGCTGGCCCGGATCGTCGACAGCATGCGCGGCACCGGCCGCCATCCCGGCGTCTGGCTGGCCTTCCTGATCTGCTTCTCGCTGACCGTCTTCGCCGGCACCTACTACGTCCTGGCCGACCGTCCGGGCGAGTTCGACGGGCTGGTGACCCGTCTGGACGCGCTGTACTTCACGGTCGTCACGATGGCGACCATCGGGTACGGCGACATCACCGCGGCGGGTCAGGGGCCGCGGCTGGTGGTGCTCCTGCAGATCACCTACAACTTCGTGTTCCTGGCGGCGGCGGCCGGGGCCCTGAGCCGGACCGTCCGCTCCGGGATGGAGGTCCGCGCGCGCCGCTCCGAGGGCGACGCCGCTCCCGGCCACCGGCTCGGACACGGCCACGGCCACGGCCACGGCGGTGGACCGCGCCCCGGCCCGGGCCAGGGCCGCCGCAGCCGGGGTCTGCTGCGCGGCCGCCGGCACGACGAGGACGACGGCCGGCCCGAGGACGACGGCCGGCCCGAGGACGACGGCCGGCCCGGGGACGACGGACGCCGGAACAGCCGGCCCGAGGACGGCTAGGAGCGACCGGTGTCGATCACGCAGAACCGGTTGCCGTCCGGGTCGGCGAGCACCACGAAGTCCGGGTCCTCCGGGTAGAGGTCCCAGTCGACCCGGCTCGCGCCCAGCCCGACCAGCCGCTCCACCTCCGCCGCCTGGTCCCGCGCGTCGGTCGCGTAGAGGTCCAGATGCACCCGCGGGTGCTCCTGCGGCGGCGTCCCGCTCCGGCCGAGCGCCACCTGCACCCCGGGGGCGCCGGCCGCCGGGACGAGCACCACCCAGTCGTCCCCGGCCTCGCCGTCCCGGGGCGTGTACCCCAGGGCCTCGCCCCAGAACGCCGCCGCGCGGCCGACGTCCAGTACTCCGAGCACCACCGAACCGAGTCTCAGCATGCCGCCGATTGTGCCCGACCGGCCGACCGGAGCACCGGTCGGCCGGTGCGCGGTCAGGCCGGGACGGGGGCACGGGAGACCTCCTGCAGCGGTTGCGCATCGGTGACACCACGGCCGGCAGTTCCATCGGACGGGGATGGGGATTCCCGTGAACAGCAGGCGACGACTTCGCCCTTTTCCGCTTCCCCGCAACGGAGTTGACTCGGCGACAGGATCAGGACGGCTGCCCGCTACTGACCGGCGCCCGCCGCTCCGCCGCCCTTCCGGCGCAGGGACATCAGGAGCAGGAAGACGGCCGACAGCACCGCCGCCACCCGCAGGACCCCCGGCGCGGCCTCCCACATCGCGTGCGAGCCCTGCTCGCCCGGTGCCGGGGCCGTGCCCCAACGGCCCTGCGCCCGGCCCCAGTAGAAGAGCGAGCTGCCGCTGATGACCATCAGCGGGATCCCGAACACCGCCAGCTTCCGCATGAAGTCGGACAGCTGGCGGGACAGGTAGCCGAGCGCCCAGCCGATCAGCATGGCGATCAGCTGGCCGGTGACGGCGCCGCCGACCAGCACCGCGGCGGAGAGCAGCAGCAGGGGCGAGGGGCGCCGCCCGCCCGGGGCCTTGCCCGGACCGCCCTTGGCGCCGGGGGCGCCCTCGGCGGGGCCCGACCCGGCGGGGCCGTTCTTCCCCCGGGCCGGGGCCTTCTTCCCGCCCGTCCGCTTCCCGGCCGGCTCCTTGCCGCCGCCCTTGGCCCTGCCCTTCCGGTTGCCCTTCCCGGCCGCCCCGCCGTCCGTCGGCGCCGCCGGGTCGCCCTGGGCCGCGTCCTCGCCGGCGCCGGGCGCCGCACCGGCGTCGGTGGCGGTCCGCTGCTCCGGGATCGGACGGTTGGAGGCGACCGGGCCGTCCCCGAAGTCGATGGTGACGTAGTCCCAGTGGCCCGTGCTCACGGCGCGGTAGGCCGGCGGCAGCGCCTCCGGGTCCGCGGGGGCGTCATCGGCCGGCCTCGCCGACCACGGCGATCCGTCGTTCCCGTCGGTGCCCCGGGTCGCGCGCCGGTCGGCGGCCCGGTCCGTGCCCCGGTCCCGGCCGGAACGCGTGGGGGGCGGCAGGAACGCGGCGGGCGCCCCGGGGGCCCCGCCGTCCGGGTCCGATCCGCCGGACGCCCCACCGGACGCCCCACCCGGCGCCCCGCCGGACGGCGGCCCGGCCGGACGCGGCGGCTCCTGGGGCCGCGGCGGGACGGCCGGCGCCGGCTCCCCCGCGTACACGCTGTCGCCGTCACCGCTCCCGCTCCCGCCGGAGGCCCCCGCACCCCCCGGCGGCTCGCTCCAGGGTCCCTGCTTGCGCCACCACTCGCCGTCCGACATCCCCACGCACCCCGCCTAGCCCGTACCGATTGCCGCACCGATTGCCGTACCGATTGCCGCACCGCACCGGACCCGCCACCCGTCCGCACGCGGCGTCGTCCCCGCCGACCGTGACGCTACCCACCCGCCGCCCCGCCACGCGAGCCGGAACGCCGCCCGGCCGCACCCGGGTTCACCCCGGCGGCACCCGGCCCGGCCCCGACGTCACCCGTACCCGCCCCGGCCCCGCGACCGCGGCCCCTTCCCCACCGCTCCCCCGCCACCCCGCCGTTCCCGTCAACCCCCGTGCGCCCGCCGCCCCCGCGGAACCACGCCGACGCCCCCGGATCCACCGGCGCCGGGGCCCTCCCGCCCCGCCGCCACCCGACTAACCTAGGTCGAATGACCACACAGCAGGGCCCACAGCGCCAGGCCAAGTCCCCCGCGGGCGCCCGCACCCTCGCCGAGGAGCTGCGCGCCCGGCCCGACGACGACCTCGTCGCCCTGCTCCGGTCCCGCCCCGACCTGCTCAACCCCGTGCCCGGCGACCTCACCCAGCTCACCGCCCGGCTCTCCTCCCGTGCCTCCGCCCTGCGTGCGCTGGAACGCCTGGACCGCTTCACCCTGCAGACCGCCGAGGCCCTGGCCGCGCTCCCCGACGCCTCCTCACCGGCCGCCGTGCGCACCCTGCTGGCCGGACCGGCCAAGGTGAAGCCGCACCCCGAGGCCACCCCGCTGAGCACCGCAGACCGCGCCGCCGTCGCCGCCGCGCTGCCCCGCGCCCTGGCCACCCTGCGCGACCGGGCCCTGCTCTGGGGGCCCGACAACGGTCTGCGCCTGGTCATCGCGGCCCGCGAGGCGCTCGCGCCGACCGCCGCCAACCCCGGCCGCACCGGCCTCGGCCCGACCTTCGCCGAGGCGAGCACCGGCATGTCCCCGGCCCGGCTCCAGCAACTGCTCACCTCCGCCGGACAGCCCGCGACGCCCGACCCGGTCACCGCCGTCGCCGCGTTCACCACCCTGCTCGGCGACCGCGCCCGCTGTGAGGCCCTGCTCGCCACCGCCCCCGAGGCCGCGCTGCGACTGCTCGACCGGCTGGTCTGGGGCCCGCCCACCGGCACCGTCCCGGACGCCACCCGCCCGGTCACCGCGCAGGACGCCCAGAGCCCGGTCGAATGGCTGCTGGCCCGCGGCCTGCTGCTGCCCACCAGCCCGGGCAGCGTCGTCCTGCCCCGCGAACTCGCCCTGCACCTGCGCGGCGGACGCTCGCACCGCACCGTCGAACCGCTCCAGCCCGAACCCGCGCCCACCGCCGCACCGCGCGATCCCGCGACGGTGGACGGCGCGGCCGCCGGGCAGGCGCACACCGCCGTCCGGACCGTCGAGGAGCTGCTGGAACTCTGCGGCCTCACCCCGCCGCCCACCCTGCGCGCCGGCGGCCTCGGGGTGCGCGATCTCAAGCGCACCGCCCAGGCCCTGGAGAGCACCGAGCAGATCGCCGCGTTCTGGCTCGAACTCGCCCACACCTCGGGCCTGCTGGCCCCGGACGGCGAGGTCGAGGAGCACTGGGCGCCGACCCCCGGGTACGACGAGTGGCTGCGCCTGGACACCGCCGCCCGCTGGGCCGTGCTGGCCCGCGCCTGGCTCGCCGCGACCCGCGTCCCGGCCCTGGCCGGCACCGCCGACAGCAAGGGCAAGCAGCGCGCCGTGCTCGGCCCCGAACTGGACCGCACCCTCGCTCCGCAGGTCCGCCGCGCCGCCCTCGCCCTGCTCGCCGAACTCCCGCCCGGCACCGCGGCCACCCCGGCCGATCTCCTGCCCACCCTGCGCTGGCAGCGCCCGCTGCGCGGCGGGCCGACCGACCCCGACGGCCGCGACCTGCGCGAACACCTGGTCGACTGGACCCTGGCCGAGGCCGAACTCCTCGGCGTCACCGGCCGCGGCGCCCTCGCCGCCCCCGCCCGCGCGCTGCTCACCGCCGAGGCCGACCCCGCCACCGTGCTCGCCCCGCTGCTGCCGCAGCCGCTCGACCACGTGATCCTCCAGCCGGACCTCACCGCGATCGCGCCCGGCCCGCTGCTCACCCCGCTCGCCCAGGCGCTCGCGCTCTGCGCCGACATCGAGTCCAAGGGCGGCGCGACCGTCTACCGCTTCACCCCGGAGTCGGTCCGGCGCGCCCTCGACGCCGGGCGCAGCGCCGCCGACCTGAGGGCCTTCCTCGACCAGCACTCCCGCACGCCGCTCCCGCAGCCGCTCGGCTACCTGATCGACGACGTGGCCCGCCGGCACGGCCTGCTCCGGGTCGGCGCCGCCTCGTCCTACCTGCGCTGCGACGACCCGTCCCTGCTGAACGAGATCCTGGCCGACCGCCGCTCCGCCGACCTGCGGCTGCGGCTGCTCGCGCCGACCGTGCTGGCCGCCCAGGCCGGGCCGGACGTCCTGCTCGGCACGCTGCGCTCGATGGGGTACGCGCCGGCCGCCGAGTCCGCCGACGGCGATGTGCTGATCACCCGCCCGGACAGCCACCGCACCCCGCCCCGGGCGGCGCCGGTGCCCGTCCCGGACGGCCCGCCGACCCCGGACGACACCCTGCTCGCCGCCGCCGTCAAGGCGATCCGGGCCGGCGACCGGGCCGCCACCGCCGTCCGCCGCGAGCCCGCCGCCGCGTCCGGGCGGCAGCTGCCGCGCACCGCCGCCGCCGAGACCCTGGCGAGCCTGCAGACGGCGGTCCTGCTCGGCGAGCGGATGTGGATCGGCTACCTCAACGCGGAGGGCCTCGCCAGCCAGCGGATCATCGACCCGGTGAAGGTCGAGGGCGGCTACGTCACCGCCTTCGACCACCACGACGGCGAGCTGCGCACCTTCGCGCTGCACCGGATCACCGGGGTCGCCGAACTCGACGAGTGACCCCCGGGCTCAGTGGCCCTGCTGCTGGGCCTGCTGCTGCTGGGCCTCCTCGGCCTGCTTCTGCTTCATCGCCTTGTCGGCCATGGCCGCGAGGTCGCCCTGCCCGACCGGCATCACGGCGTTCGCCCCGGCCAGGTCCGCGAGCAGGAACCCGGGCGCCGCGAGCAGCCCGCCGGGTCCCTCGCCGACCCCCGCGACCGCGTGCGCGGAACCGGCCGAGGAAGCGGTGGCGGCGAAGGCCGTACCGGCGAGGGCGAGAGCGGTGAGGACACGCTTCGACTTGTTCATGCAGGGATCAACGAGCCACTCCCGCCACGGTCACCCCCCGCGTCCCCGGCCGCACGGCCCGTACCGGTGGTTGACGCCCCGCCGCGACCGGCGTAGTCCGGAATCACGGGGGTGACGAAGGGAGTCATCATGCTCGGCGATCTCATCGGCCGGACCGAGAACCGGGACACCGGCCGCCGCGTGCTCGACGCCGGGGACGGCCACGTCGTGGTCGAGGTCTCGTTCGAGTCCAGGGGCAGCTACTACGGCGCCGAGGTCAACGGCTTCGGCACCTACGAGTCCGAGGTGCGCGCCGACGGTGGTCTGCGCGGCGAGGGCCAGGGCGTCGACATGACGGCCGACGGCCAGAGCGTCGTCTGGCACGGCACCGCGCTCGGCCGCTTCACCGAGGGCGGCGGCACCAGCTGGCGCGGCGCGCTCTTCTTCTCCACCGCCTCCTCGGAGCTCGACCGCCTCAACCACGTCGTCGGCCTGTTCGAGTACGAGGTGGCCCCGGACGGCAAGTCCACCGGCGCGTACTACGAGTGGAAGTAGCCGCCCGCCGGGGGCGGTCCCGTCCTCCCGGCCGGATGCGCGACACTGGAGGGTCGGCGTGCCGCAGGACCCGCGGCCGCCACGGACCTGTCAGCCAGTGGAGGGCTTCCCCGCGTGAACGACGGACCGCTCATCGTCCAGAGCGACAAAACTCTTCTCCTGGAGATCGACCACCCCAGGGCCGCCGAGTGCCGGCGTGCCATCGCGCCGTTCGCCGAGCTGGAGCGGGCGCCGGAGCACGTGCACACGTACCGGGTGACGCCGCTCGGGCTGTGGAACGCGCGGGCCGCGGGCCACGACGCCGAGCAGGTCGTCGACGCCCTGGTGACGTACTCCCGCTACCCGGTGCCGCACGCGCTGCTGGTCGACGTGGCCGACACGATGGCCAGGTACGGGCGGCTGCGGCTGACCAAGCACCCCACCCACGGCCTGGTGCTGAGCACCACCGACCGCCCGGTGCTCGAGGAGGTGCTGCGTTCCAAGAAGATCGTGCCGCTGGTCGGCGAGCGGGTCGACCCGGACACCGTGGTCGTGCACCCCTCGGAGCGCGGCCAGATCAAGCAGGTGCTGCTCAAGCTCGGCTGGCCCGCCGAGGACTTCGCCGGCTACGTGGACGGCGAGGCGCACCCGATCGAGCTGGCCGAGGACGGCTGGAGCCTGCGCCCGTACCAGGCGCAGGCGGTCGAGGGCTTCTGGCACGGCGGCTCGGGCGTGGTCGTGCTGCCCTGCGGCGCCGGCAAGACCCTGGTCGGCGCGGCGGCGATGGCGCACGCCAAGTCGACCACGCTGATCCTGGTCACCAACACCGTCTCGGCCCGCCAGTGGAAGCACGAGCTGATCAAGCGGACCTCGCTGACCGAGGACGAGATCGGCGAGTACAGCGGCACCAGGAAGGAGATCCGCCCGGTCACCATCGCGACCTACCAGGTGATGACCACCAAGCGGAAGGGCGTCTACGCCCACCTGGAGCTGTTCGACGCCCGCAACTGGGGCCTGGTCGTCTACGACGAGGTCCACCTGCTGCCGGCCCCGGTGTTCAAGTTCACCGCCGACCTCCAGGCCCGCCGCCGGCTCGGCCTGACCGCCACCCTGGTGCGCGAGGACGGCCGCGAGGGCGACGTGTTCAGCCTCATCGGTCCGAAGCGCTTCGACGCGCCGTGGAAGGAGATCGAGGCGCAGGGCTACATCGCGCCGGCCGACTGCTGCGAGGTCCGGGTCACCCTGACCGACTCCGAGCGGCTCGCCTACGCCACCGCCGAGCCGGAGGAGCGCTACCGGTTCTGCGCCACCACGGCGACCAAGCGCCGGGTGGTGGAGGCGCTGGTCAAGAAGCACGAGAAGGACCAGACGCTGATCATCGGCCAGTACATCGACCAGCTGGACGAGCTCGGCGAGGTCCTGGACGCCCCGGTGATCAAGGGCGAGACCAGCAACGCCCAGCGCGAGAAGCTGTTCGACGCCTTCCGCAACAAGGAGATCGGCGTCCTGGTCGTCTCCAAGGTGGCCAACTTCTCCATCGACCTGCCGGAGGCGACCGTCGCCATCCAGGTCTCCGGGACCTTCGGCTCCCGGCAGGAGGAGGCCCAGCGCCTCGGCCGGGTCCTGCGTCCCAAGGCGGACGGCCACTCCGCCCACTTCTACTCCGTGGTCGCCCGGGACACCGTCGACCAGGACTTCGCGGCCCACCGCCAGCGCTTCCTCGCCGAACAGGGCTACGCCTACCGCATCATCGACGCGGACGACGTGCTGTAGCGGGCCGCCGGCGGGCGCGACGGGGCGGAGGGCTCAGTAGCGGAGGGCTCAGTAGCGGACGCCGTCGCGGCCCAGGAGGATCACGCGCGCGGCGGTGTCCAGGGCGATGCCGACGTTGCGGACGGTGGTGGTGAGGGGGTTGCGGCGGCGGCCGGTGGTGGCGGTGGCGCCGGACGGGGCGGTGCGGGTGCGGTGCGGTGTGCTCATGTGTTCCACGCTAGGCACCCGAACGGCCGTCGCCATCACCCCGAAGGCCGTATCCGGCGGGACGAAGGTCGTCCTCCGGGAGTACGGAGGCCCCGAGTCCGTCGGGGGTGGATCCCCGAGGCCGACGCGGCTAGGATCGTCCGTCTGCCCCCTCCCGAACCGTGGTACCCGCTGAAGTCGCGCGGGCAGCCGGGGGAGGTGCCGACCGCACGGCAACCGGTCGGCTGTATCCACCGTGAGCTCCTACGATCCGCTGCGCCCGGTCCCCGGGGCAGCCGGGAAGGTTCGCTGTGCCCGCCACCCCCACCACCGACCCCCTGCAGCGCGAGCGCGACCACCTCGCCTCGTCCCGGGCCGCGCTGCGCGCGATGCGCGAGGACGTCGAGTCCCTCGACATCAGCGACGTGACCGGCACCTGGGTCACCGCCATCGTGCTGCACAAGCAGATCGAGGCCAGGATCGCCGCCCTGGCCGACCTCTCCCACACCCCGCTGTTCTTCGGCCGGCTCGACTACCTCCACGCGATCGGCGAGGAACTGAGCGAGGGCTCCGGCGGGGACAGCTTCTACATCGGGCGCCGGCACGTGCACGACGCCCACGGCGACCCGATGGTGATCGACTGGCGTGCGCCGGTCTCCCAGCCGTTCTACCGGGCCAGCCGCACCGATCCGATGGACGTCGAGCGCCGCCGCCGCTTCGGCTACACCGGCGGCGAGCTGACCGCGTACGAGGACGAGCACCTCACCGACCCGGCCGAGGGCGACACCGCCTCCGCCCTGCTGGCCGCCGAGATCGAGAAGCCGCGCGTCGGCCCGATGCGCGACATCGTGGCCACCATCCAGCCGGAGCAGGACGAGATCGTCCGCGCCGACATCTCCGGCACCCTCTGCGTGCAGGGCGCGCCCGGCACCGGGAAGACCGCCGTCGGCCTGCACCGGGTGGCGTACCTGCTGTACGCGCACCGGGAGCGGCTGGCCCGTACCGGCACGCTGGTGATCGGCCCCAACAACGCCTTCCTCTCCTACATCGAGCAGGTGCTGCCCGCGCTCGGCGAGCTGGACGTCGCCCAGGCGACCGTGCAGCAGCTGGTCGCGCATGTCGAGGTGCGCGGCGAGGACTCCGCGGAGGCGGCCCGGCTGAAGGGCGACGCCCGGATGGCGGAGGTGCTGCGACGGGCGGTGCGCTCCGGTATCGCGCTGCCCACCGAGCCCTGCGTGGTGGTCCGCGGCTCCCGCCGCTGGCGTGTTCCGGTCCACGAACTGACCGGGATCATCGAGGAGTTGAAGAGCCGGGAGACCCGCTACGGCGCGGCCGCGGAGGCGCTGCCGCAGCGGATCGCGCACGCCGTGCTGCTGAAGATGGAGCAGTCCGGCGAGGCCCCGGACGACCGGGTGCAGGACGCGGTGGCCCGCAACGCCGCCGTGAAGGCGACGGTCAGGCAGTGCTGGCCCGCGGTCGACCCGGCCAAGCTGGTGCTGCGGCTGCTGTCCGACCCGGAGTTCCTGGCCGGGTGCGCGGAGGGCGTGCTGACCGCGGAGGAGCAGGCCGCCGTGCTGTGGCCCAGGCCCGGCCGCTCGGTGAAGACCGCCCGCTGGACCGCCGCCGACGCCGTGCTGGTCGACGAGGCGACGGACCTGGTGCGGCGCACCCCCTCGCTCGGGCACGTGGTGCTGGACGAGGCGCAGGACCTCTCCCCGATGCAGTACCGCGCGGTCGGCCGCCGCTGCAGCACCGGCTCGGCCACCGTGCTCGGCGACCTCGCCCAGGGCACCACCCCCTGGGCGACGGCGAGTTGGCCGGAGGCGCTGCACCACCTGGGCAAGCCGGCCGCGCACATCGAGGAGCTGACCAAGGGCTTCCGGGTGCCGGAGGAGGTCATCGCGTACGCCTCCCGGCTGCTGCCGTCGATCGCCCCCGGTCTGGCGCCGGCCGGTTCGGTCCGCGAGGCCCCGGGCTCGCTGACGGTCCGCCGGGTCGCCCCGGAGGAGCGGACCGACGCCGTGGTCGCCGCCTGTGTGCGGGCGCTCGGCAAGGAGGGCTCGACCGGTCTGATCGCCGCCGACGCGCGGGTGCCGCTGCTGGCCGAGGCGCTGACGGCGGCCGGGCTGCCGCACCTCGCCCCGGGCGCCGAGACCAGCGCGGAGGCCCGGCTGACCCTCGTCCCGGCCTCGCTGGCGAAGGGTCTGGAGTACGACTACGTGGTGCTGGACGAGCCGGCCGCGGTGGTCGCGGGCGAGCCGGACGAGCGGACCGGGCTGCGGCGGCTGTACGTGGCGCTGACCCGTGCGGTCTCCGGCCTGGAGGTGCTGCACGCCGAGCCGCTGCCGGCGCAGCTGGGCTGACCCCGACGGACGGCGGCGGGCGGGGGCACCGGTTCGGGGTGCCCCCGCCCGCCGTCGTACGGCTGCCGCGGTGGGGCCGCCGCGGAGCCGCGGCGGAGCCGACGCCAAGCCTTCGACCAGCCGTCGATCAGCCGTCGATCAGCGCCCGCCACTCGGCGACCTTGGCGACGTCCACCGGCGACTGCCAGCCGTCGACCCGCACCGCGCCGCCGACGTGGAAGGCGTCGAAGCCGGCCCCCCGCAGCCCCGGCACGTGCTCGGCCCGCAGGCCGCCGCCGATGAGGATCCGCTGGGTGTAACCGGGCTCGCCGGTCCGGGCCAGCTCGGCCAGCAGGACGTCGAGCCCGGCGTCCACGCCGCCGGCCGAGCCGGAGGTGAGGAAGGTGTCCAGCCCGGGCAGCGCGCCCACGGCGGCCCGGACGGCGGCCCGGTCGGCGCTGTGGTCGATCGCCCGGTGGAAGGTCCAGCGGCAGCCGGCGACCGCCTCGGCGACGGCCGCGGTGGCTGCCAGGTCCACCGCGCCGTCGGCGTCGAGGAATCCGAGCACGAACTCGTCGGCGCCCTCGGCCCGGAGCGCGGCGGCGCGGTCGCGCAGCTCGTCCAGGTCACCGGGGGCGAAGCCGTCCCGGATCCGGAGCATCACCCGCAGCGGGAGGTCGACGGCGGCCCGGATCTTGGCGAAGTCCTCCACCCCGGGGGTGAGGCCGTCGGCGGCCATGTCGGTGACCAGTTCGAGCCGGTCGGCGCCGCCCGACTCGGCGGCCTGGGCATCCTGGGGCGTCAGCGCGATGACTTCGAAAATTGGTCTAGACATATTAGACAGAGTGCCACATCGCCCCCGCCCCGGCGAGCCCCGTGCGGCCACTTGGCCGGACAACGCGCATGCCCCGGGAAGCACGGAACGGCACACCACCGGGGAGCGGCACACCCCGGGAAACACGGAACGGCCGGACGCTCCGGGTCCACACCCCGGTCGTCCGGCCGTTCGGAGCGGCGAGGCCCCGGCCGTCCCCGCTCAGGCGAGGCTCCGGTGACCTCCCGCCCCGGCACCGCGGCGCAGCAGCCCGCCGGCCACCACGGTCGCCACCACCACCAGGCCCACCACCGGGAGCAGCCGCCAGACCCCGCCGATCGACTGCCAGATCCGGAACAGGCTGAACGTCAGGGTCAGCGGCAGCACCGCCAGCCCCGCCGCGGCCGGAACCAGCCGGTCGCGCGCCGCGAGGAGCAGCGCCAGCAGCGGGACCAGCACCAGCGCCGCGCCCGCCTTCCAGTCCATCAGCACCCACGAGCTGTAGAAGTCCTCCGCCACCAGGACCAGCCCGCCGCCCACCGTCGCGGCCAGCACCATCGCCCGGTCGCTCCAGGTCTGGCGCCGTCGCAGCAGCTCCTGGGGCGCGAGCGCGAACAGCAGTCCGGCGAACAGCTGCGGGGTCGCCTCGCAGGACTGGTTGAACATCAGCCAGAAGTCGGGCATGGCCAGCACCGCCAGCGCCACGCCCAGCGCCCCCACCGCCGCCACGGCGACGGCCGCCGCCCGGGCCAGCCGCCACCGGCCGGCCAGCACCGCGCCGACCAGCAGCAGTGGTGCCAGCAGCGAACCGAAGTACCAGGCGTGGAAGGGGACCTGGACCACCCGGTCCGGCAGCTCCCACATCCAGCCCGGGGCCCGGCCGGTCGCGTCGTGCAGGACCCGGGTCAGCCCCAGCCCCGCGATCGCTCCGGCGATCAGCGGCGCCGCCAGCGCGAGCAGCCGCCCGGCGGTGGACGAGGAGGTCAGGCCGGTGCGCATCCGCAGCCCGTACGCCCCGAGGTCGAACGCCTCGCGCGCGGTGGCGAGCCGGCCGCCCTCGGCCGTGGAGTCGGCGAAGACCGCGGACAGTTCGTCGCCGCGCTCGCGCCGGTAGCGGGCCGGGTAGAGCCGCAGCGCGGCCCGGAACGCCACCGGCTCCGCCGACCCCGGGAAGAACTGGATCGTCATGAGAATGCCCCCCTGGCCTTGAAGAACGCGAGCTTGCCACCACCGGCCACGGGGCGGACGGCAGCCGGTCGGACGGACGGCTCACGGACGGCGGCCAGCCGCCGCCGGGCCTCCTCGGCGACGGCGCTCAGCCGCTCCGCCTCGGTGGTCAGCGCATCGCGCCCGCCGTCGGTGAGGGCGTAGGTGCGCCGGGCCCGGCCGTCGACGATCTCCTCGGCCGCGACCTCGATCAGCCCCTGCTGCAGCAGCCGGTCCAGCGCGCCGTACAGGGTGCCGGTGCGCATCTTCACCCGGCCGTCGGAGATCGCGGAGATCTCCTGGATCAGCGCGTAGCCGTGCCGCGGGGCGTCGGCCAGCGCGGTGAGCAGGAGCAGCGTCGGCTCTTGCATCGCCCGTTCAGTCATGGAGTTACATATACCTTTCATCGACATATCATGTCCAGCGGAATCTTTGGCGGTCCGGACCGGCCCAGCAGAATGGCGCCATGCCGGAAGCCGACACCCCCGCCACCCGGGCCCCGTCCCCCGCCGCCGAGGACCTCCTCGCCGCCTGGACCGCCCTGCTGCGCCGCTGCGGCGCGGCCACCGATCCCGCCCCGGCCGGGCGGGAGCTGCTGCGCCGCTGGTCCGAGCCGCAGCGCCGGTACCACACGGTCGACCACCTGCGCGCGGTGCTGGGTCACGTCGACGCGCTCGCCGAGCACGCCGACGACCCGGACGCCGTCCGGCTGGCCGCGTGGTTCCACGACGCCGTGTACCGGCCGGACCGCTCCGAGAACGAGGAGCGCAGCGCCGCCCTGGCCGTCCGGGCGCTCGACGGCTGCGGGCTCCCGGCGGCCCGGGTCGCGGAGGTCGCCCGGCTGGTCCGGCTCACCGTCACCCACCGTCCCGAACCCGGCGACCGCGACGGCGAGGTGCTGTGCGACGCCGACCTCGCGGTGCTGGGCGGCGACCCGGCGGCGTACGCGGCCTACGCGGCGGCCGTCCGGGAGGAGTACGCCTTCGTGCCCGAGCCGGACTTCCGCGCCGGGCGGGCGGCGGTGCTGCGCCAGTTGCTCGCCCTGCCCGCGCTCTACCGCACGACGACGGCGCACGGGCGCTTCGACGCGCCCGCCCGGGCCAACCTCGCGGCCGAGCTCGCCCGGCTCGCCGGACCGGCCGAGCCGGGCGAGCCGGCCCGACCCACCGGTCCCGGGGCGCCGGACGGGACCGGCTGACAGCACTCGAACACGTCCGGGCCCGTACCGGCGACGACCACCGGCACGGGCCCGGCCGCCCGCGTCGACCCGGACAGCCCGCACGCCCCGGACACCCGCACGACCCGGACACCCGGCGTCGGCCGTCAGCCCGCCCGTCGCGCCAGCGGCAGCCGGCCCCGGCCGAAGGCGGCCGCACCCAGCCCCGCCACCACCGGCAGCACCACCACGATCAGCAGCAGGAGCCCCCAGGGCGCGGTGAACGGCACCGCGGGCGCGCCGAGCTGCCCGGACGCGTGCGACCGCAGCAGCCCCAGCGCCGGGACGAACCCGCTCACCGTCCCCAGCACCGCGCCGACGCCGGCGATCAGCGTGCACTGCAGCCCGGCCTGGATCCGGTTCGTCCGCGGCGGCGCACCCACCGCGGCCAGCGTGGCCCGGTCGTTGCGCGAGTCGGCGGCGGCCAGCCCGGTGGCCACGGCCGCCGCGCCGAGCACCACCACCACGGCGAACCCGCCGAGCGCCAGGGTGTTCGTGTCCCCCTTGGGCCGGTATCCGCGCTCCACCGTCAGCTGGGCGTGCGGCACGAGCCGGGCCACGGCCGCCTCGGCGCGCTGCTGCGCCTTGCGGTCAGGAGCGACCTCGGGGCGCCACACCGAGCCGTTGGGCCTGGGCGTGAGTCCGGCCCGGCGCACCGCCTCCGGGCCCATCAGCACCGCCCCGTACCGGGCCGCGTCGGGGTTCTCCGCCAGGACCGCCTCGACCCGGACCTCGATCCGCTCCGTCCCCGGCACCTGTCCGGGCAGGACCGGTCCGCCGGCGGCGCCCTGCATCGTCAGTGTCGCCCGGCCGTCGTTCAGGAAGGCGCGGTCGAAGACCACCGCCCGACCTGCGGCCAGGGCCTCCTCGGCCGCCCGGTCCCGCACGCCGAACAGGTGGTGCAGGACCGTCGTGTCGCCGGACAGCACCCGGCTCCCGGCGTTGCCGGACTCCGGACGCGCCCCGGCGCCCTTGGCCTGCACCGTGCTGGAGCAGTTGTCGCAGAACACGTAGGTCACGTCCTGGACGTCGGCGCGGGCGCCCAGGTCCGGCAGCGCCTGCTCGACGGCCCGGCGCAGCCGGACCGTCTCCGGGCTGCCCGGAGAGGCGGGGGCGTCCAGCACGACGGCGCCCATCGGAGCCGTCGGCCGGTAGGAGGCGCGCTCCTGGGCCTCGGTGCCGGTGCTGTAGACGCCGACGGCGACGGCTCCGGCGACGGCGGCCATCACGGCGGCCACGGCCGGCGCGGTCCGGCCGCGGTGGCGGGCCGAGTCGCGCAGGGCCAGCCGGGGGCCGAGCGGCAGCCGGCCCGCGAGCCGGCCGAAGAGGGCGATCAGCATCGGGGTGAAGAACAGGATGCCGACCTCGGCGGTGGCCGCACCGGCGAGCACCGAGAGCGCCCGCTTGTTGAGCCCGCCGAGCACCGGCATGGTGCCGCTCTGGTACGTCCCGGCGCCGTACAGCGCCAACGCCGCACCGGCGCCGACCAGCAGCAGGCCGACGACCGGCAGCAGGCGGCCGGGCGTGGCGACGGAGTCGCGGCCGGTGAGGCCGGCCACCACGTCCCGGCGGGCCGCCTGCACCGCGGGCAGCACGGCGGCGGCGAGCGCGGTCAGCACGCCCACCGCGGCGATCGCCAGCAGGTCGAGCGGTGCGATCGCGAAGTGTCCGAAGCGGCTGCCGCCCGCCCCCTCCAGCCAGGGCCGCAGCGCGGCGACCAGGCCGGTGCCGAGCGCCACCCCGAGGGCGGCCCCGGCCAGTCCGAGCACCAGTCCGCCGCCGAGCACGATGGCGCGGATGTGACCCCGGTGGCCGCCGGCGGCGCCGACCAGGGCCAGCTGCCGCCGGGAGCGCCGGGCGCCGACCGCGAAGGCCGGGCCGGCCAGCAGGGTGACCTCCAGCAGCGCCATGCCGATCACGGTGACCAGGACGACGGTCCGGTTGTCGCTCCCGGGGGAGACCCACCGGTCGGCGTCGTAGGGGACGGCCGAGGCCGGCGGCGGGTCGAGGGCGACCGCCCGGGAGGTCACGGTGAAGCCGTACCGGTTGAGCTTCTGGACGGCGGTCCAGTCGAGCCCGGCGCCGACGGGCAGCCGGACCAGCCACTGCTCGGCGCGGACGCCCTCGTCCCGGCCCGCGGCGACCGGTCCGCCGGGAGCGTCCGGAGCGGCGGCGGCCGCCGCGGCCAGCGGGGAGATCAGCCGGCCGGGCCGGGCGACCAGTTCCACCTTCCCGAGGTCCCCCGGGTGCTCGACCACACCGGTGAGCCGGAACGGCGTCCGCTCCAGCCCCTTGACCGTGGTGGAGTCGCCGAGGCGCAGTCCGGCCTCGTCGAGGAAGGCCCGGGTGACGGCCGCCTCGTCGGGCGCGGCGGGCGCCCGGCCCTCGACCAGGTCGAGCCGTCCGGACCAGACCGGATCGGCCGGATCGGCCTCGGCGGTGGAGGTGGTGAACAGCCCCTCCCGGGTCGAGGTGCTGACCTCGGGCCCGGGCGTGGCCGGCACCAGCACCGCGGCGGACGGCAGCAGCCCGCCCAGCAGTTCGGCCGAGGTCGCCGCGCCGGCGGCCGCGGGAGCGGACGCGGGGTCGGTCCGGGCCTCCGGCAGCACCCGGACGCCGTCCTCGGCGAACGGCGCCTGCTCGACGGAGCGGCCCGGGCGGTGGGCGGTGACCAGGGCGTCCGCCCCGCCCATCAGCCGCTCGACCCGCTCGGCGGGGGTGAGCGAACCGCTCCGGTGGACGATGTCGGCGCCGGTGACACCGAGCACCGGCAGCGCGACCATGGCGATCACCAGGGCGCTGCGGCCCTTGGACCTGAGGGCGTCGCGGCGGGCGATGCGCAGCGCGACGCGCAGGGCGGAGAGCTTCATCGCCGTCCCCCGTTCCCGCCGGCGAGCAGCGGGTGCGCGGCCTGCCCGACGCCCCCGTCGACGACGGCCCCGTCGTTCAGGACGACCACGCGGTCGGCCCAGACGGCGTGGCGGGGGTCGTGGGTGACCATCATGGCGGCGGCGCCGGCGTCGCAGCGGGCCCGCAGCACGGCGAGCACGGCCTCGCCGGTCGCGGAGTCGAGCGCGCCGGTGGGCTCGTCGGCCAGGACCAGCCGGCGGTCGCCGACCAAGGCCCGGGCGATCGCGACGCGCTGCTGCTGGCCGCCGGAGAGCTGCTCGGGGAAGCGGTCGGCCAGCTCGGGGATGCCCATCTCGCGCAGGGCGGTCAGGGCCTCCCGGCGGGCGGTCCGGGCGGACACCCCGTCGAGTTCGCGCGGCAGCGCGACGTTCTCGGCCGCGGTCAGCGCCGGGACGAGGTTGTAGTCCTGGAAGACGTAGCCGACCGAGCGGCGGCGCACGGCGGCCAGCCGGGTCCGGTTCAGTCCGCCGAGCTCGACGCCCTCGACCAGCACCTGCCCGCCGCTGGGCCGGTCGAGGCCGCCGGCCAGGGTCAGCAGGGTCGACTTGCCGGAGCCGGAGGGCCCCATGACGGCGACGAACTCGCCGGGGCGCACGGCCAGGTCGACGCCGCGCAGGGCATGCACCTCGGCCTCGCCGTGCCCGTGCGTCCGGGTGACGGCGCGCAGTTCGAGGACCGGACGGGCCGGATCTGGCTGGGACATGGGTCTCCCCCACTCATTGCCGAAAGAAGGACTCGGACGGACTATATATGTCGTTGGACTGCATATGCAGTCCAGTGGTTCCCATCGGCACGAAAAAGCCGCCGCCGCACCCGGAGGTGCGACGGCGGCCCGGAGGAGGAAGGACCGGCGGCTGAGGCCCGGCCGGCAGCCGGGACGCGCCCTACAGCTCGCCCACCGCCGCCACGACGGCGCCGCGCTTGCCGCACACCCAGTGCGGCTCCGGCCCCAGCTCGGGTTCCACGCCCAGCGCGTGCGGGTCGCCGTCGGCCGCGCAGTCCGCGCACAGCGGCCAGCGGCCGTGGCTCTCCAGCAGCGCGTCCTGGACGTCCTGGGCGACCAGGCCCAGGACGTACTCGACGCCGTCCGGCCACTGCTCCAGCCACCAGCGCCGGTGCGTCACGGCCTGCTCGACCAGGGACACCACGGCGGGGTCGGCGGCGTCCCGCGCGGTCAGGTCGGCCAGGATCAGCGCCCGCGCGGTGTGCAGCGCCGTCTCGATGTCGTCTGTCGTAGCCATCCGTCCAGTCTCCCAAGAACGCCCGGAAACCCGGGACCCCCGGCCCCGGGAAGGCGCCCCGGGAACGCCCCGGGGAACGATCCCGGGAACGCCGCGAGGGCGGCTCCCCGTCGGGGAACCGCCCTCGCGGACGAAAGACCTGCCGATCCGATCGAAGCGATCAGGATCAGAAGTCCATGTCACCGCCCGGCATGCCGCCGCCGGCGGCCGCGGCGGCCTTCTCCGGCTTGTCGGCGATGACGGCCTCGGTGGTGAGGAACAGCGCCGCGATGGAGGCGGCGTTCTGCAGCGCGGAGCGGGTGACCTTGGCCGGGTCGATGATGCCGGCGGCGACCAGGTCGACGTACTCGTTGGTGGCGGCGTTCAGGCCGTGACCGGCGGGGAGGTTGCGCACCTTCTCCACCACGACGCCGCCCTCGAGGCCGGCGTTGGTCGCGATCTGCTTGATCGGGGCCTCGAGCGCGACCTTGACGATGTTGGCACCGGTGGCCTCGTCGCCGTCCAGCTCCAGCTTGTCGAAGGCGACCGAGGCCTGCAGCAGCGCGACGCCACCACCGGCGACGATGCCCTCCTCGACGGCGGCCTTCGCGTTGCGGACGGCGTCCTCGATGCGGTGCTTGCGCTCCTTGAGCTCCACCTCGGTGGCCGCGCCGGCCTTGATGACGGCCACGCCGCCGGCCAGCTTGGCGAGGCGCTCCTGGAGCTTCTCGCGGTCGTAGTCCGAGTCGCTGTTCTCGATCTCGGCGCGGATCTGGTTCACCCGGCCCGCGACCTGCTCGCTGTCGCCGCCACCGTCGACGATGGTGGTCTCGTCCTTGGTGATGACCACCTTGCGGGCGCTGCCCAGCAGGTCGACGCCGGCGTTCTCCAGCTTCAGGCCGACCTCCTCGGAGATCACGGTGCCGCCGGTGAGGATGGCGATGTCCTGGAGCATGGCCTTGCGGCGGTCGCCGAAGCCCGGGGCCTTGACGGCGACGGACTTGAAGGTGCCGCGGATCTTGTTCACGACCAGGGTCGACAGGGCCTCGCCCTCGACGTCCTCGGCGATGATGACGAGCGGCTTGCCGCTCTGCATGACCTTCTCCAGCAGCGGCAGCAGGTCCTTGACCGAGCCGATCTTGGAGTTGGCGATCAGGATGTAGGGGTCCTCGAACGAGGTCTCCATACGCTCCAGGTCGGTGGCGAAGTAGGCCGAGATGTAGCCCTTGTCGAAGCGCATGCCCTCGGTGAGCTCGAGCTCGAGACCGAAGGTGTTGCTCTCCTCGACGGTGATGACGCCTTCCTTGCCGACCTTGTCCATGGCCTCGGCGATGAGCTCGCCGATCTGGGTGTCGGCGGCCGAGATGGAGGCGGTGGAGGCGATCTGCTCCTTGGTCTCCACGTCCTTGGCCTGGGCCAGGAGCTGGTCGGAGACGGCGGTGACGGCCTTCTCGATGCCGCGCTTCAGGGCCATCGGGTTGGCGCCGGCGGCGACGTTGCGCAGACCCTCGCGGACGAGCGCCTGGGCCAGCACGGTGGCGGTGGTGGTGCCGTCACCCGCGACATCGTCGGTCTTCTTGGCGACCTCCTTGACGAGCTCCGCGCCGATCTTCTCGTACGGGTCCTCGAGCTCGATCTCCTTGGCGATGGAGACACCGTCGTTGGTGATCGTGGGGGCGCCCCACTTCTTCTCCAGAACGACGTTGCGGCCCTTGGGGCCGAGCGTGACCTTCACTGCGTCGGCAAGCTGGTTCATGCCACGCTCAAGGCCGCGGCGAGCTTCCTCATCAAAGGCGATGATCTTGGCCATCAGAAGTGGTCCTCCGGGACACGGTCGACTGCTCGGACCAAGGGGTGCCCGCGACGGACGGCCCTGGTGTGCGGGGGTCCATTCCCCTACCGCTCCCTGGGGCCTCACCGACCCGGTCCGCTGTCACTCTCAAGCTGTGAGTGCTAACGCCAATGATTAGCACTCCGGGTGGGTGAGTGCAAGCCCAATCGGGCAATCCGCGAGCCGCGCCACCCGCGCCGCGCACCCGCCCGGAGCCGTCCCCGACCGCCTCCGACCGGGCCGGATCCGACCGGAACGCCGCGCCCCGCGGCCGGCCCCCGGAGCCCGGCCCCGGGCCCGACGGCGGACATCGCGACGGCCACGACGGCCGACATGACGGCGGACATGACGGCGGGCCCGTACGACCGAGGTCGCACGGGCCCGCCGTGAGAATCAAGAGGTGCGCCAGCCGATGGGCCGAGCAGAGCTCCCGGGTGTCGGAAAGGTCAGACCGCCGCGCGGACCATGTCCGCCTGCGGACCCTTCTGCCCCTGAGAGATCTCGAACTCGACCCGCTGGCCCTCCTCAAGGGTGCGGTAGCCGTCCATCTGGATCGCGCTGTAGTGGACGAAGACGTCCGCACCACCGTCGACCGCGATGAAGCCGTAACCCTTCTCCGCGTTGAACCACTTGACGGTGCCCTGAGCCATTCCGAACTCCCCTAGTGCTGTGCTGGCCCTTCACGCGCCCGCAGGTCTGCGGGCCCGGGTCTGGTTGGAGGCCGGCCCGGGGAACCCCCCCTGGGCGCAGCCGCGCACGCCACAATCCTCCCGATGACGCCGAACGGCATCCGGCGAACGGGCGATTGCGTCGACCGCGGCTGAATGTATCCGGATCGACGCCCTCTGCAACAGGGTCAATGGCGGGGAATTCACCCGCGGCGCCGTGGGACAGGACGGGCGCAATCGGGATAAAGCCCTGCATTCTCCGCCGGACATAGCGGACGTATTACCAGAAATCCCCGCCAGAATTCTGACACCGGCCTGACATGTATCCAGGTCCCGGGCCCGTCCCGGCTCCCGCCGGACGCGGGCCGGCGGTGGTGGCGGTGCGGTGGATTCGTTCCCGGACCAGGGTGACGGGCGCGCCCTGTTCCCGGTCCAGCGACACTTTACTCCGCCCGGGACCGAAGATATTCCCGCCAAAATGCGCACGGCCGTCCGCGGCACGGAATTCCGTGCCGCGGACGGCCGTCGGCGACGCGCCCGCCCCGGGGGGAACGGACCGCCCGCGGATCACCCGCCGGCGACCGCCGGGATGATCGAAATGTTCGCGCCGTCCTTGATCCCCGTTTCCAGGCCCTCGGCGAACCGCACGTCGTCGTCGTTCACGTAGACATTGACGAAACGGCGCAGCTTGCCGGTGTCGTCGAGGATCCGCGCGGCGATCCCGGCGTGGTTGCGCTCCAGGTCGGCGATCACCTCGGCCAGCGTGGCGCCCTCGGCGGGCACCTCGCTGACGCCGCCGGTGTAGGTGCGCAGGATGGTCGGGATGCGGACGTTGGCGCTCATGGGGGTCTCCTAGCTACTACGGGCGCTGGGTGGGCGGAGGGGTCAGTCGGAAGCGAGGCCGGCGCCCCGGAAGGCGTCCAGGGTCGGCCGGATGACGGCGGTCATGCCGGACTCGGCGACCGCGTCGAGGGTCTTGAGCCCGTCACCGGTGTTGATCGCGACGGTCTCCTTCGACGGGTCCAGCTGCCCGGTCTCGACCAGCTTCTTCAGCACGCCGACGGTCACGCCGCCCGCGGTCTCCGCGAAGATGCCCTCGGTCCGCGCCAGCAGCCGGATCGCCGCCACGACCTCCTCGTCGGTGACGTCCTCCACCGCGCCGCCGGTGCGCCGGGCGATGTCCAGCACGTACGGGCCGTCGGCCGGGTTGCCGATCGCCAGCGACTTGGCGATGGTGTCCGGCTTGACCGGCCGGATCACGTCGTGACCGGCCTTGAAGGCCGCCGAGACCGGCGAGCAGCCCGCCGCCTGGGCGCCGAAGATCCGGTACGGCCGGTCCTCGACCAGGCCCAGCCTGATCAGCTCCTGCAGCCCCTTGTCGATCTTGGTGAGCTGGGAGCCCGAGGCGATCGGGATCACGATCTGCTCCGGCAGCCGCCAGCCGAGCTGCTCGCAGATCTCGAAGGCCAGCGTCTTGGAGCCCTCGCCGTAGTACGGCCGCAGATTGACGTTGACGAAGCCCCAGCCCTCGCCGGCCGGGTCGCCGATCAGCTCCGAGCAGAAGCGGTTCACGTCGTCGTAGTTGCCCTCGATGCCGACCAGCTCGCCGCCGTACACCCCGGCCATCACGACCTTGCCCTGCTCCAGGTCGTGCGGGATGAACACGCAGGACCGGAAGCCCGCCCGGGCCGCCGCCGCGCCGACCGCGCCGGCCAGGTTGCCGGTCGACGAGCAGGAGAGCGTGGTGTAGCCGAACACCCGGGCCGCCTCGATGGCGCAGGCCACCACGCGGTCCTTGAAGGAGTGGGTCGGGTTCCCGGAGTCGTCCTTGATGTGCAGCTGCCCGGTGAAGCCGAGCTCGCGGCCCAGGTTGTCCGCCTTCACCAGCGGGGTCCACCCCGGGTTGAGGTTCGGCTTGGTCGCCACGTCGGCCGGCACGGGCAGCAGCGGCGCGTAGCGCCAGATCGACGCCGGACCGGCCTCGATCCGCTTGCGCAGCTCCTCGGCGCCCTCGCTGCCGAACTCGTAGGCGATCTCCAGCGGACCGAAGCACTCGAGACAGGCGAAGCTGGGACCGAGCGGGAACCGGGTGCCGCACTCGCGACAGGACAGCGCGGTGGCGGGGCCGAGGTCGACGGCGACTGGTGCGGCGGTGTCGATAGCCATGATGGGCGGAGGCCTCTCTCCTCATCTTCCCCGTGACGCGGTCGCGCCACAGGCCGGAATTGGCACCTGTCCCGCCGGGGCTCGAAGCCGACCGTGCGAGAAGGTTGCCGGGACGTCAACGGGCCGTTCCCTCAGTCCCTCTGGATGAGCTCTGTGAAGTTGTGGTTCTGCTCAGCGGCGACCCCGGCGTGCGAAGGTCCGATCGCTGTACGAAGACTGTATCCGAAGGCGTCGGTCCCGAACGGGACCGTCCGCCACGCGAGATGACCCGTCCCAACCGCCCCCGGTCGTCGGCCGGGACCCCATCCGTCGAGGAGAGCACCGTGCCCGCCGAACCGACCCCCGCGCTCCTCCCCGAGACCGCGTCCTGGCTGCGCCGGCGCTCCTGGACCGCGGCCGACCGACCGGTTCACACGCTCCCGGCCGCCAAGCGCGCCCTCGGTGCGGCGGGCACCGTCAGCGTCGTCCTGCCCGCGCTGGACGAGGAGGCCACGGTCGGCGAGATCGTCCGGGTCGTCCGGCGGGAGCTGATGGAACGACTACCGCTGGTGGACGAGGTGGTGGTGATCGACTCCGGCTCGGTCGACGCCACCGCCGAGGTCGCCGCCGAGGCCGGTGCCACCGTCGTCCACCGGGACGCCATCCTGCCCCGGCTGCCCGCCGCCCCCGGGAAGGGCGAGGTGCTGTGGCGTTCGCTGCTGGTCACCCGCGGCGAGATCGTCTGCTTCGTGGACGCCGACCTGCGCGAGTTCGACCCCGCCCTGGTCTCCGGCATCATCGGCCCACTGCTCACCGATCCGGACATCCAGCTGGTCAAGGCGATGTACGACCGGCCGCTGGAGACCGACGGCGCGGTGGTGCCGGCGGGCGGCGGCCGGGTCACCGAACTGGTCGCCCGCCCGCTGCTCAATCTGCACTGGCCGGAACTCGCCGGTTTCGTCCAGCCCCTCGGCGGCGAGTACGCGGCCCGCCGCTCCCTGCTCGAACGGCTGCCCTTCCCCACCGGCTACGGCGTCGAGCTCGGTCTGCTCGTCGACGCCCTGGAGACGGCCGGACCGGACGCGCTCGCCCAGGTGGACGTCGGCATCCGCCACCACCGGCACCAGGACGCCCAGGCACTCGGCCGGATGGCGGCCACCATCTACCGCACCGCGCTGGAGCGGCTGGACCGCACCCACCGGCTGAAGGCCTCCGCCGACCTGGTCCGCCCACTGCTCACCCAGTTCACCCGCGACCCGCTGACCCGCGCCTTCACCGCCCACACCCACCCGGTCACCGCGACCGAACGGCCGCCGATGCACACCGTGCCCGAGTACGCCACCCGGCGCCGATGACCCGTCCCGCGGGTTTGCCGCCCCGGAGCCCCGGCAACGAACCAACCATGGGTGATCTCACGACCGAGCGTTCGAATCCGACCGGCGCCGCTCCCGTCCTGGTGGCGTCCAACCGGGGGCCGGTGTCCTTCGGCACCGCGGACGACGGCACACTGACCCTCCGCAGAGGCGGCGGCGGTCTCGTCTCCGGGCTGTCCGCGATCGACGACCCGGACGCCGTCTGGGTCTGCGCCGCCCTCTCCGACGCCGACCGCCGGGCCGCCCGCGAGGCCCCGGACGGCCGGCTCGACCGGGCCGGCCACGACGTCGGCGGCCAGGCCGTCCGGATGCTGGACATCGACCCGGAGACCTTCGCCCGCGCCTACAACGGCATCGCCAACTCGACCCTCTGGTTCGTCCACCACCTGCTCTGGGACACCCCGACCGCCCCCGCCTTCGACGCCGGCTTCCGCACCGAGTGGGCGGCCTACACCGCGTACAACACGGCCTTCGCCGAGGCCCTCGCCGCCGAGGCCGCCCCCGGGGCCGCCGTCCTGGTGCAGGACTACCACCTGTCGCTCGTCCCGGAGCTGCTCCGCGCCGCCCGCCCCGACTTGCGGATCGGCCACTTCTCGCACACCCCCTGGGCGCCGCCCGAGTACCTGCGGCTGCTGCCCGACGACATCGCCGGGGCCGTCCTCACCGGCATCCTCGGCGCCGACCGGGCGGGCTTCCTGACCCGGCGCTGGGCGCTCGCCTTCGCCGACTGCTGCGAGCGGTTCCTCGGCGCGGAGGTCGACCGCGAGGCGCTCACCGTGACGTTCGCGGGCCGCACCACCGCCCTCGGCGTGCACGGCCTCGGCGCCGACGCCGACTTCCTGCGCGAGCGGGCCCACCGGCCGGACGTCGACGAGCGGCTCGCCACCCTGCGCGCGACCGTCGGCGACCGCCGCACGATCGTCCGGGTCGACCGCACCGAGCTGAGCAAGAACATCGTCCGCGGCTTCCTGGCCTACCGGCACCTGCTGCGCACCCGCCCGGAGTGGCACGACCGGGTGGTCCACATCGCCTTCGCCTACCCGTCCCGCACCGACCTCGCCGAGTACCGGGCCTACACCGACCGGGTCCGGGCGCTCGCCGCGGAGATCGAGGAGGAGTTCGGCACCCCGGACTGGCGGCCGCTGGTCCTCCACGTCGATGACGACTTCCCGCGCTCGCTGGCCGCCTACCGGCTGGCCGACGTGGCCCTGGTCAACCCGATCCGGGACGGCATGAACCTCGTCGCCAAGGAGGTCCCGGTGGTCTCCGACCAGGGGTGCGCGCTGGTGCTCTCCCGGGAGGCCGGCGCGCACGCCGAACTCGGCCAGGACGCGCTGAGCGTCAACCCCTACGACATCGTGGCCACCGCCGAGGCGCTGCACGCCGGGCTCACCATGCCGGCCGACGAGCGGGCCGACCGCTGCAAGCGGCTGGCCGCAGCGGCGACGGCGCTGCCGCCGCAGCAGTGGTTCCTGGACCAGCTCAACGCCCTGCGGCCGGGCGGCTGAGCTCCTCCCCCAGCGCGACCAGCAGTTCCACCACGCCGGCCGGGCCCGGGACCACCAGGTCCGCCCGGTCGGCGAGCTCGCGCACCGGCGTGTCCCCCACCGCGCCGCTGCACACCAGCAGACCGGCCAGGCCCTCCGGACGCAGCTTCTCCACCGCCGCGAAGGCCGGGACGTCGCCCAGGTCGTCGCCCGCGTAGAGCACCGAACGGGCCCCGCGCTCGCGCAGCAGCCCGGTCAGCGCCGCCCCCTTGTCCACCCCCGGCGGCCGCAGCTCCAGCACCAGCCGGCCCGGCTCCACCACCAGTCCGTGCCCGGCCGCCAGCCGCTCCATCGGCGCCCGCAGCAGTTCGAACGCGGCCGTCGGGTCCGCCGTCCGCCGGGTGTGCACGGCCACCGAGCGGCCCTTGTCCTCCACCCAGGTGCCCTCCGGCGCACCGAGCGCCGCCAGCCGCTCCGCCAGCTCGGCCCGCACCGCGGCCACACCGGGGTGCGGCGGCGGTGCGGTCAGCCGGCCGTCCTCCCAGCGCTCGGCGCCGTAGTGGCCGAGCACCACCACCCCGTCGATCCCGGCCAGCCCGCCGTACTCCACCGCCAGGGCGGCCGGTCGGCCGGTCACCACGGCGACCGCGCCGACCCTCGGCGCCAGCGCGCGCAGCGCGGGTGCCGCGCCCGGGTCCGCCCTGGCCCGGTCCGGGTCGGGGACGATCGGGGCGAGCGTCCCGTCGAAGTCGAGCGCGATCACGGCGTCACGGGGTGCGGCGAGCAGCGCCGCCAGCCCCGCGCGCCCGGCGTCCGTCAGCGGTCGAGTCATCTCGGAAAGGCCCATGCCCGGCACCGTACCCAGCCCGGGCGGGGGCCACCCGTCGGTCCTCGGCGCCGCCTCGGCGCGTCCTCGGCGCCGCCTCAGCGGGCCGCCCGACGGGCGTCGCGGACCCGGCGCAGCCGGTTGACCAGCACCGGGGCGTGCGCGAGTGCCTCCGGCCGGTCCAGCAGCCCGTTCAGCAACTGGTAGTACCGGGTGCTGGAGAGCCCCAGCTCCTCCCGGACGGCCCGCTCCTTGGCACCGGCCGTCCGCCAGCTCCGGGCCTCCAGCGCCAGCACGGCCCGGTCCCTGGCGTCCAGCCCGGTCGGCCCGGCCTGCTGCTCCGGCCTGTCCTGCTGCTCCGGCCCGGCCTGCTGCTCCGGTTCCGGCCGCTCCGCTTCCTCGTCCGCGCCCATCCGGGGCCACCTCCGCCCATCACTACGGAGTGTCATTCTCCCCCCCGGACCCGACACACCCTGCCCGCTGCGCCGCCCCGGTCCGCCGACTAGCGTCGCCCCCATGACCAGCATCCCGGCCGCCGCCTTCGCCCTGCACGTCCCGACCGCCGAGCTCGAACCCGACCCGCTCGACCCGGCGCAGATCGTCTCCGGCACCCCCGAGGTGTCAGGCCTGGTGCTCTCCGAGTCCGCCTCCGGCGAGTCGGGCATCTGGCAGATCACCCCGGGCGTGGTCACCGACACCGAGGCGGCGGAGGTCTTCGTGGTGCTGAGCGGCCGGGCCACCGTCGTGGTCGACGGCGGCCCGGTGCTGGAGCTCGGCCCGGGTGTCGCCGGGGTGTTCCAGGAGGGCGACCGCACCACCTGGACCGTGTCGGAGACGCTCCGCAAGGTCTACGCGATCACCTACTGACACCGACGGCGGTCACCGGCCGGCGGCGGCGACCCGCCGGTCCCGACCGCCGCCGACGCGGCCCGGATCACTTGCGGATCCGGGCCGCCTCCTTCACCGCCGCCTGCTGGAGGTCCTCCAGCACCGGCTTGGGCTCGGCGGTCGCCGCCGCCCCGATACCGGCCTTGATCCGGTTGGAGACCTCGGCCCAGGCCGGGTCCCCGAAGGGGTAGAAGCTCGCGTTGCCGAGCCCGGCGGCGAACTGCTTGAGGTCCGCGTGCTTCGGATCCGCGGTCATCGCGTCGAACGCGTCCTGGGTGACCGGCAGCAGGTTGTAGGTCTCGTCGAACTTGAGCTGGTTCTCCTTCGCGTAGGCGAAGGAGAGGAAGCGGCGGATCTCGTTCTTGTGGCCGTTGGCCTTGAACGCCATCATCCAGTCGGCCACCCCGAGGCTGCCGGTCTTCGCCAGGCCGTCCTTCTTGGGGATCGGGGCCGTACCGAAGTCGATCTTGCCGTTGGTGGCCATCCGCAGCAGCGTCGGGTGGCCGTTGAGCATCGCCACCTTGCCGGCCGCGAAGTCGCTGTAGACCGGGGTGCGGTTCATCTTCCCGGGCTCGGGGTACGTCAGACCGGTGGCGACCAGGTTGGTCCGCAGCCAGCTGAAGGTGGCCTGGTTCTTGTCGCTGTCGATGGTGTAGTTGCCGACGTCGTCGGAGAGGCTGCCGCCGCCGCTCAGCGTCCAGAGCATCGACTCGGCCGGCGCCTCCTCGGGCCCCAGCGGCAGTCCGTACGGGGTGACGCCCGGGACCTTCGCCTTGATCTTCTCGGCGGCCGCCTTGAGCTCGTTCCAGGTGGCCGGCGGCTGGGCGATCCCCGCCTTCTGGAAGATCGCCTTGTTGTAGAAGAGCACCCGGGAGGAGGAGACGAACGGGATGCCGTACTGCGTGCCGAGCACCTGCCCGGCGTGCGAGAACGACTCCATGATGTTGGCCTGGGTCTCCAGCGAGAGCACCTCCGAGGCGTTGTACAGCCGGTCCGCGGCGGCCTGGTCGGCGAAGCCGCCGGTCTGCAGCAGGTCGGGGGACTTGCCGCTCCTGACCAGCTCGTCGACCCGCTTGCCGATGTCGGTCCAGCTCGACACCTCGACGTCCACCTTGATGCCCGGGTTGGCGGTCTCGAAGCGGCGGGCGACGTCGTCCCAGTACAGCTTGGAGCTGGTGTCCGCGCTCTCGCCGTAGTCGGCCGCCACCAGCCGGAGGGTGACCGGACCGTTGTCCTGGCCGCCGCAGCCGGTGAGCACGAGGGCTCCGGCCAGGGCGCCGGCCATCGTGACGCCGAACAACCGGGTGGGGACCTGGGCGCGCCTGTCCAACGCGGGTACCGCCTTCGGGGGGATCCTGCTGAGGGGAATCGGACCGGATCGGGGGGAGATCCGGCCGGGGGGAGGCCGCAAGGGTGCCAAACCGGGCATGCTGTGGTCCAGACCTCCGGCCCCCGAACGCCGGGTAGTTATCGAAGTGCGGGATTTGTTGCACACTGCGCAACAAAATCCGCGAATCCGACCTCCCGGACGCCCCCGCCCGCCCGGTCCCACCCTCCCGGCGACCGACCCGGCGGCTCGCGCAAAGTGCCGCACACCGCACACTTCTGCGACAAAGCTCACCCCTTTGGACCAGACCAATGCGACAACTGGACTAGACCTCTTAGACCGGACCGAGGGAAACTGTCCCCCGTGAAGCACGTCATCGCACTCGATGTTGGCGGGACCGGCATGAAAGCCGCGTTGCTCGCCCAGGACGGCTCCGTGCTGTTCGAAGCACGCCGCCCGACCGGGCGGGAACACGGCACGGACGCCGTGGTCGCCGCCATCCTCGACTTCGCCGCCGATCTGGCGGACGAAGGCCGCGCCCGCTTCGGCGTCGCGCCCCTGGCGGCGGGCGTCGCCGTCCCGGGGACGATCGACGAACAGCGGGGCATCGCGGTCTTCTCCGCCAACCTCGGCTGGCGCGACCTGCCCCTGCGCACCCTGCTGGGCGGGCGCCTGGCCGGGCCGGACGGCGCGATGCCGGTCGCCCTCGGCCACGACGTGCGCTCCGGCGGTCTCGCCGAGGGCCGGCTCGGGGCGGGCCGGGGTGTCGACCGCTTCCTCTTCGTCGCCCTCGGCACCGGCATCGCCGGCGCCATCGGCATCGACGGCCGGATCGAGGCCGGCGCCCACGGCTACGGCGGCGAGATCGGCCATGTGGTGGTCCGCCCCGGCGGCCCCGCCTGCGGCTGCGGCGCCCGGGGCTGCCTGGAGACCCTCGCCTCCGCCTCCGCCGTCTCCCGCGCCTGGGCCGAGGCCGTGGGCGACCCCGACGCCGACGCGGCATCCTGCGCCGTCGCGGTGGACGCCGGGGACCCGCGCGCGGTCGCGGTCTGGCAGCGCGCGGTGGACGCCCTGGCCGACGGCATCGTGCTCGCCCAGAGCCTGCTCGACCCGTCCCGGGTGATCGTCGGCGGCGGGCTGGCCGAGGCCGGGGACACCCTCTTCACCCCCCTGCGGGCGGCGGTCACGGAGCGGCTGACGTTCCAGATGCCCCCCGAGGTCGTACCCGCCATGCTCAAAGACACCGCCGCGTCGCTGGGCGCCGGCCTGCTCGCCTGGGATCTGCTCTCCATGGAGGTGACCGCGTGACCGCGGACCGACTCGCACTGTCCGGCGCCCGGCTGGTCCTGCCCGGCGGCGTGGTCGAGGGCGACCGCCTCGCCGTCGAGGGCGAGCGGATCGCCGGCCTGGGCGGCACCGCCACCCCCGGCGACCTCGACCTGACCGGGTACACCGTGGTGCCCGGCTTCGTCGACCTGCACGTCCACGGCGGCGGCG
>NZ_JBIVGI010000052.1:0-39386 GCF_044748625.1 Kitasatospora sp. NPDC089913 | reverse complement strand
CCCGGTTTCCCCCCCCCCCCCCCCCCCCTTCCCCCCCCGGGGGCCGGCGGCCCCCGCCCCGCCCCCCGGGGGGGGGGGGGCGGGCGCCACGCTCAGGGGGTGACGATCGCGAAGCCCGGGTCCGGGTCGTCGAGGTGGCCGAGGAGTTCCGCGATCCGGCCCAGGTCGCCGGTGGCCTCGGCCCGCCCGTCGGCGAGGAGCTCCTCCGCCGTGGCGGCGCCGGTCAGGAGGGCGCGCAGGTCGGCCTCGGCGAGGGTGACGGTCACGTCCGGGGTGCCGACGGCCGGGCCGTCGCCGGCCGTGTGGGTGAGGACGCCGTTGCGCAGCCGCAGGGTGACCGGGCCGCTGTCGGTGAGGTTCCACCGCACGGTGATGTCGGCGGACCAGCTGCGCGGGCCGTCCACCCGGATCGCGGCGGCGTCGAAGAGCTGGCCGAGGGTGAGGGCGGCCATGAAGTCGGCGGTGTCGGTCTCGGTGGGGGTGCCGACCGGGCCGTGGCGCAGTTCGAGGGCGCCGGTCAGGTAGAAGTTGCGCCAGGTGCCGTTCTCGCTGCCGTAGCCGAGCTGTTCGAGCGCGTCGGCCTGGAGCGCGCGGGCCTCGGAGTTGTCGGGGTCCGCGAACACCACGTGGTTGACGACCTGGGCGACCCAGCGGAAGTCCCCCTCGGCGAAGGACCGCCGCGCCCGGCGCAGCACTTCCTCGGCACCGCCCATGAACTCGACGTAGCGCCGGGCGGCCCCGGTCGGCGGGTGCTCCCACAGCCGGGCCGGGTTGCCGTCGAACCAGCCCAGGTAACGCTGGTAGACGGCTTTGGTGTTGTGGCTGACCGAGCCGTAGTAGCCGCGGGTGTGCCAGGCCCGTTCCAGCGCGGGCGGCAGCTGGATGCGCTCGGCGATCTCCAGCGGGGTGAGGCCCTGGTTGATCAGGCGCAGGCTCTGGTCGTGGAGGTAGCTGTACAGGTCGCGCTGCTCGGTCAGGAAGGCCACCACGCGGTCGCGTCCCCAGGTCGGCCAGTGGTGGGAGGCGAAGGCGACGTCGGTGCTGTCGGCGAAGAGCGTGACGGCCTCGGTGAGGTAGTGCGCCCACACCCGGGGGTCGCGAACCTGCGCGCCGCGCAGGGTCAGCAGGTTGTGCAGGTTGTGGGTGGCGTTCTCGGCCAGGCAGAGCGCCCGGTGGTCGGGGAAGTGGATGTTGAGTTCGGCCGGCGCCTCGGTGCCCGGGGTGAGCTGGAACACCGTCCGGATGCCGTCGATCACCTCGGTCTGTCCGGTGCGGGTGACGGACAGAGTCGGCGGGATCAGGCCGACGGTCCCGGTGGAGGTGGTCTGCCCCAGCCCGGCGCCGACCTGTCCCCGTTCGCCCTTGGGCAGCGCCGCGCCGTACATGTAGGCGGCGCGCCGGGCCATCGCGGTGCCGGCGTAGACGTTCTCGCTGACCGCGTGTTCCAGGAACCCCTCGGGGGCGATCACGGGCAGGCCGTCGGCGACCTGTTCCTCGCTCACGATGCCGCGCACACCGCCGAAGTGGTCGACGTGGCTGTGGGTGTACAGCACCGCGCTGACCGGCCGGTCGCCGCGGTGGGCGCGGTAGAGGGCGAGCGCGGCGGCGGCGGTCTCGGCGCAGATCAGCGGGTCGACGACCAGGACGCCCCGCTCCCCCTCGACGACGGTCATGTTCGACAGGTCGAAGCCCCGTACCTGGTACACGCCCTCGACGACCTCGAACAGCCCGTGGTCGGCCGCCAGGCGGCTCTGGCGCCACAGGCTGGGGTTCACGGTGTCGGGGCAGTCCCGCTCCAGGAAGCCGTACGCGGCGAGGTCCCACACCACCCGGTCGCCGCTGCGGATCAGCGGGTCCGCGGCGGTGCCGAGGAAGCCGCGGCGGGCGTCCTCGTGGTCCTGCGTGTCGTCGAACGGGAGGCGGCCGAGGAGGTCGGCGTTGGCCTGCCGGACCGACGGTTCGGCGGGCGCGGGTCCGGTGTTCCGGGTCATGTCGCTCTCCCTCTGCGGTTCCGCTGCGGTACGTCGGCGGCGTCGACGGGCCCGCCGCCGGACGTCCCTTCCCACCCTCACGACCTTCGTCCGGTCGCACGACCGGCGTGGTCCGTCCGGAGGACGTCGCCACCGTCCGCGACGGTAAAGGAATCACCCTTCATCCACCATTCATCGGCAAAATGCACAGCTCGGGATCGGTCGTGAAATGGGGCCCCCAGGCACTGTTGTCATGGCAGAGTCGGGATGCGAGTATTGCCGCTGGGTGATCCGGACACAGAGCGTCGAACTCCGGATGCCCTTGATCGTTGTTGCCGTACCGGCGAGCACGTCCACGGGGGTGGGTCTTTCACATCGGGCATGGGGGTGAGGAGTGTGCGATCAAACGGAAGTAGTCGTTCCGACCGTGCGGCCCGCGGGCCGACCCGGCCGGCGGCGCCCCGCGGCCTCGCGGAGGCACTCCGCGCCGGCCACGCCGCGACCCCCCGCCAGCCCGGCGTCCTGGCCGCCCTGCGCGGCGAGGACTGGCACTGGGCCGGGGCGAGCGGCGTCGCGGACGCCGCCACCGGTCGCGAACTGCGGCCGACGGCGGCGGTCAGGGTGGCCTCGGTCACCAAGACCTTCACCGCGGCCGCGGTGCTGCGGCTGACGGAGCGGGGCGAGCTGCGGCTCGAGGAACCGGTCTCGGCGCTGGCCTCCGAGGCGGTCCTCGGCGCACTCGCCGAGGGCGGCTACCGACCGGCCCTGATGACCGTGCGCCAGCTGCTCCAGCACACGGCCGGCCTGTACGACTGGGGAGGCGATCCCGCCTACGACGCGGAGGCGTTCGCCGACCCCGGCCACCGGTGGAGCCGTCTGGAGCAGGTCCGCTGGGCGGTCGAGCACGGCCGCCGACTCTCCCACCCGGGCGAGGAGTTCCACTACTCCGACACCGGCTACGTGATCCTCGGCGAGGTGCTCGAACGTGTCACCGGGCGGCCGCTCGCCGCCGCCTACCGCGAGCTGCTGCCGCTCCGGGAACTGGGCCTGGACTCCGTCCACCTGGAGTCGCTGGAGCCCACCCCCGGGGCCGGTGCGGACCGCGCGCACCAGTACGTGTCCGGCACCGACCTGCTCGCCGTCGATCCGTCCTGCGACCTCTGGGGCGGCGGCGGACTGGTCTCGACGATGTCCGACCTCACCGCGTTCGTCCGGGCGCTGTTCCGCGGCCGGGTCTTCGAGCGGCCCACCACGCTCGCGACCATGCTGGCGCCCGTCGCGGCGCGTGGCGCGGAGGGGCGCGGCATGGGGATCTACCGGATCCCGCTGGGGCCGGGGCGGTGGTGGGGCCACTGCGGCAGCTGGGGTGTGGTCATGGCGTACGAGCCCGACCGCGATCTCGCGCTCGCCACCACGGTGACGAGACAGCCCGAGGACCCGGACGAACGACTCCACCCCGGGCGGTTGCTCGTCCGGACCGCGCGCTGAAATACCGGACAGTAGAAGCGCACCCGCACGAACGGGAAATGTGCGTCCAGAAGAACATGTCATTGAGAACAGCCGGTCATTGTTACGGGCGCTGGCATTGAATCCATGAAACCGCACAGGACAGGCGGAGCCATGCGTAATCGTCCCCGCACAATCAGGACCACCGAGTCCCTGTTGGAGAACGGCCTCGTCGACGAGGAGAGCCTGCCGGAGCTCCGCGATGTCGCGAAGCGGTACGCCGTGAGCATCACCGGGGTGATCCAGGAGCGGATCACGCACGTCGACGATCCGGTCGCCAGACAGTTCGTCCCCACCGGGGCCGAACTGCTGATCACCGCGGAGGAGCGCGCCGACCCGATCGGCGACGACCCCTTCACCCCGGTCAAGGGGATCACCCACCGCTACCCGGACCGGCTGCTGCTCAAGCCGATGCACCTGTGCCCGGTCTACTGCCGCTTCTGCTTCCGCCGCGAGGTGGTCGGCCCCGGCGAGGGGATGCTCGGCCAGGCCGAACTGGAGGCCGCCCTCGACTACATCCGGGCCCACGAGGAGGTGTGGGAGGTCATCTTCACCGGCGGCGACCCGCTGATCATCGCGCCCACCAAGCTCCGCCCGATCATGGCGGCCCTGGACGCGATCGAGCACGTGAAGGTGATCCGCTTCCACACCCGGGTGCCGGTGGTCGACCCCGACCGGGTCACCGACGAGCTGGTGGACGCCCTTTCGACCGAGACCCCGGTCTGGGTGGTGGTCCACACCAATCACAGCCAGGAGATCGGCACGGCGGCGCGCGGCGCGCTGCGGCGGCTGAACCGGGGCGGTGTCCCGCTGCTCAGCCAGACCGTGCTGCTGCGCGGGGTGAACGACACCCCGGAGGCGCTGGAGGGACTGTTCCGGACCCTGGTGGCCAACCGGGTGAAGCCCTACTACCTGCACCACGGCGACCTCGCCCAGGGCACCAGCCACTTCCGCACCAGCATCGCCGAGGGCCAGGAGCTGGTCCGGCGGCTGCGCGGACGGGTCTCCGGCACCTGCCAGCCCACCTACGTCCTGGACATCCCCGGCGGCCACGGGAAGGTGCCGATCGGCCCCTCGTACCTGGAGCCCGGCGAGGACGGGACCGACGGCACGCACGTCGTCACCGACCCGTGGGGCGAGCGCCACCCCTACCCGCCGCGCGTCGCGGAAGCCCCGACCACCACGGCACCGACAGCGGCTGCGGATGCGGCAGCGGCTTCGACAGCGACAGCGACAGCGACAGCGACAGCGACAGCGACAAGCACAGCCACGACCACAGCCACGGAGGAGGACCCGACCGATGACTGAGGACCTCGCGTCCCGGTCCACACCCGCACGCGGCCCCGGCTCCGTCTCCTTCGACGACCCCGGGGGCGTCACCTCAGCACTCTCCTGGTCCGCGCCCGAGCTGACCGCCGGCCTGGCCTGGTCCGCGCTCACCCGCACCTTCGCCGCCGAGGCGGCCGGCCTGCGCGCCGACCAGGTGAAGCTGCACGTCAACGGCGAACCGGTGGTGGACCACGACGCCTGGCCGACCACCGGCGCGGACGCCGCCGGACCGGCCGCCTGGCTGGGCCGACGGCACACCTTCGGCCCCGACGACGACCGCTTCGTCTACGCCCGCGCCGTGCAGGAGCAGGACCGGACGCTGTTCCGCGCCGTCGTCGAGCTGCTGGCACCCCACCTCTGGCGGCTCGGACTGCCGCCCGGCCACGTCGAGGTCGAGGTGTTCCACGGCGCCTACCGCAACACCCCGGGCGGCATCCACCGGGAGGGCTGCACCAACCTCCACCTCGTCCTGGCGGGCCGCAAGAGCATGCACTTCTGGCGGGGCACGGACTGGGTGCCGGCCGGGACGACGGTGCGCGAGGACGTCGAACCCGAGTCCGAACTCCCGGAGGAGTACCTGCCGGACCTCGACCGCCGCTCGGTGGTGGAGCACGGCCACGTCCTCACCGCCACCACCGGCGGCGGCTTCTTCTGGCGCAGCGGCATCTGGCACGTGGGCGAGACCCACGAGCCGTCCGTCGCGCTGAACATCGCCTCGTACACCCGGACCCTGGACGTCGAGGCGAAGCTCCTCCCGCTGTGGGGCGACCGGTTGCACGGCGAGGTCCCGGCCGACTGGCTGGCCGACTACCGGGAGCACGTCCGGTCCACCGGGGACGACGCCGCCCTGCTCGCGCGGCTGACCGCGCTCGGCATGCGGCCGGCCCCGCCGGACCGGACCGGCACCGAGCCGCGCTCCGTCCGCCGCGAGTCGACGGCACCGGTGCTGTGGTCACCGGCCGGTCCCGGGCGGCTGACCGTCGCCGCGCTGGGCCACGCCGCGGACTTCGCCGACGGCCCGGTCCCCCGCGACTGGCTGGAAGCGGCGCTCACGAACCGTCCCACGCCGCACGATGTGCCGCGGGAGTGCGGGCGGCTCGCCCAATGGCTGTGCGCACAGCGGATTCTCGAACCGATGGAGGCATCATGACCGACACGTCCCCCGCGGACACCTGGCAGCTCTCGGACACCGAGGTGTTCAGCAAGTACGGGGACGCCTTCGTCCCGCGCCGGGCGGAGCAGACCGCCGCCGTGTGCGACCTGCTGGCCGGCATCCCCGTCCCGCACGTCCTCGACCTGTGCTGCGGCGAGGGGCGGCTGTCCGAGGAGTACCTGCGCCGCGACCCGGAGGCCAGGGTCACCGTGCTGGACCGCTCCCCCGAGATGCTGGCCCTGACCGCGAAGCGGCTGGAGCCGTTCGCCGACCGGCACGACAGCGTCGAGGCGGACATCGAGGACCGGCTGTGGCGCACCGGCGTCGGCTACGGCGGTGTGATGACCTCGCTGGCGGTCCACCACCTCGACGGCGAGGGCAAGCGGCTGCTCTACCGGGACATCCACGCGATGCTCGCGCCGGGCGGCGTCTTCGTCATGGCCGACCTGGTGGAGCCCGCCGGTGCCACCGCCCGCACGCTCGCGGGCGACCACTGGGAGGAGGCGGTGCGCCGCGCGTCCGAGGAGCAGTTCGGCGGCGACGAGGCGGCCGTCGCGTTCGAGCGGACCGAGTGGAACCACTACCGGCTGCCCGGCCCGGACCCGGTCGACAAGCCGTCCTCGGTGGCCGAGCACCTGGACTGGCTGCGCGAGGCCGGTTTCGTCGAGGTCGACGTGGTCTGGATGTACGCGGGACACGCCCTGTTCACAGCGAAGCGGAAGGCGAACTGAGTGAGCGAGCAACCGAGTCGTACGATTCTGGCCAACATCGTCAGCGAGATCATGGCCGAGCAGCCGACGGACGCCTACCGGCGGGCGATGGCCGCCGCGACCCCGCGCAAGCTCTGGCAGGCCCGGCCGGGCGACTGCGTGGTGATGCTGGCGCCGTGCACCCCGGCCTTCCGCGACTACGTGGCCGAGGTGGTCGGCCTGGACGTGGACCGGGTCGACATCGTTGCCCCGCCGGAGGTCCGCGGGGTGCACGCGCTGGAGGTCGCCGCCGACCTGGGCGCCACCGGACGGATCGCCGAGCGGCCGGAGTTGAAGCCGTTCGTGCTGGACGGTCCGGTGCTGGAGTTCGGCCGCCGCACCGGGGTGCGGGTGCTGCCGTACACCCGGCTGCCGGAGGACAGCACCCTCGAGGCGCTGCGGCTGATCAACACCAAGGACGGCTTCCGCCGGACCGCCGCCGGTCTGGGGCTGCCGGTCGCGGACGGCGGATTCGCCGAGACCCCGGCCGAACTGGCCGCCGCCCTGGTGGAGTTCCTGGCCGACCGGCCGGGCGCGATCATCAAGACCAACCGTGGCTCCAACGGCTTCGGCAACACCGTGATCCGGGCGAACGGGCCGGCGTCGGTCGAGCGGCAGGTCCTGGACGCCGTGGCCGGGCAGCCCGCGCGCGACTGCGGCTGGGTGTACGAGGAGTTCCTGCCGTTCACGGCGACGCCGAGCATGGAACTGGAGATCGACGACCGGGGCCCCACCGACTTCTACAGCTGCGACCAGCGCACGGTGAACAACGCCTGGACCGGCATGGTGACCCCGGCCGCCGAGGGCCCGTACCACGAGCAGCTGCGCGGTGCGGCCGAGGCCATCGGCGGCTGGCTGCACGGGCAGGGCTACCGGGGCATCTACGACGTCGACTGCGGTGTGTACGACGGGGGTTACGTCGTCACCGAGGCCAACGTCCGCCGCACCGGCGGCACTTACCTGGAGGAGCTGGCGCGCCGGCTGCGGCCCGGGGACTCCCCGGTGCACTGGCGGGCGGACGTCAGGATCGGCCCGGACGGGCTGGACTTCGCGAGCGCCGCCGCCAAGCTGGCGGCGGCCGGACTCGCCGACCCCGCGGCGGACGCCCGGGCCGTGCTGACGGCGGACACCCGTGCCGTGGACGGCAAGTGGCGCTATCTGGTGGTGGGCCGGGAGGACGGGTCGGTCGCCGAGGTCGAGCGGCAGCTGGAGCAGATCCTGGGGATCGGCTGATGCTGCACTCCGCTCTCCATCCCGGCTTCAGCGCGGTCGCGGGGACCGGTCTCGTCGCGCTGCGCGACATCCCGATGGGCACGGTGCTGTGGGGACCGTGCCCGCAGTGCCGGACCTGGGACGCCGCCGAACAGCTCACCCTCTCGCCCCGGGTCGTCGACTGGCTGGACGAGTTCGGCTACCGGCTGGCCGACCGGAGCCTGCTGCTGCCCTGCCGGGGCGCGCACCTGCTCAACCACTCCTGCGAGGCCACGGTCCTGGACCACGGCCTCGCGGCGGGCCTCGCCGTCCGGGACATCCGGGCCGGCGAGGAGGTGACCGGGGACTACCGAACCTTCCGCTACGACGAGCCGTGGGAGTTCGACTGCCGCTGCGGTGCGGCGAGTTGCCCGGGGTCGGTGCGGTCCTCCTCCGGAGCCCCGCCGGCCGAGCTGGCCGGGGAGTGGGAGCGGCGGATGGCACCGGCGCTGGCCGCCGCCGCCGACGTACCGCAGGAACTCCCGCTGCGGGCCGGCCAGGTGGACGGCGCCCCGGCCGGCCAGGGCGGCCCGGAGGAGGCGACATGACCGCGCTTCAACCCGAACACACTGTGCGGGCAAGTCTGTTGAGGATCGAGGAGGTTCCCTCCCGGTCCTGGGTGACACTGCTGGGCGAGCGGGACCTCTTCCTGCTGCCCGGCTGGATGGAGGTCGGTCCCGGCACCTACGGCGGCGGCCTGCGCGACGCCCGGGCCGCCCTGGTCGACCGCGACGGCACGGCGGTGGCGGGAACGGCCGGCTGGCTCTTCGGCCGCGACTGCACCGAGGACCTGTGCCGCCCCGACGTCCTGCTGGAGATCCCCGAGCCGCGCGGGGAGCCGCTGTTCCCGACCCTGCTGGCCGGCGGCTGGTACGACAGCCGGGTCGCGCACCGGCCCGGCGGCGCCGGTCCGGCCGAACTCGCCGCCGTGGTCGACTCCTTGGAGGAGTGGGGGCGTTCGGAGGGCGCCGCCTCGGTCTGCTGGCCGAGCGTGGACGAGCGGGAGAGGGTGCTGGTCGGCCTCCTCCGCGAGCGCGGCTACCGGCGCTTCCCGCTGACGCCGCGGTGGGCGCTGGAAGGGCCGTGGACCGGCTTCGACGACTACCTGGACCGGATGACCAGCAAGCGCCGGGTCTCGGTGCGCAGCGAGCGGCGCCGGGTCCGGGAGGCGGGCATCACCTGCCGGACGGTGCCGCTCACCCGGGAACTGGCCCGGCCGCTGGTGGAGCTGGCCGAGGAGAACGTGACCCGGCACGGCGGCCGGGTCGACCTCGACCGCTACGCCGACTGGGTCGCGGCGCTGACCGGGATCGAGGACGGCCGGGCCGAGGCCCACCTGGCCGAGCGGGACGGGCGGATCCTCGGCTGCGTGGTGTCCAGCACCTACGCCGGGCGGGTGTACGCGCTGTTCCCGGGCTTCGACTACGAGCAGATCTCCGGGCTGCCCGTCTACTTCGAACTCGCCTACTACCACCTGGTCGAGCACGCCGCCGCCCACGGCTACCACGCGGTGGAGTACGGACCGGCGGCGGACGAGGCGAAGAACCTGCGCGGCTGCGTCGCCCATCGGCAGGCACTGTGGATCCGGGGCCTGGACCCGGCGGCGGAACGGCTGGTCGCGGAACTCGGCGACCTCGCCGACTTCACCGGACCCACAGGCGCAACCGGACCCACAGGTGCGAGCGGACCCACAGGTGCGAGCGGACCCACAGGTGCGAGCGGACCCACAGGTGCGAGCGGTGCGACCGGGCCCGCCGTCACCGCCGTCCCCGCGGACGACGACCGGACCGGGAGGAGCGCATGAGCCCGCCCACCGTCGTGCTCGCGCCCGGCGGGCCCGGCCTCGGCGGCGAGACCCTCGCCGGGCTCCCGCTGCCGCCGGGCTGCCGGCGCCTGGTCGGGGCGGGCGACTGCGGGCCGGGCGGCGACCCGTTCGCCGTCCAGACCGACCGGCTGGTCCGGCTGCTCGACACGGCCGGTACCGAGGGGCCGGTTCTGCTCCTCGCCCACTCCGCCGGTGCCCGCCCGGCCCTGCGTGCCGCGGCCCGGAGCCCCGGTCGGGTCCGCGCGGTCGTGCTGGTCGCTGCCCAGCTGCACGACCGCACCGACCATCCCGAGCTGCTGGACGAGCGCCTCGACGCGCTCGACGGCCCGCTGCGGGAGACCGCCCGGCTGGCCCGGGCGACCGCGCCCGACCGGGCACCGGCCGACGACGACGAGCTGCGCGAACTCCTGCTCGCCGACCTGGCCCTCACCTTCCCCGCCCTCGGACCGGCCCAGCGCGGCTTCCTGGCCGCCTGCGCCCGCAGCTGGGATCTCCACGCCGTGCGCGCCGTGCTCTCCGGACGCGTTCCCGAGGACGATCTCACGGCGACGGCCGCACGGGTCGGCGCCCCGGTACTGGTCGTCAACGGCGAGCAGGACCCGTGGGCCGGCGCCCCGTCGGCACGGGAGCTGGCCGCGGCGCTGCCGGACGGCAGGGCACGGACGGTCCCCGGGGCGGGGCACGTGCCCTGGCTGGACGATCCGGAGGCGGTGGCCCGGCTGCTGGCCCGGACGGTGGAGGAGGCGGCACCGGCGTGAGCTACCGCAAGGTCCTGGCGGACCGGATCTGTGCCCAGCTGGCCCTGTCGACGGCGGTCGGCCGGTTCGCCCAGGTGATGTTCGACGTCACCGTGGTGATCTTCGTGGTGCAGGACCTGCACCGCCCCGCGGCGGCCGGCCTGGCCGTGCTGCTGGCGACCCTGCCCGGCCTGCTGCTCAGCCCGCTGAGCGGCGGCTTCCTCCAGGGCCGCAACGTCACCGCGTGGATGGCGGCCGACTACCTGATCAAGGCGGCCGCCACGCTCGGGATCGCCTTCGGCGCGTCGGCCGGCGCCGGCGGCATCTGGACCCTGTGGGGGCTGGCCCTGCTGTCCTCGCTGACCAGCGCCTTCGGCAACGTCGCGTTCCGCAGCTACGTCGCGCTCTCGCTGCCCGCGCAGCTGCGCGGGGCGGCCAACGGTCTCGATTCGATGGTCTCGGGCCTGGCCGCGATGGCCGGGCCCGCCCTGGCCGGGATCGCGGTCACGGTCCTCGGCGGCCGGCACAGCGTGGCGGTGGTCGGCGCGGCCTACCTGGCGGCGGCGCTGGTCGCGGCCGCCTCGGGACGCACCACCCCGGAGGCCGGCGGCGAGGTCGGCCTGCGCAGCGCCGTGGAGGCGGTGCGCGGGATCCTGGTCCACCCGGTGCTGCGCGGGCTGACCGGCGTGTACTTCCTCTACCAGGTCGCGGTCGGCGTCCTCGTCGTCTCACTGCCCCAGCTGGTCTCGGCCGGGTTCGGGGCCGCCCCCTCCTGGACCGGCACCAGTTGGTCGATCGCGGGGGCGCTGGGGATCGCGTCCTCGTTGGCCGCCGGGCACCGGATCGCCGACGGCGCGGAGCGGCGGTTCCTGATCGCCGGTGCCGCCCTGACGGCGCTCGGCCTGGCGGGACTGTTCCTGCACTCCGCCGTGTTCTGGCTGGCCGCGATGTTCGTGCTGCTCGGGGTGGCCGTGGGGCCCATGGACGTCGGGCTGCTCAGCCTCCGGCAGCGGCTGCTGCCCGGGACCGGGGCCACCGCGACCCTCGCCGTCTCCGCCAGTCTCAACATGGCCGGCTATCCGGCCGGGGCCATGGTCGGCGGGCTGGTGGCCGGTCTCGGCCTGGGCACGCAGACCGGGGTGGCCCTCGGGTGCGCCCTGCTCTCGCTGGCCCTCTGCGCCCGGCTGCCGGTGCTCCCGGCCGGGCCCGGGCCGGCCACCGACGCGGCGGCCGACGCTGCGGCCGGGGCGTCCGTCCGGGCCGCCGAGTCCTCGGCCGCCCAGTAGCGGTCCGCACCACCCCCTCCGGCCGGCCGGTGAGGCCGGCCGGAGCGGTGCACCACGCCCCCTTCCCCCGCCCCTCCCGACCTCTCGCACCCTTCGACCTCTCGCACCCTTCGACCTGTCACTTCCGATGGAAAGTCAGGACCATGGCGACAATTGGAGTCATCTGCACGATCCTCGTCCGCCCGCGCGGCCTCGGCGGCCCTGCCGAGGCCGGCGGGGCCGGCGCATCCACCGAGGCCCCGTCCACGGGAGCCCCCGCCGTCCGGCGCGCACCGGGAGCCCGGTCGTGATCCCCCGCACCGCCGACGGGGCGACCGCCACCGCCACGGCCACCGGCTACGGTGCCGGGCACGATGCCACCGCACTGCTGCTCGCGGAACTCACCAGAAACGGGCGGATATCCCTGCGGCTCGCCTGCTCCCGGCTGACCACCTGGGAATCGCTGCTGGTGCAGCACGTCCTCGGCCGCGGCGACGTGGAGTTCCTCGCCGCGGAACCGGGCTCGACCCCGGACCCGGACCCGGACGGACCGGCAGGCCCGGACCCGGTCACGCTCACCCGCTCGCCGCTGGCCGGTCTGTCGCTCTGGGCACCCGGCGAACCGCCCGGCCCCGAGGCCGCGCCCGTCGGCCGCCTGCGGGTCCCGGCCGAGGTGCTCGACGCGGTGGCCGAGGAGACCCGGGTGATCGAGGCCCGGGAGGCGGCCGACCGGCACGAGGCGGACACCATCCTGCGCACCTGGGAGAAGAACGGCGAGCTGGACGACCGGCTCGCCAGACTGGCCGACTGGGTCGAACGGGTCGAGAGCGTCTACATCCTGATCGGCCGGGACGTCTTCTCGAAGTCCGACGCGGGCACCAACACCCTGACCCGGCAGGGCCTGCTGACCGGCCTCCGGACGTCGCCGGTCGACGACTGGCGGCCGGCCGACCGGCTGTTCGTGGTCCTCGCCCACTGCCTGTTCGTCAGCGGCCGTTCGGTGCGCTTCGAGGAGTTCAACGGCCTCCAGCTCTCCGCCACCGGTCTGCGGGAGTTCCTGCTCGACCGGCACGCCCAGTACTGCGCCGCGCTGGACCGCGGGCCGGGCGGCGCGGCCGGCCTCCCGCTGCCCGAACTGGCCCAGCTGGTGCGCGACCTGATGCACGACGTCGACCGCTCGGAGCTGATGCGCTACCGCCGGATCAACGGGCTGACCTTCGTGAAGAACGAGCGGCTGCTCGACTTCCCGCTGCCCCGCGACCCGGAGACGATGCCGGAGCTGGTCGCCCGGCACGGCCGGCTGAACCTCGGGGTGGAGACCACCGGCGACGTCCGGGCGGACCTGCGGGCGATGACCCTGGCCGCCGTCGCACTCGACGCGACCGCCGAGGCCGATCCCGGTCCGGCACCCCCCGGCCAGGGCGCGATCGGCGAGCTGCTGGCCGCCGTGGTGCTGTCCTCGATCGTGGCCACCGACGCCGACTACGGCATGAGCAGTTCGGTGCGCGACCTGTCCGGACTGCGCGGCGTCCGGGCCGGCAGCCCGGACGGCGTCCTGGCGCTGAAGAAGGGAGACTTCTTCTGCTGCTGCCTTCCGCACCCGACCAGGATGGCCGAGGTCGGCGACGAGACCGCGGCGATCCTGTGGCGGTCCGCCCAGCGGATGATGTACAACCGCTGGCACTTCGCCCCGGGCGAGTACGACCGGGCGGAGATCCCGGAGAAACGGCACTACTTCTTCCCGCCGCAGGTGCCCGACATCGCCGAGCACGCCGAACACCACCACGGCGGCCATGTCGCCTCCCGCGTGCGGTACACGATCCGCGCGCCCGGCGCCCAGGTCTGGCACCCGCCGTTCACCGTCTTCGGCCACGGCTACCGCGGCTGCTACGACATCCGGCTGGTCCGGATGGAGGGACCGCCGTTCACCACCACCGAGCTGGCCGAGGCGGTGCGCCACTGCTCCCTGGTCGACGAGCTGTGGCGCACCCTCGCGCAGGGCCTCCAGAGCGGCGACCTGCACGTCCCCCCGGTCAACGGCTTCGACCGGTCCTGGTACGAGTCGCGGGGCTGGGAGCGGCTGCGCCCGTTCGGCCTCGCCGCCCGCGGCCCGGCGCCGGTGGACCCGCTCTGACCCGGTGGCCGGGCCCCCCGGGGGGCGGGGGGGCGGGCCCCCCCCCCGGGCCCCCCCCCCCCCCCCCCCCCGCCCCCCCCCCCCCCCGCCCCCCCCCCTCCCCCCCCCCCCCCCGCGCCCGACCCCGGTGGGCCCCCCCCCCCGGCGCCCGGGGGCGGGGGCCCCCCCCCCCCCGGGGGGCCGCCCCCCGGGGGGGGGGGGGCCCCCCCACCGCCCCGTGCCGCCACCCGGCCACGGCCCGGGCAGCACCCTTCCCCTGCCCGGCCGTTGCCCGGCCGCTCCCGGCGACCCGCCCGGAGCTACGAGTAGTCGGCGAGGTCGATCCCGCTGTCCACCCCCGATCCGTCGATGCTGAACTTCCCGGTGTTCCCGTACCGGTCCCACGCGGTGATCACCGGGCTGAAGTACACCCGCCAGGTGTGGACCGGCCCGTTGGGAATGTGCCAGCCGTCCCCTCCGGTGGTGGCGTGCACCCAGGTGAAGCACAGGTACTGCTCGGGGTACTCCCGGTCGTAGATCCGCGCGTAGTCCCACCACTTGTTGCCGTCGGGGAAGTTGACGATCAGTCCGCCGTAGCCGCCGTCCCCCGCGTAGGAGCCGGCGTGCGGCTCCTGGTACCAGACGTAGGAGCCGTAGAGGTTCTTGTGGTGGCTGTCGGGCTTGATGTCGCAGGCGAAGAAGCCCTCGTAGCCGGGGTCGCTCCAGTAGCCCGACACCGAGAAGGTGACGAAGTAGTTGTCCGTGGCGGCCAGCGACAGGTAGTAGTTCCAGGCCTCGGTGGTGACGTACTTGGTGTCGTTCTCGTACCTGGTCGCCGTCCTGGAGTACTCCCAGTCGACGTCCGACCGCCGGTGGGTCAGGGCCACCAGCGGGTCGAGCGTGACCTTGCCCTCGAAGGAGCCCGATCCGGCCGTGGTCGTGTACACCTTTCCGGTGTCCGTCTCGACCCAGGCCGAGACGGACTTGCGGTCCGCGCCCGGCCAGCAGCTGACGTAGAAGGTGAACCTCTGCGTTCCGTCCTCCGCGAGTTCGGGCTCCGCGAGTTCGGCCCCCGTGGGCCCGGCCTCCGCCGGTTCGGCCTCCGCGGCGTCCCGGCTGCTCCCGCCGGGGACGTGGTGGAAGTACCGGTCCTCCCGGTCGGTGAAGCACCAGCCTTCGCGCCCCTGCCAGTTGAGCTTCTCGCCACTGACGTAGTCGACCAGGTTCACCCGGTCCGGCCAGGAGATGTCCCCGTAGTAGGTGGCTCCGTTCTCGTCGGTCGGCTTGACGCTGATGGTCACCGCGACCTGGTTCCGGCCGTTCGCGTAGATCTCGGCGCCCGGACCTCCGGTCTCCAGCATCAGCGAGAGCTTGGACACTCCTGCCCATTGGGTCATCTGCGGTCTCCTCCGCTGCTCCGTGTGACGGGGTGTGCCGCCGGGACGTCCGGCTCCGGTCCGCGCCGGCCGCCCGGGCCGCTCGGGTCCGCAGCGGTCCGCGCCGGTCCGGCTGCGGGCATTTCCCTGCTCGTCGTAATCCGTGGTCGTGATGTCGCCGCGGGCGTTCCGCCCCGGATCGGGGCAGGTGACCGAACGCCGTGCCGGAAGCCGGAACCGGGTCGGCTGCCGGTCGAATTCCTTGTGCGGACCGGTGCCGGAATCCACCCCTGCCGACTCCGAACTCCCGGAATCGGCCGCCTGCGTGAAGAACGAGGACACCGAAGGCATGCGCCACCCTCCCCTGGTGCTCCGACGCCGGTACGCTCGCTTCCTCTGCCCCGCCCGCACGCTCCCCGCGCCTGCCGACAGGTGGCCGACAATGCGGCGGAACGGAGTGGCAGGGGGTGCTCGACCGATCGAAATGCGCCGGCTCGATCCGGCGGCGGCGACTCGCCCCCGTGAAGAGAACTGTTCCTGACGGATTGCCTTGAACACGCCGGGGCGACCGTTTCACTGTAACCCGGCGGCAGCCGATCGTGTCCCTTCCTGTAATAATTCCGCTCCCCCGGCGGCGTGCCCGGTGGCGTCGGGGAGCGCGGAGGGCGCTCCCGGGGCGTGCCCCGCGCGCCGGTACCGCCGTGCGTCAGCGGCTCGGCGCCGCCCGGTACTTCAGCGCCTCAGCGCCTCAGCGTCCCCGCGCCTCGGTACGGGGCAGGGCCGGGAGGCGGGTCCGGAAGGCGCAGCCGGCCGGGGTGTCCTCGATGCCGAGGGTGCCGCCGTGCAGGGCGGCGATGTCGCGGGCGATCGACAGGCCGAGGCCGGTCCCGCCGTCGTCGCGGCTGCGGGCGTCGTCGAGCCTGGTGAAGCGTTCGAACACCTTCGCGCGCTCCGCGGGCGGGACGCCGGGGCCGTCGTCGGCGACGTCGAGGACCGCCCGGCCGGTCTCCGGGTCGAGGGCGAGCCGTACTGTCACCCGGCGGCGGGCGTGGCGCTCCGCGTTGTCGAGGAGGTTGGTCAGCAGCCGCCCCAGCCACATCGGGTTCCCGGTCACCGTGATGCCGTCGGCCAGTTCCGCCACGACCTCCGTCCGCCCGGGGGCCCGGCCGTCCAGACAGGTGCGCACCAGTTCGGCGAGGTCGAGTTCCTCGGCCGGGCCGTTGTGCCCGGTGGAGTCGAGGCGGGCGAGCAGCAGCAGGTCGGCGGCGAGCGACTGGAGCCGGTCGGTGTCCTGGAGCGCGCCGGCCACCATGTCCGCGCGGACACCGGGGTCGGGGTGGGTGTGCGCGACCTCCAGTTGGGTGCGCAGCACGGCGAGCGGGCTGCGCAGTTCGTGGGAGGCGTCGGCGATGAAGCGCCGCTGGCGGACGCCGGCCGCCTCCAGCCGGTCGAGCATGGCGTTCATGGTGCGGGCGAGGCGGGCGATCTCGTCCTCGCTGCCGGGTTCGGGCACCCGGCGGGCGAGGTCGCGGTCGCCGATCGCGGCGACCTCGGCGCGGATGGCCTCGACGGGGCGCAGCGCGCGGCCGGTCGCCCGCCAGGTCACCACGCCGACGGTGGCCACCAGGACGGCGCTGAGTCCGCCGAGTGCGGCGGTGGTGAGGTCCTCGGCGGTGTCGGCGGTGTGCAGGGAGGCGCCGACCCGGACGGTGACCGGGCCGTTCGGGGTGCCGGTGGTGAGAGTGGTGACCCGCTGGTGGTGCTCGTCGCCGAGCATGCCGAGGTCGAAGCTGTCGTGGCCGTCCTCGGTGCCGGTGAGGGCGGGGTGGCCGGCGAGGTTCTGGCTGGCGGCGACCACGGCTCCGGACGCGTCGGTGACCTGGACGAAGTCGGTGCCGGGGCCGAGCGGGAGCACGTGCGGCAGGGGTCCCTGGGCGGCGGAGGCGGCCACCGTCCGGGCCTGCTCGCGGGCGGCGGTCTCGACGGTGCGGTGCAGGTTGACCCGCATCAGCAGCACCACCGCGGCGGAGGCGGCCAGCAGGACGACGGCGACGGCCGCGCACGCGGCGATCGTGGTGCGGGTGCGGACCGACCGGGGTGCCAGCCGTTCCGTCGCGGCGGTGACCCGGGGCGAGCGCAGCAGCCGGTCGGCCCGGCGGCGGAGGGCCGCGAGCACCCCTCGGCGGGCGGGGTCAGCCACCGTCGGCCGCCAGTCGGTAGCCGGCGCCGCGCACGGTCTGCACCGCGGTCCGGCCGAACGGGGTGTCGATCTTGCGCCGGAGGGCGCTGATGTGGACCTCGACGGTGTTGGCCCCGCTGTCGGGACCGCTGTCCCAGACCTCGTCGAGGATCTCCCGCTTGGAGACCACCTCGCCCGCCCGGCGCGCGAGGTGGTCCAGGACGGCGAACTCGCGCGGGGTGAGAGCGACCGGGGTCCCGGCCCGGAGGCAGGTGCGGGCGGCGGAGTCCACCACCAGGTCGCCCAGCACGGTGCGCTGGGGGGCTCGGGAGCCGATGCGGCGGGCCAGCGCCTTGAGGCGGGCGACCAGGACGAGGAAGGAGAACGGCTTGGAGAGGTAGTCGTCGGCCCCGGTGTCCAGGGCCTCGGCCTCGTCCCACTCGCCGTCCTTGGCGGTGAGCATCAGGATGCCCACGTCACTGCCGGCGGCCCGCAGGCGGGAGCAGACCCGGTAACCGTTGAGACCGGGCAGCATGATGTCGAGAACGATCACGTCGTAGGCGTGCTCGGTGGCGCGCGCCAGCCCGGACAGGCCGTCGTGGACGATGTCGACGGCGAACCCCTCGGCCTCCAGACCGTGCTTGACCGCCAGGGCGAGCCGCTGTTCGTCCTCCACCACCAGTACGCGCATGCCCCCAGGGTCGCAGGTCGCCGCGCCGGGCAGCTGAAGACGTCTTCAGGTCTTCAGCCGACCTTCAGCGCCGTTCGGTCATGCTGACCGTGTCAGTGGGCACCGGGCCCCGCCTGCGGGCTCGGCCGGGTCCCCTTCTCGGAAAGGGCGCTTCCATGGTGCTACCCCCGACGGCCGCACTGGCCGTCAATCCGCTGGACGCGGGCTCGCTGCTGGCCGCGTTCGGCGCGCTGGGCATCGCCGTGATCATGTTCGCGGAGACCGGCCTGCTGGTCGGCTTCTTCCTGCCCGGTGACTCACTGCTGTTCACCGCCGGCCTGCTGTGCACCACCGGCGAGCGCAGCGGCCCGCACCTCGACCTCGGCCAGGTGCTGGCGGCCGCGGTGGTCGGCGCCCTCGCCGGCGCGCAGGTCGGCTATCTGCTGGGCCGCCGCGGCGGGCGCGCACTGCTCACGCGCTCCCACAACAAGCACCTGCACGAGGGCGCGGTGCGGGCCGAGGAGATCCTCACCCGCTACGGCCACCGCAAGGCGGTCGTGCTCGCCCGCTTCGTGCCCGTGGTGCGCACCGTGCTCAACCCGCTGGCCGGCGCGCTCGGCGTGGACGTCCGCACCTTCACCGTGTGGCAGGTCGTGGGCGGCCTGGTGTGGACGGTCGGCCTGGTCATGGCGGGCTACGCACTGGGATCGTCGATCCCGAACGTCGACCACTACCTGCTGCCGATCGTCGCGGTCGTGGTGGCGGTCTCACTGCTGCCGCTGGTGCTGGAGGTGCTTCGGTCCCGCCGCCGGGGGAGGAACGGGTGAACCGCCCCACGGTCCCGCTCGCCTTCGACGGCCGGCCGGTCGACGGCGGCCTGTACCTGCGGATCGACCGATGGGCCGAGCACCTCCCGGCACCGCTCCGGGACCTCGTGGCCCTCTGGTCCACCGTCGGGCTGCTGCTGCTCGCCGTCCTGATGCTGCTCGGCTGGTGGCGGGCGCGCACCGCCGACGGCGCCCTGATGGCCCGCGCGCTGGCCGTGCCCCTGGTGGTCACGCTCGCGTTCGCCGCGGACACCCTGCTCAAGTCGGTGCTGCGCGAACCCCGGCCCTGCCGGGTGCTGGACGCCGGGCCGACCCTGGAGGCCTGCCCCGGTGCCGGCGACTGGTCGCTGCCCAGCAACCACACCGTGATCGTCTTCGCCGGCGCCGCCGCCCTGTGGCAGGTCGACCGCCGGCTCGGCTCGCTCGGACTGCTGCTGGCGGTCGCGATGGGCCTGACCCGGGTGCTGGTCGGTGTCCACTACCCGCACGACGTCCTCCTCGGGGCGCTGGTGGGCGCGGCCGCCGGCCATCTGCTCGGCCTGCTGTCCGGCCGGGCCGCGCCCCTGGTCGACCGGGCCCGTGCGGGCGGACTGCGGAGGTGGCTGACCGCATGACCGTCCGCCCCTCGGCGGCGGCCGCCGCCGTCCTCGCCGTCTGTGTCGCGGCGTTCGCCGCCGTCGCCGCGCTGGTCGGCGCCCACGGCTGGGCGCCGTTCGGGTTCGAGCGCGCCGTGCTGGACTGGGTGGTGGCCCACCGGCCGGACCCGGCCGAGCGCACCGCCGAACTCCTCACCGAGCTGGGCACCGGGGTCTTCTCCTACCTGTTCGCCCTCGCGGCCGGGCTCCTCCTCGCGCGGGCGGCCCTCCCGCACCGGTCCCGGCCGGCCGCCGTCGCGGTGCTGCTCGCCCCGGTGGTGTGGCTGGCGGTGGGGCAGCTGCTGCGCCGGGGTCTGATGCACGGCTTCGGCCGGCCCCGCCCGCCGGCCGCCGACTGGGCCTTCACGGCGCACGACTTCGCCTTCCCGTCCGGGCACGCCTTCACGGGCGCCCTCTCGGCGGGCCTGGTCGCCCTGGCGGTGGCCCTGACCCGCCCGGGCGCGGCCCGTCCCGCCGTGACGGCCGCCACCGTCTTCGCCGTGCTGATCGGCTGCACCCGGGTCTACCTCGGCGTGCACTGGCCGCTGGACGTGCTGGCGGGCTGGCTGCTGGCCGCCGCCTGGCTGGCCCTGGGAGTCCTGCTGTTCCGGACGCAGCTCCGCGGGCTCCGGGGGTGAGGCGTGCCCGGGCGGGGCGCCCCGGGCGGGCGTGCCCGGTTTCGAGCTCCCTCGAAGGGCTTTGCCCGGACGGTACGGGCACGGTGAGACTCGTCGCGGCAACAAGCCACCTGCAGAAGTGACTTGAGGAGAGTGACCGACATGAGGATCGCGCCTTCCCTCGTTCCCCGCACCGGTGTCGCACTGGGGGCCGTCCTGATGGCGGCCGGACTGCTGGGCGGAACCGCCGCCCAGGCCGCCGACGGTGCCCCCGCGGCCGGCGCACCCGCCGCCGCGGCACCGGCCACCGCCGCCGCACCGGCCTCGGACGCGAACCAGACCGTCGTCCAGGGCGGCAGCGTCCTCAACCGGGGCCAGAACTGGTCCTCCCCCGACGGCAGCACGGTGCTGTACCAGCAGTACGACGGCCACGTGGTGCTGTACAAGAACAACGTCGCCGTCTGGACCGCGGTCGGCACCCACGGCATCGGCACCTACTTCCAGATGCAGTACGACGGCAATCTCGTCGCCTACGACGCCGCCTGGCGCGCGGTCTGGAACAGCCGCACCATGAACTACCCCGGCGCCTACCTCGCCGTCCAGAACGGCGGGAACATCGTCGTCTACTACGGCAGCACGCCGGTCTGGTGGTCCAACTACCGGCCCGGCGGCGGCCCGGTCGACCCGGACCCCGAGTGCACGCCCACCACCCACCAGCTCTGCCCGTAACGGCTCCCCCACCACCGGCGACCGCCGGGGCCGCTCCCACCGGACGCGGCCCCGGCGGTCGGCGTTCGCGCGGACGCCCACCCCCTCACCCCCGGGCCGGGACCCGCGCGTGCCGCCGGGCCGTGAGGGTGGCGGGCATCGGACCCGGGTTGAGGGTGAGCTGGGGCAGCCGCGGCGCGGTCAGGGTGTGGCGGTGCAGGTCGATCCGCCAGTGGCTGAGCAGCGAGGACAGCATCAGGACGCCCTCGACCAGGGAGAACTCGTCACCGATGCACTTGCGGGCACCGCCGCCGAACACGGTGACGGGTACCTGCGGCCGGCCGCCGTGCGCGTCCCACCGGTCGGGGTCGAAGCGCTCGGGGTCGGGATAGAGGTCGGGCAGGTGGCTGATCAGGTAGGGGCTGTAGGCGATCACCGTGCCGCGCGCGATCGCGTACGGGCCGAGTTCGGTGTCCTCCTCGGTCTGCCGGGTGAGGAACCACCCCGGCGGGTACATCCGCAGCGCCTCGGTGAGCACCTGCCGGGTGTAGGTGAGGCGGGGCAGGTCGTCCCAGCCGGCGGTGCGCCCGCCCAGCACCGCGTCGACCTCGGCGGTGAGCCTGGTCAGGACGGCCGGGTGGGTGGTGGCCAGGAACAACGCCCAGTTCACGGCGCCGGCGGTGGTCTCGGTGCCGGCGGAGTACATGGTCACGGCCTGGTCGACCAGTTCCTCGTCGCTCAGCGCGGGCAGGTCGCTGCCGGGGTCGCGGGAGGCGATGAGCATCGAGAGCAGGTTGTCCTCGGCCGCTCCTCCGTCCGCCGCCCCGTCCCCGTCCGCCGCCGCGGCGACCCGTCGGCGGAGGTCGGCGGTGAGGTCGGCCATGGAGCTGCGCACCCGCCGGGTGGCCCGGTCGTAGCGGACGTTGCCCGGTGTGGGGACGGTGCGCAGCCTCTTGGGCAGGAGGGTGTGCCGGGTGAAGCCGGCCAGCAGGGTGTCGAAGTCGGCGGCCAGGCGGCCGTGCAGGCCCGGGTCCAGGCTGGTCCCGAACACCGCGGAGAGCACCACGTCGGCGGTGATGGTGCGGGACTCGACGGCCAGGTCGAGGGTCTGGCCGTGCCGCCAGCGGCGGAGCGCGAGGTCCAGGCGCTCCGTCATGATGCGTGCGTAGCCGGGGAACCGGGACTGGTGGAACGCCGGTTGCATCAGGCGGCGTTGGCGTCGGTGCTCGGCGGCCGGGCAGGAGGCGAGTCCCTGGCCGCCCGCCTCGCGCAGCCGCTCGAACATGGGCCCGCCCTTGTCGAAGACCCGGTCGTGCACCAGTACGGCACGGGTCAGCTCGGGGTCGCAGACGACGACCAGGGGCTTGCCGAGGAAGCGGATCTCCACCAGCGGGCCGTGCGGGGGCAGCCCGCGCAGGAACGCCAGCGGCGCGCGCAGGAACGCCGCCAGGTGGCCGACGACGGGCATGGCGCCGGGGGCCGGCGGGACGACAGCGGTGCCGGTCATGGGACGGACTCCCTTACTGGGCGGGACTGTTGGAGGACACGGCCGAGCGGCTCGCGGCGTCGCGGCGGATGCCGCGCGGCAGCGGCAGCGGCAGCACGGAGCCGGACGTGCGGAGGAGACGGTGCGAGGAGCGCGGTGCGGACGACGCGGTACGGACGACGTAGTACGGACGACGCGGTGCGAACGACGCGGTGCGGGGGCGGTGTTCGCGCGAGCGGCGGAGTGCCGGGCGAACGGTCGCACCGACGGGCGGAGGCCGGCACGGGCTCCGGGAGGGCGGCACGCCTGGGCGGCCGCCGGAGCCGACGGCCCTCACTCTAGGCAACGAGTTCCGGAACGTCCATGCCCGGGTTGAAGATCCTTGGCCCCGACGGGACCGACTCGGGGGACTGTCAATGTGATCCACATCACTCGAAATCCCGCGGAACCACCACGGAGAGTGACCGCCGGGCGGGTGCTACCTGCCCGAACATCCCGCCCGCGGAACGCGCTGCGTGAGAGCGGAGCCGGAATTTCCGCATCCCCGCCCCCCTCCGTCGCGGATTAATCCACGCCCCCTGGTGCGACCGGCGAAAGGCTGCTTAGCCTGTTCGAGACCTCCGGAGCGAGGTCACGGGGGAAGGAATTCACGATGACGACATCGATTCCGGCTGGGCGCGCGTCCGCACCCGGCGAAGAATCCGCACTCGTTCAGGAATGGCTCCGGAAGGACCTCGTACGGGTCCGGGAGGCACTCCAGTCCTTGGTGGCCCAGCCGCATTCCCGGATCGAGGAGCCCATCGCCTACGCGGTGGAGCACTCCGGGCGCCTGCTGCGGCCCACACTCGTCCTGCTGTCCTCGTACCTGCTCGCCGAAGAACCCGGCCGGCGCACGCACCGGCGGGTCATCGAAGGCGCCGCGGTCGTCGAGACCCTGCACATCGCGACCCTCCATCACGACGACGTGATAGACAACGCGCAGGTCAGGCGAGGAAGGCCGAGCGTCAACGCCAAGTACGGCACCGCGACCGCCCTGCTGACCGGGGACTATCTGCTCGCCCGCTGCATGCAGGGCGCCGCGGCACTGGGGCGCCCCCACCTGCTGGCGATGGCCCAGACCCTGGCCGACATGTGCGTCGGCCAGATGCTGGAGTCCAGCCGGCTGCACGACCCGCGGCGGACCGAGCCGGAGTACTACGCCGCCGCGTCCGGAAAAACCGCCCGCCTGTTGCGGACGGCCGCCTCCATGGGAGTTCTGGGCGGAAAGTCCGACAAGGGCGCGCAATCGGCCCTGGAAAGCTTCGGGCACGATCTGGGAATGGCTTTCCAGATCTGGGACGACATTCTCGACATCTGCAGCACGGAAACCGGCAAGGAACCGGCGAAGGACATCCTGAACGGTGTCTACACGCTGCCGGTGATCTATGCCGTCCAGGACTCCCCGGACGTGCTGGTGCCGCTACTGAGCGCGCAGCCGCTGTCCGCCGAGGGGTGCCGGGCCGTGGTCGAGGCCGTCCGCGCCTCGGGGGCGATCACCCGGGCGGCGGAGGTGGCGCAGCGTTACACGGCCAACGCCCTCCTCGCGGTCGAGTCGCACCCGGCCACGGCCGCGCACGCCCCGATCGTCCGGCGCTGCCTGCGGGACCTGGTCGACACCTTCGCGTCCCGCCATCCCGCCCTCCGGGCGCTGCGCGACGCCACCGCCGCCGGGGCCGGGGCGACCGCCGAGACCGAGGGCCGTTCGCCGGCCGCGTGATCCGGCCGCACACCGGAACCGTCGCGGGCCGTCCGCGCACCGGAACCGTCCCGGGCCGTCCGCCCGCCACCTGACCGGCCCGCGCGGCGCAGCCCCTCGCAGGCTGTCCGCCCGCCACCCGACCGGCCCACGTGCCGGAGCCCCTCCCGGGCCGTCCGCCCGACACCCACCGACCCGCGCGGCGGAGCCGGGGCCGCGCCGTGCGCGCGGCCCCGGCCCGGACCGCTGCCCGTCCAGAAGGAGCGTCGTGCCAGCAGTACGCAGCGACTTCATCACCGACTACGACCCGCTCGCCGACGCGTGGTGGGACCCCAGGGGCCCGCTCGCGCCGCTGGGCTGGATCGCCCGCGCCCGGGCCGGCTTCGTCCCGGCCGTGCCGGCCGCCCGGCACGGTTCGGCCCGGCTGCTGGACATCGCCTGCGGGGGCGGGCTGTTCGCCCCGCACCTGGCCGGCCGGGGCTACCGGGTGGTCGGCGTCGACCTGTCGTTCCAGTCCCTCCGGCAGGCCCGCGCCCACGGGTACGACGCCACCGCCCGGGCCGACATGTCCCGGCTCCCGTTCGCGGACGAGTCCTTCGACGTGGTCACGGCCGGGCAGTGCCTGGAACACGTGCCGGACCCGTACTCCGTGGTCGCGGAGGCCTGCCGGGTGCTGCGCCCCGGCGGCACCCTGATCGCGGACACCATCGCCGACACCGGGGCGGCCAGGTTCGCGGCCGTCACCCTCGCCGAGAACCTCCCGCTGCCGGGCCGGCCGACCCCCGGCACCCACGACCACCGGCTCTTCGTCAACCGCGAACGGCTGCTCGCCACCGCCCGGGAGCACGGCGTGGAGCTACGGCTCCTCGGTCTGCGCCCGCACCTGCGGGACGGCCTGCGCTACCTGGCCGGGCGCCGCGAGGACGTCCGGATGGTCCGCACCCGGTCCACCGGTGTGCTCTTCCTCGCGGTGGGGAGGAAACGGTGACCGCGCCCTCCTCCGGCTCCGCCGCGCCCGTTCCCACCGCCCCCGCGCCGCCCGGCCGGCCCCGGCCGGCCGGCGGCGCCGTGCGCGCCTGGGTGGTCGGCGCCAGGCTGAAGACCCTCCCGGTCACCCTGGCGCCGATCGCGGTCGGCACCGCCGTCGCCGTCCCGGACGGCCTGCCCGACGGCCGGCGCACCGCGCTGACCCTGGTGTTCGCCCTGGGCTTCGTGCTCGGCACCAACTTCCTGAACGACTACAGCGACGGCATCCGGGGCACCGACGACCACCGGCTCGGCCCGGCCCGGCTGGTCGGCTCCGGCCGGGCCTCGCCCCGGCGGGTCCTGCGGCACGGGCTGACCCTGTACGGCGTCGCCGTCGCGGCCGCTGTCACCATGGCGGTGACGGTCAGCTGGTGGCTGCTCGGCCTCGCCGCCGTGTGCGGGCTCGGCGGCTGGTTCTACACCGGCGGCTCCCGGCCGTACGGCTACCGCTCCCTGGGCGACGTGAGCATCTTCGTCTACCACGGCGTCATCGCGGTCTGCGCCACCGCTTTCGTCCAGCTCGGCCGGCTCCCGCTGCTGGCGCTCCCGGCCGGGGTGCCGATGGGCCTGCTGGCCTGCGCGCTGCTGACGACCAACAACCTGCGCGACATCCCCACCGACACCCGGGCCGGCAAGATCACCGTCGCCGTCCGCCTCGGCGAGCGGCGCACCCGGATCTACTACGCGGTGCTGGTCGCCTCGGCCTTCGCCGCCGCGGCGGCGCTGGCGGCCGCCCGGCCCTGGGCGCTGCTGGTGCTCGGCGCGGCCCCGGTCGCGGTCCGACCGCTGCGCCGGGTGCTGGGCGGGGCCCGGGGCCGCGACCTGATCCCCGCGCTGGAGCACACCTGCTGGCTGCTGCTGGCCTTCGGGGCGCTGCTGACGACGGGTCTTGCCCTGTGAGCGCCGCCGAGGCGGCGCGGCACCCCGGGACGCCCGACCACGAGGTGCTGGTGATCGGGGCCGGCTTCTCCGGGATCGGCACCGCCGTCGGGCTGCTGCGGGCCGGCATCGAGGACTTCCTGGTGCTCGACGAGCAGGACGACGTCGGGGGTTCCTGGCACGCCAACCGCTATCCCGGGGTCGCCGTCGACATCAGCGCCTTCTCCTACTCCTTCGCCTTCGAGCCGCACCCGGCCTGGTCACGGGCCTTCCCATCGGGGGAGGAGCTCAAGGGCTACGCCGACCACTGCGTGGACCGGTACGGCCTGCGCTCCCGGCTGCGGCTGAACTCCCGGGTGGTGCGGGCCGGTTACCACGAGTCCGCGCACCTGTGGGAGGTGCTGCTGGCCGACGGCACGGCGCTGACGGCCCGGTTCGTGGTCTGCGCCACCGGGTGGCTCACCCGGCCGAAGACCCCCGAGCTGGCCGGCCTCGACCGCTTCGCCGGCCCGGTGGTGCACACCGCGCGCTGGGACCCCTCGCTGGACCTTCGCGGCCGCCGTGTGGCCGTGATCGGCACCGGCGCATCCGCCGTCCAGCTCGTCCCCGAGATCGCCCCCTCGGTGCAACGGCTCGACGTCTACCAGCGCACACCCACCTGGGTCTTCCCCAAACCCGACCTGCCCGTCCCGGCGGCCGTGCGCGGCGTGTTCGCCCGGGCTCCGTGGACCCAGCGGGCGGTCCGGTTCGCGACCGACACCGCCACCGAGCTCTCCTTCGTCATCGCCATGATCCACTACCGGCGGTTCCCCTTCCTGGTCCACGGCGGGGAGGCGCTCTCCCGGCTCTATCTGCGCCGGCAGGTGCGCGGAGACCGCGAGTTGATGGACGCCCTGGCGCCGACGTACCGGCTCGGCTGCAAGCGGCCCTCCTTCGCCAAGGGCTACTGGCGGGCGTTCACCCGCGACAACGTCCGGCTGGTCACCGACCCGATCGAGCGGATCACCGAGAGCGGGGTGACGACGGCGGACGGCACCGAGCGGGCGGCGGACGTCCTCGTCCTCGCGACCGGCTTCCACGTCCTGGACAACCTGCCGCCGTTCCCGCTGTCCGGCCAGGGCGACCGGGAACTCGGGGAGTTCTGGGCGAGCGAGCGGTTCCAGACCTACGAGGGCAGCTCGGTGAAGGGCTTTCCGAACCTCTGGTTCATCGTCGGCCCGTACTCGTTCACCGGCGGCTCCTGGTTCGGCATGATCGACTACCAGGTCACCCATCTGCTGCGGGTGATCGGCGAGGCCCGCCGCCGGGGCGCGACCCAGGCCGCGGTGCGGCCCGAACGGCACGACGCCTCGTTCGCGAAGGTGCTGCGCCGGCAGCGCGACACCGTCTTCGCGGACGCCGGCTGCCGCGGGACGAACAGCTACTACTTCGACCGCCACGGCGACGCGCCGGCCGTGCGGCCCGCCTCCACCTACGAGGCGGCGTGGCGGGCCCGCACCTTCGACCTCGACGACTACCGGTACGAGCGGGTCCGCGACGCCTCCGGCACGACGGCACCGGGCACCGCCGAGGAACGCCCGACGGCACCCGTACCCGCACCCGCCGCCACCACCGCCGCCGCGCCCCCGGAAGGAGCACCGCATGCGACCGCCTGAGCACGCCGTCCCGGGCACGCCCGCCGGGCGGGACCACGCACTGCGCCTGATGTACGCGCTGTGCGGCGGTGCCGGCTTCCTGGTCATGGCGACGATGGCCGTCACCTTCGTCGTGCGCAACGCCGACGCCGGCCCGTGGGGCGTGATGCGGAACTTCCTGCGCGACGCCACCGGGAACCTCGCGTCCGACTTCGTCTACGCCGACCTGGCACTGACCTGGGCCGCGCTCGGGGCCTTCATGGTGGTCGAGGCCCGGCGGTGGCGGATCCGCCACGTCTGGGCCTACATCGTGGGCGCGCCGGCGCTCGCGCTGGTCGTCAGCTTCTCCGTCTTCATGTACGTCCGCCAGTCCCGGATCGCCGCAGCGCGCGGCCCCGCCTCCCCGGGCCCCGCCCCCACGCCCGCGCCCGCGCCCGCGCCCACCCACCCCGCCCCCGCCTCGAAAGGCCCGCAGCGATGACGACCACCGACGCCCCGGGCATCCCCGGCACCGTCGAACACGCCTTGGCCCTGGCCGCGGACGCGCTCCGCCGACGCCAGGACGCCGACGGCTTCTGGAAGGGCGACTTCGAGACCAGCCTCATCGGCGAGGCGGGCGAGGTCGTGCTGCGCCACTACCTGCGCCTGCCCGACGACGGCACGACGGCCGCCGACGCCCGGACCGTGCTCGCCGAGCAGAGCCCCACCGGCGGCTGGGCCGCCTACCACCAGGGCCCGGACGAACTCCTGCTGTCGGTCTTCTGCTACGTCGCCCTGCGCCTGGCCGGCCACCACCCCGACGAGCCGCCGATGCGCGCGGCGGCCGCCTCGATCCGCGCCGGCGGCGGCATCGAGGCCGTCGACAACCTCCTCATGCTCGCCTGGCTGGCCGTGATCGGCCTCTGGCCGTGGAGCGACATCCCGCTCGTCCCGCCGGAGATCGTGCTGCTGCCCAGCTGGTTCCCCGGGAACATCTACCAGTTCGGGGCCGCCGCCCGCGGCATCGTGGTCGCCAACAGCCTCTTCATGGCGAGCCGCCCCGTCGTGCCCGCCGGATTCGACCTCCGCGAGCTCTTCCGCCGGCCCGACGCCCGGCGCCTGCCGAGGCCCCTGGCCGTCCGCTGCGCGACCGCCGTCAGCCACTGGTACGCCCGCCGGCCGGTCCGCGCCCTGCGGCGCCGGGCGATCGACAAGGCCACCCGCTGGCTCGTCGACACCCAGGAGACGGACGGCAGCTGGGGCGGCAACTGGCCGCAGACCGCGAACGTCCTGATGGGCCTGGACGCGGCCGGCCTGCGCCGCGACCACCCGAGCGTCGTCGCCGCCCTGTCCGCGCTCGACCGGTACGTGGTCGAGCGCGACGGGCAGCGCCGGATCGAGATGTGGACCTCCGTCGTCATGGACACCGCCCTCGCCCTGTCCGCGAGCGCCGCGGCCGGCGGCCCCGGGGCCGGGGCGGCGGACGGACCGGCCGTGCGCTGGCTCCTCGACAACCAGGTCACCGAACTCGGCGACTGGGCGGTGCTGACGAAGGACCCCGTCCCCGGCGGCTGGCCCTACGAGTTCACCAACAACGCCAATCCCGACGCCGACGACACCGCCTTCGCCGTCGTGGCCCTGCGCCGGGTGCGGCCGCGCGGCACCGACCCGGCCGTCGACGAGGCCTGCCGGCGCGCCCACCGCTGGCTGCTGTCCCAGCAGTGCGAGGACGGCGGCTGGGCCGCCTTCGAACCGCTGCGCTGGCGGCTGCCCGGCCGCGACCGGCTCGCCGCGATCGGCTTCCTGGAGGCGCCGTCCGCCGACGTCACCGGTCACGTCCTGGAGGCGCTCGCCGCCGACGGCCACGCGGAGTCCCCCGCGGCCCGCCGCGGCGTCGAATGGCTGCGCCGCCGGCAGCACCCGGACGGCTCCTGGCCCGGCTGGTGGGCCTGCTACCACCTGCACGGCACCAGCGCCGCCGTCACCGGCATGGCCGCCTGCGGGGTGCCGTCCGACGACCCGGCCCTGCGACGGGCCTGCGCCTGGATCCTCGCCCACCAGCGGCCCGACGGCGGCTGGGGCGAGTCCGTCCGCGCGCTGCACGACCCCGAGTGGATCGGACGGGGCGACAGCACCCCGTCCCAGACGGCCTGGGCCCTGCTGGCGCTCGTCGCCGCCGGACGGGCCGACAGCGCGCCGGTGCGGGCCGGCCTGGACTTCCTGGTCCGCACCCAGCAGGCCGACGGCGACTGGGCCGAGCCCTGGCACACCTGGGTGGTGCACCACGACGGCCTGTACTGGCGCGACAGCCTGCTGCGGCTGATCTATCCGGTCCTCGCCATGGCGGCGCACCGGGCCGCGCTCGAAGGAGGGACGGCATGACCGCGAACGCCGGGAACAGCGACGGCACGACCACGAACGCCGCGAACGGCGACGACACGACCACGACCACGACCACGACCACGACCGCCGCCAACGCCGGGAGCAGCGACGGTGTCACCGTGGTGGGCGGCGGCCTCGCCGGCATGACCGCGGCCTGGACCCTGCGACGGCTCGGCCTCCCCGTGCGGCTGCTCGAAGCCTCGGCCGAACTCGGCGGCATGGCCGGCTCCCGGGAGATCGACGGCCGGACCGAGGACCACGGGGTCCACATCTTCCCCGCCTGGTACCGCAACACGCTGCGCCTGGCCGGGGACCTCGGCCTCACCGACAACCTGCGCACCACCCGCAAGTTCCACCAGCTCCTCCCGGGACCGGAGTTCCGCACCGCGGACACCCCGCCCGCCGACCGGCTGCTGTTCCTCTACGGCGTGCTCGACCTGCTCGCCCAGGACTACCGCGCCCGCGACGAGTCCCTGCACGACTTCCTGCGCGGTCGCCGCTACCTCTCCCCCGCGGCGGTCGCCGACATCGAGCACCTCTTCGTCGCCTCCAGCGCCGCCGAGAGCACCGCCGTCTCGGCGGCCGGCTTCCGCGGCAGCATCGCCGCCTTCGTCCGCCACCCCGGCCGGGTCCGGATGCCGCGCGGCGACCTCCAGCACTGGTTCGTCGGGCCCTTCCGGCAACGGCTGGAGGCCGCGGGCGCCGAGGTGCTGACCGGACGCGAGCTCACCGCGGTGACGACCGACGACCACCGGGTGCGCACCCTCACCCTGCGCGACCCGGCCGGCACCGAGACCGAGGAGGCGGTGACCGGGCAACTGGTCCTCGCGATCCCGCACGGCCGGCTGGCCGCCCTGGGCCCCGCGATCACCGGGGCCCTGCGCCCGGCGCACGGGATCCTGGAGCTGACCTCCCGTCCGCTGGGCGCCCTCCACCTGTACCTGCGCCGCCGCCTGCCGGGGCTGCCCGACGAGCACATCCGCCTGGTCGGCTCGCCGCACGCGATCACGCTGATCGACGTCGGGCAGACCTGGCCCGGGCACCGGGACAGCCTGCTCAACTGCGTCGTCGGCCGGGTGGCCGCACTCCGGCACCTCGCCGACGACGAGGCCGTCAAGATCCTGGTGGAGGAGCTGATGAGCTACCTCCCCGGCCTCGACTGGGAGGACATCGAGCACATCTGCTACCAGCCGCACTCCTCGGCGCCCTTCCACGCGCCCGGACCCGGCTCGGCCCGCCACCGGCCGCGGGCCTTCACCGCCTTCGCCGACCTCCACCTGGCCGGCGACTTCTGCGCCGCGCCGGCGGGCGTGGCCGGGATGGAGGCGGCGGTCCGCTCGGGCCTGGTGGCGGCCGAGTCGGTCCGCCGCAGGCTGCGGCCCGAGCTGCCGGCGGTGCGCGTCGACCCGATCGGCGACGTCCCGCCGCGGCTCGCCCGGCTGCTGCGGGCGGCACTCGGCCCGGCCGTCGCGGCCGTCCGGAACCGGCCCCGCGGGAACGGGTCCGTCCGGGCGTAGCACCGGTCCCGCCCGGTGGACGACGCACCCCACCGGGCGGGACCGGCGCCCGGCGCGCCCGGACCCGGGACACGCACGGACACACGGGGTGCACCGACACACGGGGGAACGACATGATCCACGCACTCGTCGCCGGAGGCGGCATCGGCGGTCTGGCCACGGCCCTGGCCCTGGCCCGCACCGGCCACCGCGTCACCGTCCTGGAACGCCAGGACGCCTTCACCGACATCGGCGCCGGCATCCAGATCGCGCCCAACGGCTTCCACGCCCTGAACCGGCTGGGCGTGGGCCGGGCCGTCCGCGACCGCGCCGTGCTCGTCGACGAACTGCGGCTGATGGACGCGACCACCGGGCGCGAGCTGGTCGCCCTGCCCGTCGGCGGGCGCTACCGGCAGCGCTTCGGCGAGCCCTACGCGGTCGTGCACCGGCGCGACCTGCACACGCCGTTGCTCACGGCGTGCCGGGCGCTCGACGCCGTCGACCTGGTAGCGGGGGCCGGGGTGCGGCGCTACCACCAGGACGGACAGGAAGTGACCGTCACCACCACGGACGGCCGGAGCTTCTCCGGCGACGTCCTGGTGGGCGCCGACGGCATCCGCTCCACCGTCCGGGCACAGCTGCTGGGCGACGGCCCGCCCCGCCCCTGCGGGCACACCATCTACCGCACCCTCGTCCCGATGGAGCGGGTGCCGCGCCGGCTGCGCCGCAACGCCGTGACGCTGTGGGCCGGCCCCGGCTGGCACGTGGTCCACTACCCCGTCGCCGGCGGATCCTGCCTCAACCTCGCCGCGGTGCTCGACGACGGCGCCACCGAGGCGGTCTCGGGCCGCCGGGCCGAGCGGGCCGCCGTCCTACGGCGCTTCCCCGAACCCGGCCCCGTCCCGGGCACCCTGCTGCGGCTGGGCGAGGACTGGCGCGAGTGGGTGCTGTGCGACCGCGACCCGGTCGACGTCTGGACCCGCGGCCGGGTGACCCTGACCGGCGACGCCGCCCACCCGATGCTCCAGTACGCCGCCCAGGGTGCCTGCCAGGCGCTCGAGGACGCCGTCGCCCTCGGCGACCAGCTCGCCGACGCCCCGACCGCCGACGTCGAGCACCGGCTGGAGCGCTGCAACGCCGCCCGCCGTGAGCGCGCCGGGCGTGTCCAGCGGCTATCCCGCGAAATGGGCGCCCGGCTCTACCACCCGGCCGGCCAGGACGCCCGGGCACGCGACGCACTGCTGCGCCCGCTCGACGAGGACGCGCTCCACCACCGGGTCGCCTGGCTGCACGGCGCCCCCGTCCGGGCCGACGCCCGGGGCGGGGGCGGGTAGGCCGGACCGGATCCTGCACGAAAGGGCAGAGCTCCCGGCCCCGCCATATGGAAGCCGTCAGGAGCGGCCGGGCGCCGGATTTCCGGGCCTATCGTCCTTCTCGGCCGGGAGGAAAAAGGTCCCCGGCGCGAGCAGAAAGACGATTCGCCATGAAAACCCTGTCCCGCCTGAAACGCGCGTTCGCCTGCGGGGTCACCGCCGTCGCCCTGGTCGGCGGCCTCACCGCGCAGGCCGAGGCCGCGCCGTCGCCCGGTTATCCGGTGGACAAGACCTGCGGCACCCCGGCCGTGCCGGGCGGCGGCAACTGCATGACCTCGCTGATCGGCGCCGGCTTCGACATGATCCGGGCCATGCGCGGCGCCGCCAACGCCAACAAGCTGGACAACGCGGAGTTCACGCAGAAAACCGCCACCCAGCTGAGCCAGAAGTTTCCCGGGTTCAATGTCCTGGTGTTCAAGACCGTGGGCACCGACCTGTTCGACACGGAATGGTTCTGGAACGAGCACAAGGCCGATATGAAGGGGGTGCTGATCGACACCACCTACAAGCTCAAGCATTTCATGAACAAGGAGGAGCAGAAGGACCCGTCCGGTTACGACAAGTTCCGGATCTGGGTGTTCCAGGGCGAGTCGACGTTCCGGAACCGGGGCGACGGCGGCTACATGAACTGGGCGTTCGTCGGGAACGACGGCGACAGCGTCAAGAAGGAGTCGTGGACCTGCCGGTCGGGCACCGCGCGGCCCTACAAGTGCGACGGCGACGTCCGCACCCTGCACTTCCCCGCCCGGGCCGGCTACGGCAGCAGGACGGGCAGCCTGACCCCCGACTCCAGCGCCCCCGGCTACCACGCCTGCCTGGACGTCAGCGGGAACGGCACCGCGAACGGCACCCCCGTGCAGATGTGGCAGTGCAACGGCGGTGACGCCCAGAAATGGACGTACAACGGCTACAAGCTCCGGGCCGCCAACGGCAAGTGCCTGGACCTGGCCGACAACAGGGCGGCCAACGGCAACAAGCTCCAGGTCTGGGACTGCCTGGAGATCCCCGGCCAGCGCTGGCACATGTCCGCGAGCGGCGGCCTGCGCCACATGACGGACCCGGACGACCGGTCCAAGGACGTCTGCATCGACGACTACGACGGCCGCACCGCCAACGGCAGCACGGTCACGGCCTGGGCCTGCGGCTCCGAAACGAACCGCGACGCGCCGAACCAGAACTGGGCCTGGGGCGGCACCCCGCCGACCACCGACCCGGGCACGCCGTCCAACGGCGCCGACGTCACCCTCAAGCTCGACAACGGCCTGGGCGCCGTCCCCCTCAACGGCTCCGCCGGCGCCGCCGTCGTCCCCGGGCTCCGGGGCGGCAACGAGTCCAAGTGGAAGCTCACCTCCGTGGGCGGCGGCCGCTACCGGATCACCAGCTCGTACGGCCTCGACCTCACCGAGAGCGGCGGCTACATGGCCGAGCTCCAGCCGTGGAGCAACTCCTCCGAGCAGAAGTGGGAGCTCCTCGGCGTCGGCAACGGCCGGTACCAGATCCGGATCTCCGACGACGACTGCCTCGCCCACGACTCCGACTTCAAGCAGCTCGGCGTGTGGACGTGCAAGCGCGGCTGGCAGCAGGAGTGGGTGCTCGAATCCACCACCGGCGGCGTGGTCACCCCGGGCGGCGGCGGAGGCACGCCGAGCGACCCGAAGGACCCGAAGCCCCCGACGGGCGGCGGCACCGCCGTCCCGACCGAGCGCCCGCTGTTCCTGAAGCTCGACAACGGCCTGGGCGCCACCGCCCCCACCGAGACCGCGAGCTGGGGCGCGCCGGTCCTGGGCGGCATCCTCGGCCACAAGGGCTCCACCTGGACGATCAAGCCGCTCGACGGCGGCCGGTACCGGATCGTCAACGACCTCGGCTACAACCTCACCGAGAACCCCGACACCTACGTGGCCGAGCAGCAGGCCTGGGGCGACACCTCCAACCAGAAGTGGCAGATCGAGGGCGTCGGCAACGGCAAGTACCGGATCAAGATCTCCGACGACGACTGCCTGACCCACGACTCCGACCACAAGCAGCTCGGCGTGTGGACGTGCGAGGGCGGCTGGAAGCAGGAGTGGTCGCTCCAGCTCCGCTGACCGACGGCCGCCGGGGCCGGTGCGGGACTCCCCGCACCGGCCCCGGCACCACGTGCGGGCGGGGGCGGCCGGGTGCTTGGATCCCGACCGGCGGCGGCGGATGATCCTCGGCATGGAGAGACTCGAACTGACCCTGGCCCCCCGCGCGTACGCCTGCATGGCCGTCCGCAGGCCCGCCGAGGAGGCGTTCCGGGCCTTCGCCGACCCGGCCGTCACGACCCGGTTCTGGTACAGCCGGAGCAGCGGACCGATGGTGGCGGGCGCCGAGCTGCGCTGGGAGTGGGAGACGTACGGGGCCTCGGCCGAGGTGCGGGTCCGGGAGGTGGCGGAAGGACGTCTGATCCGGTTCGAGTGGGGCAACTACGACCGGCCGACGACCGTCGAGCTGACCTTCACCCCGCGTGCGACGGACGTCACCTTCGTCGAGGTCGCCGAGACCGGTTTCCGGGGGTCGGGGGACGAGACCGTCCAGTGGGTGAACGACACCGTCGGCGGCTTCACCACCGCACTGTGCGCCATGAAGGCCCTGCTGGAGCACGGGATCGAGCTCAACGCCGTGCCGGACCACCACCCGGCCTGACCGGCCCGACCGTCCGGGCCCACCGGCCCGCACGACCGGACTGCCGGACACCCCTGGCGTGTCGCCCCCGCCGACCGACTAACCTGGACCGCTTGCCCGTACCGTCGTCCCTCCCGAGGAGCACAGCGCCGTGTCCGACAGCTTCGCGCACCTGCACGTCCACACGGAGTACTCGATGCTGGACGGGGCCGCGAAGAACGGCAAGCTCTTCGCGGAGGCGGAGAGACAGGGCATGCCCGCCATCGCGATGAGTGACCACGGCAACATGTTCGGCGCCTACGAGTTCTTCCACGCCGCCGCCAAGACCGGCGTCAAGCCGATCATCGGCATCGAGGCGTACGTCGCCCCGTCCTCGCGCTTCCACAAGAAGCAGGTGTTCTGGTCGCCCGGCGGCCAGCGGCCGGCCAGCGCGGACGGCGAGGGCGGCAAGGACGTCTCCGGCGGCGGCCGCTACACCCACATGACCATGTGGGCGCAGAACGCCACCGGCCTGCGGAACCTCTTCAAGCTCTCCTCGCTCGCGTCGATGGAGGGCTACTACATGAAGCCCCGGATGGACCGGGAGCTGATCGCCGCCAACGCCACCGGCATCATCGCCACCACCGGCTGCCCCTCCGGCGAGGTGCAGACCCGGCTGCGGCTCGGCCAGTACGAGGAGGCCGTCAAGGCCGCCGGCGCGTACCAGGACATCTTCGGCAAGGAGAACTACTTCCTGGAGCTGATGGACCACGGCCTGTCCATCGAGCAGGACGTGCGCGAGGACCTGCTGCGCCTCGCCAAGCAGCTGAACATCCCGCTGCTGGCCACCAACGACTCGCACTACGTCACCGCCGACCAGGCGGACGCCCACGACAGCCTGCTCTGCGTCGGCGTGGGCAAGAACAAGGACGACCCGAACCGGTTCAAGTTCCAGGGCACCGGCTACTACGTCAAGACCGCCGAGGAGATGCGCGAGCTCTTCCGCGAGCTGCCGGAGGCCTGCGACAACACGCTGGCGATCGCGGAGCGGGTCGAGTCGTACGACGAGGTGTTCACCTACGTCGACCGGATGCCGCAGTTCGACGTGCCGGAGGGCGAGACCCAGGCCTCGTTCCTGCGCCAGAAGATCGCCGCCGGCCTCAAGCACCGTTACGGCGACAACCCGAGCCAGGAGGTGCTGGACCGGGTCGAGCTGGAGATGGGCGTCATCTCCCCGATGGGCTTCGACGCCTACTTCCTCGTGGTCGCCGACATCTGCCAGTACGCCCGGGACAACGGCATCCCGGTCGGCCCGGGCCGAGGATCGGCGGCCGGCTCGATGGTCTCCTACCTGACCCGGATCACCGAGCTGGACCCGCTGGAGCACGACCTGCTGTTCGAGCGGTTCCTGAACCCCGAGCGCATCAACCCCCCGGACGTCGACATCGACTTCGACGACCGCCAGCGCGACCAGATGGTGCGCTACGTCACCGACAAGTACGGCTCCGCCTACACGGCCCAGGTCAACACCTTCGGCACGATCAAGGCCAAGGCCGCCGTCAAGGACGCCAACCGCATCCTCGGCTACCCGTTCGCCATGGGCGACCGGATCACCAAGGCGATGCCGCCGGACGTCATGGGCAAGGGTGTCCCGCTGGCGGACCTCTTCAACGACAAGCACCCGCGGTACAACGAGGGCACCGAGATCCGCTCGCTGTACGAGAACGAGTCCGACGTCAAGAAGATCATCGACACCGGCCTGGGCATCGAGGGCCTGATCCGCGGCACCGGCGTGCACGCCGCGGCCGTCATCCTCTCCTCGACGCCGCTGCTCGACCTCATCCCGCTGCACATGCGGGACAAGGACGGCGTGATCATCACCGGCTTCGACTACCCGTCGTGCGAAGCCATGGGCCTGATCAAGATGGACTTCCTGGGGCTGCGGAACCTGGGCATCATCGATCACTGCATCAAGATCGTCAAGGCCAACCGCGGCGTGGACGTCGACATCGAGAAGATCCCGATCGACGACCCCACCACCTACCAGCTGCTCGCCCGGGGCGACACCCTCGGTGTGTTCCAGCTCGACGGCGGCCCCATGCGCGCCCTGCTCAAGCTGATGAAGCCCACCGAGTTCGCCGACATCTCCGCCGTCTCCGCGCTCTACCGGCCCGGCCCGATGGGCATGAACTCGCACACCAACTACGCGCTGCGCAAGAACGCCCAGCAGGAGATCATCCCGATCCACCCGGAGCTGGAGGCGCCGCTCGCCGACGTCCTCGGCCCCACCTACGGCCTCATCGTCTACCAGGAGCAGGTGCAGCGAGCGGCCCAGGTGCTCGCCGGGTACTCGCTCGGACAGGCCGACCTGCTCCGCCGGGCGATGGGCAAGAAGAAGAAGGAGGTGCTGGAGAAGGAGTTCGTCCCCTTCCACGCCGGCTGCAAGGAGCGCGGCTACTCCGACGAGGCGATCCAGGCCGTCTGGGACGTCCTGGTCCCGTTCGCCGGCTACGCCTTCAACAAATCGCACTCCGCCGCCTACGGCCTGGTCTCGTACCAGACCGCCTACCTCAAGGCGAACTACCCCGCCGAGTACATGGCCGCCCTGCTCACCTCGGTCGCCGACGACAAGGACAAGATGGCGATCTACCTGGCCGAGTGCCGGCAGATGGGCATCAAGATCCTCTCCCCCGACGTCAACGAGTCGGTGGTCGACTTCACCGCCGTCGGCAGCGACGTCCGCTTCGGCCTGAAGGCGGTGCGCAACGTCGGCGTCCCGGTCATCGAGTCGCTGGTGGCCACCCGGGCCGAGAAGGGCAAGTACACCTCGTTCCCGGACTTCCTGGACAAGGTCGAGCTGGTGGTGTGCAACAAGCGCACCGTCGACTCCCTGGTCAAGGCCGGTGCCTTCGACTCGCTCGGACACACCCGGCTCTCGCTGAGCACGGTGCACGAGAGCGCGATCGACGCCGTCACCGGGCTGAAGAAGCAGCAGGCGATCGGCCAGGACGACCTCTTCGGCGCCCTCGACGCAGCGGAGGGCGGTGGCATCGGGCTGGACTTCCAGCTCACCGACCGCGAATGGCCGCGCCGCCAACTGCTCTCCCTGGAGCGGGAGATGCTCGGCCTCTACGTCTCCAGCCACCCGCTGGACGGCGCCGAGCACATCCTCTCCCAGAACCGCGACACCTCGATCGTCGACCTGCTCGGCTCGGGCCGCACCGAGGGCGAGGTCCGCCTGTCCGGCCTCATCACCGCCGTGGACCGCCGGATCAACAAGGCCGGCAACGCCTGGGCGATCATCACCGTCGCCGACCGCGACGGCTCGGTCGAGGTGCTCTTCTTCCCCGCCACCTACAACCTGATGGCCGAGCAGATGGTCGAGGACAACGTCGTCTCGGTCCGGGGGCGCCTCAACGAGCGCGACGGCTCGCTGAGCATCTTCGGGCAGGAGCTCACCACCCTCGACGTCTCCTCCGCCGAACTCGGCACCAAGCCCCCGGTCCAGATCACCGTCCCGGCAGCCCGGGTCACCCCCGGGGTCGTCGCCGAACTCAAGCTCGCCCTCCAGGCCCACCCCGGTGACGTCCCCGTCCGCCTGCTCACCACCGGCTGGGACAAGGACACCCTCTACGAGCTCGGCTTCCAGGTGAACCCCGACAACGGCTTCGCCTCCGACGTGAAGACCCTGCTCGGCAACCGCTCCTGGATGGGTACGAGCGTCCGCTGACGGAGCCCTGCGGCGGGAGGCGGGGCGGGCCGGTGCTCATCACCGGCCCCCCCCCCCCCCAACCACCCCCCCCGCAAAAACCCCCCCCCCACCCACCAAGTTTACCACCCCCCCCACAAAAACAAACGGGG
>NZ_JBIVGI010000051.1:0-39976 GCF_044748625.1 Kitasatospora sp. NPDC089913 | reverse complement strand
CGTTGACTTTTGGCACGCTGTTGAGTTCTCAAGGAACGGACACTTCCTTCGGGCGGCTTTCACACCGGCCCTCCGGGCGCTTCGTTCTTTCGTGTCCCCAGCCTATCAGATCCGTTCACCGTTGTTTAACCGGTGCTTTTCGTTTCTGAAATCTGGCGTTAACCGTCGACTTGCGGCGACTCGGCCAACCATAGCGGGTCGTCGGGCCGAGCGCGAATCGGGCCGCGCCGGTGTCACCCGGACGGACGCGTGATTTGTTGCTCTCGCGAGCATATACAGCAATGGTCCCGATTCGCCAAGATGCCTGTAGAGTGCGGCGCATCGGCCAAGAGGACTAGACCACTAGTGGTCGACGAGATGACTGACTGGTGGGGGCGGACGGCGCGGCCGGCCACCCGGAATGTCAGCGGATGTCCGAAGTTGACATGATTTAGGCTTCAGTCGATCACCCCGCCGCGTTCGCGGCCGCTCGCCTGTACTGCGCACTTGGGAGGCTCATCCATGACCACTGTGACGTCGCCGCTGACCGGCAAGGTCGTAGGGCTCGCCGGCGTGCCGGACCCCGTGTTCTCGGGCGCGATGGTCGGCCCCGGCACCGCGATCGACCCGGTGCGTCGGCCGACCGAGGCCGTCGCCCCGGTCGACGGCGTGGTCGTCTCGATGCACCCGCACGCGTTCGTCGTCGTCGACGCGGACGGGCACGGGGTCCTGACCCACCTGGGCATCGACACCGTCCAGCTGAACGGCGAGGGCTTCGAGCTGCTCGTCAACAAGGGCGACACGGTCACCCGCGGCCAGGCCGTCATCAAGTGGGACCCGGCCGCGGTCGAGGCCGCCGGCAAGTCGCCGATCTCGCCGATCGTCGCGCTGGAGGCCGCTGCCGACTCGCTCGGCGGGCTGCTGGAGAGCGGGGAGGTCGCCGTCGGCGACGCCCTGTTCAGCTGGAGCTGACCTCTCCCCTTCTACCGGTCCCCTCTTACAGGACACACCCGCCCCACCGCTCCGGTCGGGGCGGCCCGGCACACAGCGGTACCCGGCGGGGCCGCCTCTCTCACGGAGAAAGACATGGAGAAGACGCTGCGAGGCGTGGGTGTCAGCCACGGAGTCGCGATCGGCCAGGTGCGCCACATGGGTACCGCCGTGCTGGAGCCCCCGGCCACCCAGATCCCGACCGAGGACGCTCCGCGCGAGCAGGCCCGCGCCCAGGCAGCCGTCGAGGCCGTGGCCGCGGACCTGATCGCCCGCGGCAACCTCGCGGGCGGCGAGGCCCAGGCCGTGCTGGAGGCCCAGGCGCTGATGGCGCAGGACCCCGAGCTGATGGCCGACGTCTCCCGCCGGATCGCTGTCGGCAGCAGCGCCGAGCGCGGCGTCTACGACGCCTTCGCCGCCTACCGGGCGCTGCTCGCCTCGGCCGGCGAGTACCTGGCCGGCCGGGTCGCCGACCTGGACGACGTGCGGAACCGGATCGTCGCGCGCCTGCTGGGCGTGCCGATGCCGGGTGTGCCGGACAGCGACGAGCCGTACGTGCTGTTCGCCCGGGACCTCGCTCCGGCCGACACCGCGCTGCTGGACCCGACGCTGGTGCTCGGCTTCGTGACCGAGGAGGGCGGGCCGACCAGCCACAGCGCCATCCTGGCCCGGGCCATGGGCGTGCCGGCCGTGGTCGCGCTGCCGGGGGCGGCCGACGTGGCCGAGGGCACGGTCGTCGCGGTGGACGGCAGCTCCGGTGACGTGCTGGTCGAGCCGAGCACCGAGAAGCAGGACGAGCTGCGCCGGATCGCCGCCGAGCGCAAGGCGGCGCTGGCGGCCTCCTCCGGTCCGGGCGCGACCTCGGACGGGCACCGGATGCCGCTGCTGGCCAACGTCGGCGGTCCGGGCGACCTGCCGGCCGCGCTGGAGGCGGGCGCCGAGGGTGTCGGTCTCTTCCGCACCGAGTTCCTCTTCCTGGACGACTCGGCGAAGGCGCCGACCGAGGAGAAGCAGGTCGAGGCGTACCGCAAGGTGCTGGAGGCGTTCCCGGAGGGCCGGGTCGTGGTCCGGGTGCTCGACGCGGGCGCGGACAAGCCGCTGGACTTCCTGACCCCGGCCGACGAGCCGAACCCGGCGCTCGGTGTGCGCGGTCTGCGCACCCTGCTGGAGCACCCGGAGGTGCTGCGGACCCAGCTGCGGGCGCTGGCGACGGCCTCCGAGGGCCTGCCGGTGCACCTCGAGGTGATGGCCCCGATGGTGGCCGACCGCAAGGACGCCAAGGACTTCGCCGAGGCGTGTCGCGAGGCCGGGCTGAGCGCCAAGTTCGGTGCGATGGTGGAGATCCCGTCGGCCGCGCTGCGGGCGCGCTCGATCCTCCAGGAGGTCGAGTTCCTCTCCCTGGGGACCAACGACCTGGCCCAGTACGCCTTCGCCGCGGACCGCCAGGTCGGTGCGCTGGCGCGGCTGCAGGACCCGTGGCAGCCGGCGCTGCTGGACCTGATCGCGTTCGCCGCCGAGGCCGCGCAGGCCGAGGGCAAGAGCTGCGGTGTGTGCGGCGAGGCGGCCTCCGACCCGCTGCTGGCCGTGGTGCTGACCGGTCTCGGTGTCACCAGCCTGTCGATGGGCGCGGCGTCGATCCCCTACGTGCGGACGGCGCTGGCCAAGTACACGCTGGCGCAGTGCCGCCGGGCCGCCGAGGCGGCCCGGGCGGCGGACAGCGCCGAGGAGGCCCGGGCCGCGGCGCAGCAGGTGCTGTCGGGCGAGTAGCGCTCGCGGGACGACACGAAGGGGCCCGCTCCACCGGCCGGTGGAGCGGGCCCCTTCGGCGTGTCCGGGGGCCGGTCACTCGGCGGCGGCTCGCTCGCGCTCCAGGCGGAGCTGCTCGAAGTACCGCAGGTGGTCGAGGTTGTCGACGGAGCCGGGGTTGACGGCCTGGTCGAGCGGGGTCCCGGAGAGCAGGCGCTTGACCGGGACCTCGATCCGCTTGCCGGTGAGGGTGTGCGGCAGGCCGCGGACGGCGATGACCTCGTCGGGGACGTGGCGGGGGGAGAGTTCGGTGCGCAGCGAGGTGCGGATGCGGCCGATGAGGTCCTGGTCGAGTTCGGCACCGGGGGTCAGGACGACGAAGAGCGGCATCCAGTAGCCGCCGTCGGGCTCCTCCAGGCCGATGACCAGGGATTCGGCGATCTCGGGGAGGCGCTCGACGACCTCGTAGATGTCCGAGGAGCCCATCCGGACGCCCTGGCGGTTGAGGGTGGAGTCGGAGCGTCCGTGGATGACGACGGTGCCGCGGGAGGTGGCGGTGATCCAGTCGCCGTGGCGCCAGATGCCGGGGTAGGTGTCGAAGTAGCTGTCGTGGTACCGGGTGCCCTCGGGGTCGTTCCAGAAGCCGGTGGGCATGGACGGGATGGGCTTGGTGACGACGAGTTCGCCGACCTCGTCGGTGAGCGGGTGACCGTTGACGTCCCAGGACTCGACGGCGGCGCCGAGGCTGGGGGCCTGGATCTCGCCGAGGTGGACCGGGAGGGTGGGGACGCCGCCGACGAAGCAGGAGCAGACGTCGGTGCCGCCGCTGACGGAGGCGAGCCAGACGTCCTCCTTGACCTCCTCGTAGATCCAGCGGAAGCCGTCGGGCGGGAGCGGGGAGCCGGTGGTGCCCAGGCAGCGGACGGCGGAGAGGTCGAGGTCCCGGCCGGGGTGGAGGTCGGCCTTGCGGCTGGCGATGACGTAGGCGGCGGAGGTGCCGAGGACGGTGGCGCGGGTGCGCGCGGCCACGGACCAGAAGGCGCCGGTGTCGGGGTGGCCCGGGCTGCCGTCGTAGGTGACGACCGTCGATCCGACGAGCAGGCCGGCGAGGAGGAAGTTCCACATCATCCAGCCGGTGGAGGTGTACCAGAGGAAGCGGTCCTCGGGGCCGAGGTCGAGGTGGAGGCCGGCCTGCTTGAGGTGCTCGACCAGGATGCCGCCCTGGCTCTGGACGATGGCCTTGGGCAGGCCGGTGGTGCCGGAGGAGTAGAGGACCCAGAGCGGGTGGTCGAAGGGCACGGCCTCGAAGACCGGCTCGGTGTCCTCCGCGGTGAGGTCCTCCCAGGCCAGGGCGCCCTCGGGGGCGGGGGTGCCGAGCAGGGGGACGTGCACGACGGTGTGCAGGGTGGGGAGTTCGCGGCGGAGTTCGGCGACGACCTCGGTGCGGTCGTGGTCCTTGCCGCCGTAGTGGTAGCCGTCGACGGCGAAGAGGACGACCGGCTCGATCTGCTGGAGGCGGTCGAGGACGCTGCGGGCGCCGAAGTCGGGGGCGCAGCTGGTCCAGACGGCGCCGACGGCGGCGGTGGCGAGCAGGGCGACGGCGGCCTGCGGGATGTTGGGCAGGTAGGCGCCGACGCGGTCGCCGGGGCGGACGCCCCGGGCGCGGAGGGCGGCCGCGAGGGAGCCGACCTGTCGGCGGAGTTCGGCCCAGGTGAGGACGAGCGGCTCGTCGGTGGTCTCGTCGAGGTGGAGGACGGCGGGGCGGTCGGCGTTCCCGGCCTGCTCGCCGGCGCGCAGCGCGTGCTCGGCGTAGTTGAGGCGGGCGCCGGGGAACCAGCGGGCGCCGGGCATCGCGGGGTCGGCGAGGACGGCCTCGGGGGCCTGGGTGAAGCGGACGTCGAACCACTGGGTGACGGCGGTCCAGAAGCGGTCGAGGTCCTCGACCGACCAGGCGTGCAGGGCGGCGTAGCGGGCGGCGGCCTCGGCGTCCGAGGTGGTGGGGGCGAGCGGGGCGGCCGGGGCGCCGTGGTGCTGGGCGGCCCAGGCCTGGAAGGCCACGATCCCGGTGCCGGCGGCACGCTCGGGGTTCGGGCGCCAGAGCGGCTGGTCCTGGGGTGGGGTGCTCACGGTGGTGGTCTCCCGGCCGGTGATGAGGGCGGACGGGGTCGCTTGTGGCAGGGCCCGCGTCCGGTTGGGGGCTGTCCGTGCAGACCCTGCCATGTGAGCGGCCGGGGCGCCAGGGTCTGCCCGGCGCGGCCGCCGCTGGTCAGGGGCGGGTGAATTCGCCGTTGAACCAGGAGCGGGAGACACGGGTGTGGAAGGGGAAGGCGAGCGGGGTCTCGGGGGTGGAGAGCTGCCAGCCGTCGGTCTCGTCGGTGGGGACGGAGGGCGGGAGGGCGGCGAGCGGGCGGGCGGGGAGGAGGCCGAAGAGGCAGAGGAAGCCGCCGCGGGTGTCGGAGTCGGTGGCGACCAGGGTGACGTCGGTGTGCTCGGCCAGGATGCCGGTCTCCTCGCGCAGCTCGCGCACGCAGGCCTGCTGCCAGCTCTCGCCGTAGTCGATGTAGCCGCCGGGGAGGGCGAGTTCGCCGTAGCCGGGCTCGATGGTGCGGCGGATGACCACCAGGCCGGGGGCGGTGTCCTCGCCGGTGACGGGCAGGAGGGTGACGACGACGGGCAGCGGGTTGCGGTAGCTGATCTCGCTGCACGCGGAGCAGGTGCGGGGCCAGCCGTCGGTGCCGGCCGGGTAGGGGGATCCGCAGAAGTGGCAGTGGGAGTTGGGCTGCTGGCGCACGGTGTCGGCCTCTTGAGTCGTCATGGCCGGATGGTAGTGCGGGCGGCCGGGAGCGGGGTGGTGATCAGGTGGTCCGGCCCGGGGAGAGCGCCGGTGGGGGCTGCTGGGGCGGATCGCCCTGGGCGGGGCGGAGGAGGGCCGGGTGGAGCAGTGTGGCGTCGCCGGCGTGGTAGGTGCGGGCCCGGGGGCCGCCGCGGGCGCCGCCGCGTTCGGTGGTGGTGCCGGTGCCCTCGACGAAGCCGGGGACGGAGAGCACCTTGCGGTGGAAGTTGCCCGGGTGGAGCTTCTCGTCCCAGACGGCCTCGTAGACGGCGCGCAGCTCCGGAATGGTGAAGTCGTGCTGGAGGAAGGCGGTGGCCAGCGGACTGTACTCGATCTTGGCGCGGGCGCGGTCGAGGCCGTCGGCGAGGATCCGGGCGTGGTCGAAGGCGAGCTCGATCGGGGTGGGTGCCCCGGCGGGCGGGGGTGCGGCCGGATCGGCGGGGTGCTCCGGGGGCACGGGGTACTCCGGGCCGGAGGGGCCGGAGGGGCCGGAGGGGCCGGTGCTCCCGCCGACGCCACCCCCGTGGGTGTCGGCGGGAGCACCGGCGGACTCGGACCGGCCGGCGGGCCGGAGATCGAGGTCGGTGACGGGGTGCCAGGCGGCGTGTGCCGCGTCGCTGCCGGCCCGCGGATCGGGCAGGTCGGGGGCGAAGGCCAGGTAGGCGACCGAGATCACGTGCATCCGCGGGTCGCGGTCGGGTACGCCGTAGCTGCCGAGCTGTTCGAGATGGATCCGGCTCAGGGCGGCCTCGGCGCCGACCGTGCCGGGCAGGCCGGTCTCCTCCGCGAGCTCGCGGGCGGCGGCTTCGTCGAGGCTCTCCTCGCCGGCCCGCAGGAAGCCGCCGGGCAGGGCCCAGCGCCCCTGGTAGGGCGGGAGGGCACGCTCGACCAGCAGGACGTGGAGCCGGCCCTGGCGCAGGGTCAGGGCCACCACGTCCACGGTGACGGCGACCGGGGTGTAGGCGCGCGGATCGTAGGAGGCGAGCCACTCCTGCTCGGTGGTGTCCACGCTGCGCGCTCCTCTCCCCCGCCGGGCCCGCGGTGGCGGGCGGCCGTCCTTCTCGTTCTGAGCACAACGTAGCGATCCCTTGACTCTGCGGCAAATGGTTTTCCGCCCCGGCCGCGGCCGGCCGCTCCTACCCTGTGACCAGGGCGTCCTCCGGACCGGCCGGGACGCCGCCCGCCCCGAGGAGGACGTGATGGACCGGCCCGGGGCCGACCGGCCCGCCTCCGCCCCCACGCCCGACGACGCACCCCCGGCGGACTTCGCGGCCGCCCTGGCGGCCGGGCCGCTGGTGCTGGACGGCGGACTGTCCGAACGGCTCGCCTCGGCCGGCTTCGACCTGGCGGACGCGCTGTGGTCGGCCCGGCTGCTGGCGGACGCGCCGGAGGCGGTCGTGGCGGCGCACCGGGCGTTCTTCGAGGCGGGCGCGCGGGTCGCGATCACCGCGAGCTACCAAGCGAGCTTCGCCGGCTTCGCCCGGCGCGGGGTGGGCCGGGCGGCCGCCGCCCGGCTGATGGCCGGAAGTGTGGAGCTGGCCCGGGAGGCGGCCCGCGGACTGCCCGGCCCCCGCCGGTGGGTGGCGGCCTCGGTGGGCCCGTACGGGGCGGTGCTGGCGGACGGCTCGGAGTACCGGGGCCGGTACGGGCTGACGCCGACCGAGCTGGAGGCGTTCCACCGGCCCCGGCTGGAGGTGCTCGCGGCGGCCGGTCCCGACGTGCTGGCACTGGAGACGGTGCCGGACGTCGACGAGGCGCGGGTGCTGCTGCGGGCGGTGCGCGGGCTGGGCGTACCGGTCTGGCTGTCGTTCGCGGCGGCGGGCGGGCGGACCCGGGCCGGGCAGCCGCTGGCGGAGGCGTTCGCGCTGGTGGCCGGGGCGGAGGAGGTGGTGGCGGTCGGGGTGAACTGCTGCACGCCGGAGGAGGCGGACCGGGCGGTGGCGCTCGCGGCGCGGGTGTCGGGCAAGCCGGTGGTGGTCTACCCGAACAGCGGCGAGGGCTGGGACCCGGCGGCCGGGACGTGGTGCGGGGAGCCGGCCTTCGGTGCGGCCGGTCCGCCCCGGGCCGCCGACGGCCGGGGCGGGGTGGCGGGCTGGCTGGCCGACGGGGCACGGCTGGTGGGCGGCTGCTGCCGGGTCGGACCGGCCGGGATCCGGGCGGTGGCCGCCGGGGTGGCCGCCGCGACCGGGGAGCGGGACGCCGGAAAGCGGGACGCCGGAAAGCGGGACGCCGGGAAGCGGCACCCCGGACGGCCGGACGCCGGGGAGCCGAGCACCCGCCGGTAGGCGGCCCGGACCGGACGGACGGCGGTGCGCGGGCGCACGACCGGGTCGGCCGACGCAGGTTACCGAGGGGGAAGGTGCACGGAACGGCGACGGCCTGGCAGACTCGTGCCGTTACCACTGCGGTCGACAATGTCGACCGCCTGTCCGCGCGGAGGTACCAATGCCCGGCCCGATCCAGTCGCTCTCCCGGGCCGCCGCGATCATGCGTCTGCTGGCCGGCGGCGAGCGCCGCCTGGGCCTGTCGGAGGTCGCGACGGCGCTGGACCTGGCGAAGGGCACCGCCCACGGGATCCTGCGCACCCTCCAGCAGGAGGGATTCGTCGAGCAGGACCCGGAGAGCGGCAAGTACCAGCTGGGCGCCGAGCTGCTGCGGCTGGGCCAGAGCTACCTGGACGTGCACGAGCTGCGTGCCAGGGCACTGGTCTGGGCCGACGACCTGGCCCGGGCGTCCGGGGAGACCGTCTATCTGGGGGTGCTGCACCAGCGCGGAGTGCTGATCGTGCACCACGTGTTCCGACCGGACGACACCAGGCAAGTGCTGGAGGTCGGCTCGATGCAGCCGCTGCACTCGACCGCGCTGGGCAAGGTGCTCCTGGCCTACGACCCGGTGGCGCGCGGCGAGCTGGGCGAGGGCCCGTTCGAGTCGTACACCGCGCGGACGCTGACCGAGGCCGCGGACGTGGACGCCGAGGCGGCGCTGACCCGTGAGCGCGGCTGGGCCGACGCGGTGGAGGAGACCTGGGAGGGCGTGGCCTCGATCGGCGCGCTGATCCAGGACCGGCGGCGCAATCCGGTCGGCGCGGTCTGCATCAGCGGCGCGGTCGAGCGGGTCTGCGAGGACGGCTTCGTGAAGCCCTCGCTGGTCGCCTCGGTGCGCAGCGCGGCCCGGGCGATCTCCCGGGACCTGGGCGCCGGACGGTTCTGACCGCTCGGAGCGGCCCGGTCCCGGCCACCCCCGGCCCGCGGCCGCCCGGCCGCCCCGCCGCCCCGGCCGCCCCGCCGCGGGCCCGCGGCACCACAGGAAGACGTTCACGCTGAGGCGCGGACGGGCGAAATGCCCGTCCGCGCCTTACCGTTTTGTCCAAAATTGCGATGATCCGTTCGGTGACTACGGGTAGCGCGGCGAGCGAAGGGTCACAGCTGCGTAACCCGGCCTTGACGGGAGGGCGACCCGGGGAGGAAGCTTCCGCATGACGGTCGACATTGTCGAACGATGGCCGTGCGAATCCATCCCACAGAGCGCTCACCCGCCCAGCGATCCGCCCGGCCCCTGCCCCCACCCGCACCTCCGGGCCATATGGACAAGGGAGTCTTTGTGTCCGCGTTCTCCAACGGCGACATCTTCGTCGGCGAAACCCTCGGCACCGCCGCCCTGATACTTCTCGGCGGTGGCGTCTGTGCCGCCGTGACGCTCAAGAAGTCGAAGGCCCTGAACGCCGGCTGGCTGGCGATCACCTTCGGCTGGGGCTTCGCGGTGATGATCGCCGCCTACATGTCGGCTCCGAAGTCCGGCGCCCACCTGAACCCGGCCGTCACCCTGGCCCTCGCCGTCGACAGCGGCGACTGGAGCAAGGTTCCGGTCTACCTCGGCTCCCAGCTGCTCGGCGCGATGATCGGCGCCGTCTTCGTGTGGCTCACCTACCTCGGCCAGTTCCAGGCCAACCAGGAGCCCACCCTCGGCATCTTCTCGACCGGTCCCGAGATCCGGAACCCGGTCCAGAACCTGCTCACCGAGATCATCGGCACCTTCGTGCTCTGCCTGGCCATCCTCACCCAGGGCCTGACCAAGGGCCTCGGCCTCTCCGGCACCGGCATCCTGATCGTCGCCTTCACCGTGGTCGGCATCGGCCTCTCCCTCGGCGGCCCGACCGGCTACGCCATCAACCCGGTCCGCGACCTGGGTCCGCGCATCGTCCACTCGCTGCTGCCGATCCCCAACAAGGGCGGCTCCGACTGGTCCTACGCCTGGATCCCGGTGGCCGGTCCGATCATCGGCGGTCTGCTGGCCGGCGGCCTGTACCACGCCGCGTTCTGATCCCCCCGGGTTTCCACCCCACCCGAGCACGGGGACTGACCTGAGAGTCAGGCCCACCTCCCCCGCCAACCTCTTGAGCCGAGGACCCTCATGACCTCCACTGGCAACTACATCGCCGCGATCGACCAGGGCACCACCTCCAGCCGCTGCATCATCTTCGGCGCCGACGGCCGGATCGTCTCCGTCGACCAGCAGGAGCACCGGCAGATCTTCCCCCAGCCCGGCTACGTCGAGCACGACGCCGCCGAGATCTGGACCCGGGTCCAGTCGGTCGTCCGCGGCGCGCTGGAGAAGGCCGGTCTGACCAAGGACGACATCCGCGCGATCGGCATCACCAACCAGCGCGAGACCACCGTCCTGTGGGACAAGAACACCGGCGAGCCGGTGCACAACGCCCTGGTGTGGCAGGACACCCGCACCGAGGCGCTCTGCCGCGAGCTCGGCCGCAACGTCGGCCAGGACCGCTTCCGCCGCGAGACCGGCCTCCCGCTGGCCAGCTACTTCGCCGGCCCGAAGATCCGCTGGCTGCTGGACAACGTCGAGGGCCTGCGCGAGCGCGCCGAGGCCGGCGACATCCTCTTCGGCACCATGGACACCTGGGTCATCTGGAACCTCACCGGTGGTGTCGACGGCGGCAAGCACGTGACCGACGTGACCAACGCCAGCCGGACCATGCTGATGAACCTCAAGAGCCTGGCCTGGGACGAGGAGATCGCCGAGTCGATGGGCGTGCCGATGGCCGTCCTGCCGGAGATCCGCTCCTCCGCCGAGGTGTACGGCGAGGCCGTCGGCGACCTGGCGGGCGTCCCGGTCGCCGCCGCGCTCGGCGACCAGCAGGCCGCGCTGTTCGGCCAGACCTGCTTCAACGAGGGCGAGGCCAAGTCCACCTACGGCACCGGCACCTTCCTGCTGCTGAACACCGGCGAGAAGATCGTCAACTCGTACCACGGCCTGCTGACCACGGTCGGCTACCGGATCGGCGACCAGGCCCCGGTGTACGCCCTGGAAGGCTCGATCGCCGTCACCGGCTCGCTGGTCCAGTGGCTGCGCGACCAGCTCGGCATCATCTCCACCGCCGCCGAGATCGAGACCCTCGCCAACACGGTCGAGGACAACGGCGGCGCCTACTTCGTCCCGGCCTTCTCCGGTCTGTTCGCCCCGTACTGGCGCTCCGACGCCCGCGGTGTGATCGCCGGCCTGACCCGGTACGTCACCAAGGGCCACCTGGCCCGGGCCGTCCTGGAGGCCACCGCCTGGCAGACCCGCGAGGTCGTCGACGCCATGCAGAAGGACTCCGGGGTCGAGCTCACCGCCCTCAAGGTCGACGGCGGCATGACCAGCAACAACCTGCTCATGCAGAACATCGCCGATGTCCTGGACGCCCCGGTCGAGCGCCCGTACGTGGCCGAGACCACCGCCCTCGGCGCCGCCTACGCGGCGGGCCTGGCGGTCGGCTTCTGGAACGACCTCGACACCCTGCGGGCCAACTGGCACCGCGCCGCCGAGTGGACGCCCCGCATGGACGAGGCCACCCGGGAGCGCGAGTACAAGAAGTGGCTCAAGGCCGTCGAGCGCACCATGGGCTGGGTGGAGGAGGAAGAGAACAACTGATCGCGAAGCCGGTCGGGGCCCCGTGCCCCGGCCGGCCCGCTCCCGTTTCACCGGCCCGTCGCACCGGGCCGACCCGGTCTCTCCGCACAGAGGCCGTACGCACACCGAGAGGAGTAACGGCGCCGCCCGACCCGCGCGCCGTACACACACCATGGCAACCATCCCGACCCTGGGCGCCGAGCGCACCGCCGGCCGCACCGCCTCCCGCGCCGAGACCCGCGAGCTGCTCGGCAAGGCCACCTACGACCTGCTGGTGATCGGGGGCGGCATCCTCGGCACCGCCGTCGCCTGGACCGCGTCCCAGGCCGGTCTGAAGGTCGCCATGGTCGACGCCGGCGACTTCGCCGGTGCCACTTCCAGTGCCTCCTCCAAGCTCGTCCACGGCGGTCTGCGCTACCTGCAGACCGGTGCGGTCAAGCTGGTCGCGGAGAACCACAAGGAGCGCCGGGTGCTCTCCACCGACGTGGCCCCGCACCTGGTCAACCCGCTGACCTTCTTCGTCCCGGTCTACAAGGGCGGCCCGCACAGCGCGCCCAAGCTCGGCGCCGGCGTCTTCCTCTACTCGGCGCTCTCCGCCTTCCGTGACGGCATGGGCCGGGTCTCGACCGCCGCGCACGCCGCCCAGCAGGTGCCCGCGCTGCGCACCGAGGGCCTGCGCTCGGTGGCCGTCTACGGCGACCACCAGATGAACGACTCGCGCGTCGCCGTGATGACCGTGCGCGCCGCGGTCGAGGCCGGCGCCGTCGTGCTCAACCACGCCGAGGTCACCGGCCTGCGCTTCACCGGCGGCCGGGTCACCGGTGCCGAGCTCAAGGACCGCCTGGACGGCACCGAGTTCGGCGTCGACGCCCGCCTGGTGCTGAACGCGACCGGCCCGTGGGTGGACCACCTGCGACGGATGGAGGACGCCGGCGCCGCGCCGTCGATCCGGCTGTCCAAGGGTGCCCACGTGGTGGTCAAGCGCCGCTCGCCGTGGCGCGCCGCGCTGACCATCCCGATCGACAAGTACCGTGTCTCCTTCGCCATCCCGTGGGAGGACCACGTCCTGCTCGGCACCACCGACGAGGAGTTCACCGGCGACCCGAAGGACGTCCGGGCCACCGAGGCGGACGTCGACCAGATCCTCGGCGAGGCCGCGCACGCGATCCGTGACGAGCACATCGACCGCGACCTGATCACCTACAGCTTCGCCGGCCTGCGGGTGCTGCCCGGCGGCCCGGGCGACACCGCCGCCGCCAAGCGCGAGACGGTCGTCACCGAGGGCAAGGGCGGCATGCTGTCGGTCGCCGGCGGCAAGTGGACCACCTACCGCCACATCGGCCGCACCGTGCTGGAGAAGCTGGCCCACGTGCCCGGCACCTCCCTCGGCGAGGACATGTCGCCGATCGCCCCGACCGTCCCGCTGCCGGGTGTCGGCGCGCCGAACGCCGTCGCGCACCGCCTGCTGATCGACCGGGACCCGGGCTCGCGGATGGAGCCGCTGGTCGCCAAGCACCTGGCCAGCCACTACGGCACGCTGTCCTTCGACATCGCCCGGATGATCGACGAGAGCCCGGAGCTGGGCCGGCCGATCCACGAGGACGGCCCGGACGTCTGGGCGCAGGTCGCCTACGCGGCCGCCAACGAGTGGGCGTACACCGCCGACGACGTGCTGCGCCGCCGCACCACGATGACCGTCCGCGGTCTGGACACCCCGGAGATCCGGGCCGAGGTCGAGGCGTTCCTGGCGAAGCGCGCGGCCAAGTAGGCAACAGGGCCGGGAGCGACCGGCACGGCCGAGCGAGACCCGCACGGCCGCCGGAGAGTCGGAGGGCGGGCACCCCGGAGCGGGGGTGCCCGCCCTCCGGCCTGTGCGCCGACCTCCGGCCTGTGCGCCGACCTCCCGCCTGTGCGCCGACCTGCGGCATTGCCCGGCTCCGGGGAGGTTCACCGGTGTTGGTATCGATCGGATCACCATTCCCAGGAAATTCCCAGGCATTGGTAGCTTTTGTCCGATCAATATCCCATTTGTCATGATCATCTTGCCATTTGATCTTGCCTATGCTCCCGCCATCACTCTTGCTCAAGAGTGGGTCAAGGAGCCCCCATGAACACCCCAAGACGGACCCTCACCGGTCCGTTCGCCGTCGCGCTGGCGCTGACGCTGGCCGCCGGTTCGCCGGTGGCCTTCGCCGCCAAGCCGCCGGCCAAGCCCACCCCCGGCAAGGCCCCCACCGCCGCCGCCCTCGACCCCGGGCTGAGCGTCGGCACCGCCCGCGCCGTCGCGCAGAAGACCGGCAAGCGGATCGAGGCCGTCTCCGAGCGCGACGAGACCTCCACCACCTGGGCCAACCCGGACGGCACCCTCACCACCGAACTCTCGGCCGGCCCGGTGCGCTTCCTGCGCGACGGCAAGTGGGCCGACGTCGACCTCACCCTGAAGACGGCCGCCGACGGCTCGGTGGCACCCGCCGCCCACCCCAACGGCCTCAAGCTGGCCGGCGCGGGCGGCAAGCGCCCCCGCTCGCTCGCCGAGTCCAAGGCCCTCCAGGCGGCGCCGGCCGGCGCGGAGGCAGCCGGCGCCGAGGCGGCCCGCACCCTCGTCTCGCTCGGCTCCGGCGACGACCAGCTCGCCCTGGAGTGGCGCGGCGGGCTGCCCAAGCCCGAGCTGAACGGCACCCGGGCCACCTACCGGGACGCCATCGGCGACGGCGCCGGCGATCTCGTCGTCGAGGCCACCCGCACCGGCTTCGAGCAGTTCGTGACGCTCAAGCAGCGCCCGGCCACCGGCGGCTACAGCTACACCATGCCGCTGCGCGCCAAGGGCACCAGGGCCGAGGCGCAGCCGGACGGCAGCGTGCTGTTCACCGACCGGAAGAACGGCCAGAAGCGCGCCGTGCTGCCCGCCCCGGTGATGTGGGACGCCACCACCGCGCCCGGCTCGAGCGAGCACCCCCGGCAGGCCCGGGTCGGCCTGGAGGTCGTCCAGCGCGGCGACACCGTCGACCTGGTCTTCACCCCGGACGCCGCGTTCCTCGCCGACCCGGCCACCGTCTACCCGGTGACCGTCGACCCGGCCACCGCCGGTCTCGGCAACGCCTTCGACACCCGCGTGCAGAAGGGCGAGACGGTCGACTGGTCGGCCGACACCGAGATCTACTGGGGCAACTCCGGCACCAAGAACGCCGACGGCAGCTCCCGCGAGGCCCGCGCCTTCATCAACTGGAACACCGCCGGCATCGCCGACGCGCTGGTCTCCAGCGCGACCCTGTCGCTGTACAACTTCCACTCCGGCAACAGCGACTGCCAGCCCTACACCTGGGAGGTCTGGGACACCGGACTGGCGTCCACCGCCTCCCGCTGGACCGCCCAGCCGGCCTGGAAGGCCAAGAAGGGCAGCTCCACCGAGACCAAGGGCCGCGACGCCTGCGGCGGCGACGGCTGGATCAACGCCAACGTCACCGACCTCGTGCAGACCTGGGCCTCGGCCAAGAACAGCACCTCCGGCATGGGCCTGCGCGCGCCCGACGAGGTGTCCACCAAGTACTGGAAGGAGGTGAACTCCGCCAACGCCGCGAGCAACGTGCCCAAGCTGACGGTGAACTACAACTACCGCCCGCGCACCGGCACCAAGCAGCAGGCGGGCCCGCCGTTCCTCCAGGACGGCACCGGCACCTGGCGGGTCGAGACCACCACCCCGGTGCTCCGGGACACCTTCGTCGACCCCGACGGCGACAAGGTCACCGGCACGTTCCAGCTGGTCGACGCCATCTCCGGGGCCCAGGTGGGCGCCGTCAACGTCTCCGGCTACGTGCCCAGCGGCACCCCGTCCGAGGTCACCGTCCCGGCCGGGCTGCTGGAGTACGGGCACACGTACCGGTTCCGCAGCTCGCCCTACGACGGGCTGCACTACAACCTGAGCTGGTCGCCCTGGGTGACGTTCAGCGTCAGTCCGCTGCCGGACGTGCCGACGGCGCTGCAGACCGGTGCCCAGGAGACCCTCACCCCGCTGTTCTCGGCCCTGTCCACGAGCCCCAACCAGTCCCGGGTCAGGACCGAGTTCGTCCTGAAGAACGCCGCCGGCACCCCCCTGCCGACCAGCCTGCCCTCCACCTCCGCCGAGAGCGGCGCCCGTGCCACCGTCCAGGTCCCCGAGGGCGCGCTCACCGACGGCGGCAGCTACCGCTGGGCCGCCCGGGCCTGCACCCCGGTGGGCTGCTCCGCGTGGACCGCGGACCAGGAGCTGAACGTACGCGTCCAGGCTCCCCCGGCCCCGCCCGTCCCGGTCACACTGACCGTGGGCGACACCTCCCTCGCCTCGGCCTCGGTCGCCACCTCGGGCACCGGCTGCGACACCGGCGCCTGCCCGGCCCCCGACGCGTCCGTCCTTCGGGTCGGCACCTTCGACGGCACCTCCTGGTCCAGCTGGCTCAAGCCCGACCTGACCTCGCTCCCGAGGGGTGCCAGGATCACCTCCGCCAAGCTGGAGCTGACCCGGTCGGACTGCGCGGCCGACTGCCCGGCGGCCACCGCCGACGTCTTCCAGCTCGGCAGCGAGTGGACCCCCGGCCAGGCCGGCGCCCAGCTCGTGGCGGCTTCCGGCAACGAGAGCTACGCGACCGCCACCGGCCTCGCCGACCTCGACCTGGCGTCGGTGCTCCAGTCCTGGACCGACCGGGGTCTGCCCTACGGCATCGCCCTGCGCCCGGCCGCCGGTTCGGCCCCCGCGGCCTACCACCCGGCAGGCGCCGCGGACGGGTCGAAGCGGCCCCGGCTGAAGATCGACTACCTCACGCCGACCGCGCCCGCCGCGCCCCAGCAGCTCACCGTCAGCGTCGGTGACGCCGGCCTGGTGGGCGGCTGGAACAGCCCGGTGGACCACGGTGCCAGCGAGGACCTGTACTACACCGTCAAGGTCGAGGCGCAGGACACGGGCGCCGTCGTCAAGCAGTTCACCACCGCCGAGACCCGCGCGGTGGCGGCCGGCCTGGACAACACCCGCGGCTACCGGCTCGTGGTGACGACGAACAACTCGTTCGGCGCCAGCCCCGCGACGTACTCCGGCTACACCCAGGGCAAGCCCGCCGCCGGCGGCAGCGACCTCTACCGCGGCTTCGTGCAGGAGTACCTGGACGCCCGCAACAAGGTGCGCGTCACCGCCGGGGCGACGGTGCCCGACGCCGCGGCGGTGGCCGCGCACGGCACGGTCTTCGTCGACCTCCTGGCCACCCAGGAGGACGCGGTGGTCGGCAGCCGCGAGGGCCTCGCGAGCCAGGGCCAGACCTACGTGGCGGCCGCGTCGACGCTGTCCGACGTCGTGGTCGACCAGCAGAACCCCGCCAGGATCGTGGTCCGGGCGACCGTCAAGGAGGTCACCCAGATCCGCGAGGCCGGGGTGGACACCCCGACCGAGAACATCACCAACCGCCGCTTCGAGTTCACCGTCACCGGCGGCGCCGCGAAGCTCGTCTCGGAGGTCGACGACAACTCGGCCGAGCAGAAGCTCGGCTCCTCCGCCGCCGCCGCGGCGCAGGTCGACGTCACGGGACCGGACCAGACGCCGGCCCCCACCTCCGGCGACATCCCGCTCGGAACGGACGGCTTCCCGGTGCCCGAGCCCGCCGCACCGGCGGGTGTGACCACCGCGAGCTACGCGGGCGTCTACGGCAACGGCACCGCGGACTGGGCCCGGCGCAACATCGGGGTCCGCCGCGAGTACAACCAGGACTGCACCAACTTCGTCTCCAAGGCCCTGTACCACGGCGGCGGGATGCGGACCCGGCAGGGCAACCGCACCCGTGACTACGCCTGGTGGGACCAGGGCTACCTGTTCTGGAAGCCCTTCAAGAGCTACACCTGGTCCGCCGCGCAGAACCTCTACAACCACCTGACCGGCTACCGGTACACGCAGTCGATCATGAGCGTGCACTCGGCCAAGCCCGGCGACCTGGTGTTCTTCAAGTGGTACTCCGACTGGGGGATCAACCACGCCGCCGTCGTGGTGAGCTACGGACGGAAGATGGAACTGCGCCAGCACGGTCTGACCGACCAGACGACCCTCTACGACGCCCTCGCCCGCCAGCGCCGCTACGGTACGCCGGTCGAGCGGTTCTGGATCGTCCGGCCGCTGGGCAGCTCCTGATGGCCCGCCGGTGGAGGACGACGACCGCCGCCGCCCTCGCGGGCGCCGTCACCGCCTCCGCGATCACCGCCTGGTGCCTCGCCGGCGACGACGGGCTGCGGTACGCCGACGACTACGCGGCCCACGAGCCGCTGAGGGTCGTCGGCTACCCCTCCACCGGCAGCCTGCGGCTCACCCAGGAGGTGGTGTGGCGGCTCGCCGACGGCTCGCGGAACGGGCTGGCGGCGCTGGCCACCTCCGACGGGTCGGCCGCCGAGGCCGACACCACCGCGGCGAACTGGGTCCGGAGTTTCCAGCAGGGAGCGCAGGGCCCGGTCACCGCCGAGTTCCACGGCGAGGGCTCGGTCCGGCAGTCCGTGGTGCTCTACTTCGAGCGCAGCGGGCAGGTCAAGCAGCTCAAGCTGCGGCTCGACGGCAACGGCGGCGCGGACGGCTGGCGGATCCTGCTGCGGGAGACCGATCCGCAGGAGGCCGCGGCCCCGCCCACCTGGGCACCGGCGACGCCCGGCGGCACCCTGCCGCCGGGCGTGCGGTGAACCCGCCGGAACCGGCCTGAACGGCGGACGGGCGGGCACTCCTCGAAGGAGTGCCCGCCCGTCCGCCGTTTCCGGGTGCCGCTAGACGATCAGGCTGAGCGGCATGATCAGGGCGATCGCGACCACCGAGATCACCGTCTCCATCACCGACCAGGACTTCAGGGTCTGGCCGACGCTCATCCCGAAGTACTCCTTCACCAGCCAGAAGCCGGCGTCGTTGACGTGCGACAGGAACAGCGAGCCGGCGCCGATGGCGAGCACCAGCAGGGCCGCGTGGGTGGACGACATGTCCGCCGCCAGCGGGGCGACGATACCGGCCGCGGTGATGGTGGCGACCGTCGCCGAACCGGTGGCGAGCCGGATCAGCACCGCGATCAGCCAGCCCAGCAGCAGCGCCGGGATGTGCCACTTCGACGACCAGTCGCTGACCGCGGTGCCCACGCCGACGTCGATCAGGGTCTGCTTGAAGCCGCCGCCCGCACCGACGATGAAGACGATGCCCGCGATCGGGCCGAGCGAGGAACCGACGGTCTCCGAGATCCGGGCCTTGTCGAAGCCGGCCGCCCGGCCCAGCGTCAACATGCCGAGCAGGGTCGCGGCGAGCAGCGCGATCAGCGGGGAGCCGACGAAGTCGAGCACCCGCTGCGGCAGCGCCTTCGGATCGTCGATCACGACGTCCGCCAGCGCCTTGCCGAGCATCAGCACCACCGGCAGCAGGATGGTCGCCAGCACGGCACCGAAGGAGGGGGTGTGCTCGCGCTTCGCCGGCTCGACCGGGGTGTCGGTCTCCGGTATCTCCAGCGGGCCGACCCAGCGCTCGGCCACCCGGGCGAACAGCGGACCGGCGACGATCAGCGTCGGGACGGCGATCAGCAGGCCGAGCGCCAGGGTGACACCGAGGTCCGCCTTGAGCGCGTCGACCGCGACCAGCGGACCGGGGTGCGGGGGCACCAGGCCGTGCAGCACGGACAGGCCGGCCAGCGCCGGGATGCCGATTCGCATCAGCGGGACGTTGCCGCGCCGGGCCACCAGCAGCACGATCGGGACCAGCAGCACCACGCCGACCTCGAAGAACAGCGGCAGGCCGAGCACCGCCGCGATCAGCGCCATCGCCCAGGGCAGCGCCTTCGTCCGGGACCTGGACAGCACGGTGTCCGCGATGATGTTCGCCCCGCCCGAGTCGGCGAGCAGCTTGCCCAGCATCGCGCCCAGGCCGATCAGCAGGCCGACGCCCGCCACGGTGGCGCCGAAGCCGGTGGAGAAGCTGCTGAGCAGCTTGTCGAACGGCGCGCCCGCGACCGCGGCCAGCAGGCCGGAGCCGAGGGTCAGGGCGAGGAAGGGGTGCAGCTTGAGCTTGGTGATCAGCAGCACGATGGCGCCGATGGCGAGCAGCACGGCGACCAGCAGCCGGCCGTCGCTGTCGGTGTGCGGGAGGACCGGTGGGGCGGCCGCGAGCACGGTGAGGGTGGGGGTCACGCGAGGTCTCCATTGACGGGCCGCAGCAGGGCGGCGGCCTTCTCGACGAGTTCTTCGGGGCTCGGCCCGATGTCCAGGACGGCGCCGCGCTCGTCCGGGCCGAGGGGTTCCAGGGCGGCGTACTGGGAGCCGAGCAGGGACGGCGGCATGAAGTGGTCGGTGCGCCGGGCGAGCCGGTCCTCGACCAGTCCGGTCCGGCCGCTGAGGTGCAGGAACCAGGCGTCCGGGCAGGCCGCGCGCAGGATGTCGCGGTAGTCGTGCTTCAGCGCCGAGCAGGTGACGACACCGCCGGTACCGGCCTCGGCGCGCTCGCCCAGCCAGGCGCCGACGGCGCGCAGCCAGGGCGCGCGGTCGTCGTCGTCCAGCGGGGTGCCGGCCGACATCTTGGCGATGTTGGCGGGCGGGTGGAAGTCGTCCGCCTCCGCGAAGGGCAGGCCGAGGCGTTCGGCCAGCAGGCGGGCCAGGGTGGTCTTGCCGACACCGGAGACGCCCATCACCACGACGGTGAGGGGTGCGCGGGGGGTGTCCTGGTTCTCGACGCTGAGAGCCATGAGGTGGTGCTCCTTCGTTGCCTGGCCGCCACTATCGCCTCAAAGGTATGACGTATTCAAGTGGCGGAAACCAAATCGTCATACTTTTGCCGGACCAGCGCCGGGGCCCGGGGGTACGGGGGTGGGGGCCACCCCGGACGACTAGGCTGGCGGGATGGAGATCCAGGGGCTGCCCGGCCGACTGCTCGCGGAACTGGGGCCGGCCATCGCGTCCGGGGAGCTCCCCGAGGGCACCGTGCTGCGCGCCGAGGAGCTGGAGGAGCGGTTCGGCGTCTCCCGGACGGTGGTCCGCGAGGCGGTCCGGATCCTGGAGGGCATGCGACTGGTGGCCTCCCGCCGCCGGGTCGGCATCACCGTGCAGCCCCGGTCGGGCTGGGACGTCTTCGATCCGCTGGTGATCCGCTGGCGGCTGGCCGGCGCCGACCGCTCCGCGCAGTTGCGTTCGCTCGGCTCGCTGCGGCTGGCCGTGGAGCCCGCCGCGGCGGCGCTCGCGGCGCGGCACGCCACCGACGACGAGCGGCGCCGACTCGGCGCGCTGGCGGTCGAGTTGACCATGACGGCGCGCGCCGCCGACCTCGCCGCCTTCCTCCGGCACGACATCGAGTTCCACTCCACCGTGCTGCAGGCCTCGCGCAACGAGATGTTCGCGCATCTCGGGGACACCGTCGGTGCGGTGCTGACCGGCCGGACCGAGTACCATCTGATGCCCCATCAGCCGGAGCCGTACGCGATCCGGTTGCACCGCGAGGTCGCCGAGGCGGTCTGCGCGGGGGACGCCGAGCGGGCCGAGCGGGCGATGCGGACCATCGTCGAGGGCGCGCTGACCGAGCTGAACCAGCAACTCGGCTGAGCGCACCGGGGATTCGGCGCGCCGTTCGGTACGGTCCGAGCCGGATCATACGATTTGGCATCAGTTCGGGGGATTCGTGGGCATAGTCCGGGTACGACTGGGCAGAGTGGAGCGCGGGGGCGCGTTCGCGGCGCCCGCCCCGCCGACCGTCCGCCGTACCACCCGCCGCTCGTCCGCCGCTCCGTGCCTGGGGGTCGCCCGATGCCAACCGCCCGCCGTCGCCGCCGGCTTCCCGACGAGGTGCGGACCGCCGTCGTCCGCGCGGTGCTCTGCCTGGCGTTCACACTGGTCGGCATCGTGGTGGCGGCGCTCTCCTCGTACGCCGACAGCTGGCTGATGACTCCGGCCCTGATGGCGATGGGGCTCGGGGTGTTCGGCACGATGTGGTGCCTGCTCGAGATCCTGATCTCCCGCCAGGTCGCCGCGCAGCGGGTGCGCGCACCGAACTCCGCCTCGCCGATGGGCGGCAGCCACGCTCCGGCCGGTCCGCCGCAGTACCGGCAACCGCCGCGGGCCCGACCGCCGTACCCGCAGCAGCCCCAGCAGCCGCCGTACCCGCAGCAGCCGCAAGCGCAGCCGCAGCGCCCGGGAACGCAGCCGCCGCCCTACCCGGGCGGTCCCGGACCGCGTCAGGCGGGGGCGACCACCCGGTAGTGCGTGGTCAGCCGGCCGTCGTCGCCCAGCAGGTGGAAGGCGATCACCGGCGGCTGGTCGAAGACGATCTCCGCGCGGCCCTCGAACGGCAGCGGCACGGTGGAGACCACGCCCGGCGCGACCAGCAGCGGCAGTCCGGCGAACACGGTGGCGGCCGCGGTGTGCGCGTGGCCGCAGAGCAGCGCCCGCACCCGGGGGTGCCGGCCCAGCACCTCGGCCAGCCGCTCCTCGCCGAACTGCCGGATCGGGTCCACGTACGGCAGGTGCAGGGTGACCGGCGGGTGGTGGAAGGCCACCAGCGCCGGGCGGTCCCCCGGCCCCCCGGCCAGCGTGCGGTCCAGCCAGCCGAGGGTCTCCTCGTCGAGCAGGCCGTCGTGCCGGCCGGGGACCGAGGAGTCGAGCATCAGCACGTCGGCGCCGGACAGCGCGTGCAGCCGGTTCACCGGGCCGCCGGACGGCTCCTCGCCGAGCAGCACCTCGCGGTAGGGCTCGCGGACGTCGTGGTTGCCGGGGCAGAGCAGCACCGGGTACCGGGAGATCAGCGCCTTGGCGACCTCCCGGTACTCGGCCGGCAGTCCGTTGTCGGCGAGGTCGCCGGTGACCAGCACGGCGTCCACCGGGCCGGGCAGGGCGTCCACGTACGCCATCACCTGCTCGGCCCGTCGACGGGCCCGCTCCCCCGCGTCGCCGTGGTGGTCCTGGCCCAGGTGGATGTCACTGAAGTGAGCGATCGTCAGCATGCGGTCCACCGTAGGCCGATCAGGACGTGGCGGGAACCTCCGCCGGGCGCTTGAACATCCGGGTGGCGGTGATCTCGCCGTGCACGGCCGGACCGTCCGGGTCCTGCGGGGCCGGGAGACCCGGCCGCAGGTGCTCCTCGACCGAGATGTACTTGAGCCCGGCCCGCAGGTCGGCGTCGTTGCGCAACCGGATCACCAGCGGGAACTCGGCCAGCGCCGTGGTGTCGAACAGGCCGGTGGTGTAGATCAGCTGGACGCCGAGGGCGTCGGCCACCGCGCGCTGGAGCTCCAGCAGGTAGGTGGCGTTGGCCCGGCCGATCGGGTTGTCCAGGAACAGGGTGCCCGCGTGCCGCAGCTGCGACTGGCCGCGGTCGTTGGCGCGCAGCGCGGCCATCGTGCAGTAGAGCGCGATGGCGGCGGTGAGCAGCTGCCCGCCGGAGAACACGTCGGACATCTGGCCGACGCCGACCCGCTCGGCGCGCAGCACCGCGTCCGGCTTGAGGATCTCCACCGAGACGCCCTTGGGGCCGATCGCGGCGGCCACCCCGCGCAGCAGCAGCGACATGCCGTCCCGGCGCAGGTCGCTGTTCTTGCGGACGGCGGCGCGGGTGGCCTCGTCGATGACCTCGCCGAGGCGCTCGACCAGGGTCGCGTGGTCCGGGTCCTCGAAGCGGATCCGGAGGAACTCCTGGCCGGACCACTCCCCCAGCCCCTCGGGGAGGCGGGAGAGCCGCTGGGCGGCGCGCAGGGTGGTCAGCGAGGACTCCACCAGTCCGCGCAGCCGGTCGACGATCGAGCCCCGGTTGCGCTCCAGCTGGGCGAGTTCGTCGGTCAGCACCCGCAGCCGGGGCGCGAAGGCGACCGCCCAGTTGGCGGCGTGGTCGGGGAGCGCGGAGGCGGGCAGTTCGCGGATCTGCTGCCGGGCCGGGGTGCGGACGGCCTCGTAGCGGGCCGCGTTGGCGTGCCGGACCAGCGCGTCCGAGGCGTCGCGGACGGCGAGTTCGGCGGCGGACAGCTCACCGACGGCGGTGCGCAGGGCGCGGCGGGCCTCGGCGGCGGCGGTGCGGGCGTCGGCCAGCGCGCCGAGGTAGGGCTCGACGGCCGGTCCGTCCTCCTCCTGCTCGCGCAGGCCGTCCCGGAGCTGCCCGGCGTGCTCGTCGAAGTCGGCGGCGGCGGACTGGGCAGCGTCGAAGGTGCGCTGGAGGTCGGCGGCCGCGGTGCGGGCGGTGTCGACGGCCTCGCGGCGCTCGGCGAGCCGGCCGGTGGCCGTGCGCAGCAGGGTCTGGGCGTGCTCGGGGTCGGTGGGGACGAGCTCCTCGGGCAGTTCGGTGTGCGCCTCGCCGTCGGCGGGGGCGGAGCGTTCGGCCTCGCCGCGGAGTCGGCCGAGCTGCTCGCTGGCCGAGGCGGCCCGGGTCTCGATGGTGGCGACGAGTTCCTCGGCGCGGGCGGCGGCGGCCTGGCGGGCCGGACCGTCGGCGCCGTCGGGGCTGCCGAGCAGTTCCTCGGCGCGGGTGCGGACCTTGTTGGTGAGGCGGTCGAGTTCGGTCGCGGCGGCGGCCTCGTCGCCCTCGGCGCGGGCCTGCTCGGCGCGCAGGTCGGCGCCGACGCCGACCTTCTCGTAGAGCTGGGAGGCGGAGCGGTAGGCCTCGCGCAGCGCGGGCAGCGCGGCGGGAGCGGGGTCGACGGGCTCCTCGGACTGCTCGGCGGCGGCGATCTCGGCCCGCTCGGCGCGCAGGGTGCGGGCGGTGCGGCGGGCGTCGTCGGCGGCGCGCTGGGCGGCCCGGCGGTCCTCGTCGCAGGTGCGGGCGCGCTCGGCGCACAGCGTCCGGCGGCGGTCGCACTCGGCGGCGTCGTCGGCGAGTTCGCGCCGGCGGCGGCTCCAGTTGGCGCGTTCGCGCAGGCGGAAGGCCAGGCCGGAGAGGGCGTCGGCGCGGCGGCGGGCCCGCTGGGCGCCCTCCCGGTGCTCCTCGTGGGCGGCGGCCGCGACGGCGTGGTCGGCCTCGGCCTCGTCGTGGTCGGCGCGCAGGGTGGCCAGGGCGGCGGCGGCCTGCTCGGCGTGCTCGCGGGCGGCCTCGGCGGCGGCGGCGCGTTCGGCGAGGGTGCCGGGCGGGCAGCTGGCGTGCCAGGAGGCGAGCCGGGCCGCGAGCGCGCGGTCGCCGCCGAGCCGGGCGGCGAGTTCGCGGATGTGCTCCTCGCGGGCGGTGGCGCGGGCGCGCAGTTCGCGGCGCTCGTCGTCCGCGGCGGACTCGTCGTGCATGGCCGGGTTCGGCGGCACGAGGAAGAAGGCCGGCTCGTCGGTGATCGGGGCGATCAGCGAGGCGGCGGCGCCGACGGCGACGGTGGAGCGGGGCAGCAGGGCGGCGGAGCCCAGCGCCTCGCGGGCCCGCTCGAGCGAGCTCGGGTCGGTGACGACCACGCCGTCGACGAGTTCGGGCCGGGCGGCGAGGATCGCCTCGTGGTCGGCCGGGTCGACCGACTGGGCCAGGTAGCGCCAGCCGGGCAGGGCGGGGATGCCGTGCTCGGCGAGGTACTCGACGGTGGCGAGCACGTCCGGTCCGGGCGGCAGCAGGCCGCCGTCGCCGAGCGCGGCGAGGATCCGGGAGTCGTCGGCGGCGGCGGTGCGCAGGTCGAACAGGGTGCGTTCGGCGGTCGCGATGGACTCGTCGAGGAGTTCGCGCAGGTACTCGGCGTTGCGGTCGAGCACGGCGGGGGTGAGGAAGCCGGCGTCCTCCTCGGCCCCGGACCCGTCCTCGCTCCAGTCGACGGGTGCGGGGGTCAGCGAGAGCAGGTCGGCGAGCCGGGGCTCGGTGGCGAGCAGGGCGGCGGTGCGCTGCTCGGTGGCGAGGGACTGGCCGGCGGCCTTGCGAGCGTCGGTGGCGCGGGCGGCGGCGAGTTCGGCGCGGCCGGTCGCGGCGGCGGCCTCGCGCAGCCGGGCGGCGGCGGTCTCGGCGGCGGTGCGGGCCTGGGCGAGGGCGGCGCCGGCGGCCTTCTCCACGTCGGCGGCGTGCAGGGCGGCCCTGGCCGGGTCGACGTCGCCGTCGGAGTCGATGAAGCCGGCCTCGACGGCGGCGGCGGTCTCCTGCTCGACCTCGGCGAGGCGCTGGCGCAGGTGCTCGGCCTCGCTGCGGGCCTTCTGGGCCGCGGTGGCGGCCTCGGTGGCGTCGGTCTGGGCGCGGCCGCCGTCGGCCTGGAGTTCGGCGGCGCGCTGCTCCTCGGTGTCGGCGCGGTCCTCGGCGGCCCCGGCGGCGGCTTCCAGGGCGCGGGCCAGCGCGGTGGCGGCGCGGGCGCGGGCGGCGAGCGCGGGGGCGGCGTCCAGCTCGGCCTCGCGGATCGCGGCGGCGACCCTGGTCACCCGGTCGGCGGCGGCGCGGTGGCGCAGCACGGCCTCGGCGGCCTGCCAGGCGGAGTGCAGGGTGCGGGCCTCGATGAGTTCCCGGCGCAGCCCGGCGGCCTCCGCGGTGGCGGCGGCGAGGGCCAGGGTGGCGTGCCGGTGGGTGAGTTCGGCGGCGATCAGGGTGTGCCGGGTGCGGTCGGTCTCGGCGGCAGTGACGGCGCCCGCGGCGGCGGCGACCTCGATCGCGAGGTCCTCGGCCCGGTCGCGTTCGGCGGCGGCGCGCGAGGCGAGGGCGTGGGCGAGCCTGCGGGTGCGGCGTTCGGCGGTGCGGTGGGACTCGCGGACGCTCTCGCGGGCGGCGGTGGCCTCGCCGATGCGCTCCAGGAGGTCCAGCGAGCCGGCGGTGAAGTCGCGTTCGGCGGTGAGCTCGGAGCGCAGGCCGAGCTTGGCGGCGAAGCCGTGGACGAGGTCGGCGAGGCCGTCGGTGTCCCGGGTGTCGGTGACGGCGCGCAGCAGCAGGTCGGTGAAGTCCTTGTCCTGCTTGACCGCGAACAGGCCGGCCGCCTCGCCCTCGTCGGCGTTCATCTCGCGCTGGTAGCGGAAGAGTTCGGGGTCGAGGCCGAGTTCGCCGAGGTGCTCGGTCCAGCGGTCGTGGCCGTCCTCGAAGACCAGGTCGAGGTGCGGGTGGGCCTTGCCCGCCTCGGTGAGGGCGTCGCGGAAGCCCTTCATGGTGCGGCGGCGGCCGCGGGCCTTCTGGTCGCCGGCCAGGCTGATCCGCTCGGCGACCGGGAGGGAGTCGAGGGTGAGGCCGGGGCCGGGGCGGAAGGAGTACCAGGTCTCGGCGAACTTGCGCGGGTCGGAGGAGACCTGGCGGCCGCGCCACTCGCTGACCTTGCCGACCACGATCGGCTCGCCGGTGACGGTGTGCTGCCACTCCAGGGCGACGTGGCCGCAGTCGTCGGCGAGCAGGAACTTGCGGAGCACTCCGGAGCTGGCGCCGCCGAGGGTGTTGCGGTGGCCGGGGAGCATGACCGAGAAGATCAGCTTGAGCAGGACGGACTTGCCGCCGCCGTTCTCCAGGAAGAGCACGCCGGCCGGGGCGGGGCGGCGCACCGGTCCGTCGGTCTCCTCGCCGAACAGGCCGATCTGCTGGGGCGCCGGGTCGGAGACGGGCTCGCCGACGCCGCGCAGGTCGAGCACCGTGTCGGCGTAGCGGGCGCCGGCCGGTCCGATCGAGTAGAGGCGGACCCGGTTGAGCTCGTACATGTGCGGCGGTTCTCCAGGAGGCGGGTGGATGGGTCGGCTGGGCGGTCCGGTGGGGGCCGGGGCGGGGCTGGGGAGTCGGGGCCGTGGCGTGGGGGCCGGGGCGCGGGGGCTAGAGCGAGTGGAACGGCAGTCCGGCGTCGGCGACCAGGTCGTCCCCGGTGTCCGGGGGCAGCAGGGAGGCGCTGCCGTCGGACACCGGCACGATGCCGAGGTCGAGCAGTTCGGCCATGGCGGCGCCGCCGGCCAGGTCGCGGACCTGGAGCTGGTAGCGGGCGGTGGTGCGGTAGGTGCCGCCGGCGTCGTCGGAGACCTTCTGCAGGAAGCCCGAGTCGACCAGGAACAGCACGGCCTTGGCGACGATGCCGATGGTCGAGCCGGAGAGCCGGCGGGCGTCCTTGGTGGCTCCGGTGGCGGTGCGCCGGGCCCAGACCCGCCAGGCGGCCTCCAGGCCGGGGGCGTCGCTCTGCGGGTCGGTGTTGTCGCCGTCGGCGGCGGCCTGCTCCTCGAGGCGGCGGCAGGCCTGGCGGACGAAGGCGTCGACGCCGTTGACGGTGATCCGGCCGAGGTAGCCGTCGTCGGAGAGGTCCTCGGGGCGGGGGAAGGCCATCGCGGCGACGGCCAGGTGGGCCAGGCCGTGCAGGAAGCGGTCGGTGGACTCGGACGCGGCGCGGCGCGAGTAGTCGCCCATCCGGACGGCGAAGACGGAGTCCTCGGCGGCGGCGACGGCCATGCCGGCGCGCGGGGAGACCTCCAGGACGACCAGGCCCATGCCGGTGGCGACGGCGTCGGCGAGGCGGGCGAACGGCGGGTCCTCGCGGTGCCGGCGGACGAGTTCGGCGTACTCGGTGTCGCGGGCGGGGAGCAGCTTGGCCTGGAGGCCGAAGGAGACCAGGCGGGCGGCGTCCGCGACGTCGGCCGGGGTGATCGGCGCGGGGGCGGCCGGTTCGGTCTCGGGCGCCCAGGACGTGTCGTGGTGGGTCGTCACGGGCGGTGCTCCTCGGGGGCGTTGCGGTGGTGCGCGGGCGGGTGGTGCACGGGCGGGCGGTTCACGGGCGGATCGTTCGGTGCGGCTTCACGGCGGGACGCGGGGGCCGGCGGTCAGCCGGCGTCCTTGCGGTCGGCGGCCATCCCCGCCGCGTCGAGCAGGGCGCTGCCGACGATCAGGTCGGCGCCGCCGAACTCCGGGTCGTGCAGCGGGGTGCCGTCGTCGACCGCGAAGAGCAGCCGCTCCTCGCCCTGCCGGTAGGCGGTGCCGACCGGCGGACTGGCCGCGTGCACCGCCAGCAGGGCGACCAGGTACGGGAGTTCGGGGTCCTGTCCGCGGGCCTCGGCGAGCAGCCCGGAGAGCCGGCGGGGCGCGTCGGCGGGCAGGTCGAGCAGGACCAGCGCGGCCTCCAGCTGGGCCTCGGAGAACCGGCTGTCGTCCGGGGTGGCGACGAGGTCCGGGTCGGGCAGCTCGGCACCGAGGTGCTCGCGCTCGACGGGCGGGGTGAGCAGCAGGTCGACCAGGTCCGCGACGCGCACCGAGACGGGGGTGCGCAGTCCGGTGCCGCGGGCGAAGAACGCGCCGGTGGGCCGGACGGCCTGCGCTATCGGCAGCCGGAGCAGCGGGGCGAGGAGCTGGCCGTAGAGGTCGATGCCGCTGCGGGCTCCGGGGGTGGCGAAGGCCTGCCGGTCCTGCTCGGCGCGGAACAGCGGGCCCGCCTCCAGCAGCCTGGTCTGCAGCTGGGTGTGGCGGCGGATGCAGTCCTTGACGATGTCGACCAGCTCGGCGGCCCGGCGCTTGTGCTCCGGGTCCTCGGCCTCGTCGCGGGCCTTGCGGATGTTGGTGAGAATCGCGTTCTCGTGCCGGTAGCGGTCGGCGATGTGGTCGAGCGCCTCGTCGATGAGGTCCGGGATCGCCTGCATCCAGTCGACCGCGCGGACGTTGCGGCGGGTGGCCTCCAGGGCGCGACGCAGCGTCTCGGCGTACTGGACGGTGCGGTAGCGGGCCTGCTCGGCGGCGAGCTGGGCGTCGGCCAGGCGGCCGCGCCGGATCAGCACCTCCAGCTTGACCTCGGCGGCGATCTGGGCGGAGGTGACGTCGGTGTCCAGCGCGCCGACCAGGACGTTGACCGCCTCGTCGGTGGTGCGCAGGTAGACGCCGCCGTCGGGGCCCGGGACCTCCTCGATCAGCTTGAAGTCGTAGTCGCGGCGGACGTACTCGCCGTCGGCGCCGAAGGTGCCGTAGACGGCGCGGAAGCCGCGGTCGACGCTGCCGACGTTGATCAGGGACTCCAGCACCCAGCGGCCGACCCGCTGGTGCTCGGCGACCGTGCGGCCGGGGGCCTGGGCGGCGACCCGGGGCAGCAGCCGGGCCAGCACTATCTCCCGGTCGGCGCCGGTGTCGAAGTCCATGTTGAGGGTGACGAGGTCGATCGCGGCGAGCCCGACCTCGGCCATCGCGTAGCCGCCGTACTCGCCGGCCAGCATCACCTTGCGGTTGTCCAGGTCGTGCAGGGGCGCGGTGCAGGCCAGCGCCTTGAGCCGGCGCGCCAGGCCCTCGTCGGCGGCGGGGCCGGGCGCGGGCCGCGCGGCGGCGACGGCGGGCCCGGCGGGCGGCCGGGGGCCGTGCTCGGTGGGCTGGTCGGCGATGACGGTCACGGTGGACAAGAGTAGAGGCAGGCCCCGACATCGACCGAAACGGACCTTCCGGACAGGCCCGGGGCCGGGGCCCGGCCGGGCCTCCCCCCAATAGAACTCGCTTTCGAGAAAAGCCTCCCGGTGATCCCCGGACTCGGCCATGATGCTTCGTATGATCACCAGACTGGTTCGAGGCGGCCTCGCCGCCGCACTGGCCGTGACCACGCTCACCGTCGCCGCCGCAGCCGCCACCGCCGCGCCCACCGCCGTCGCGGCCGCCACCGCCGCGAGCGGCCCCAACGTCACCGTGACGCAGGCCGGCAACTACCCGATGTTCCCGGTCGACAACACCAGCTTCAGCGTGACCTGGAAGTCCACCGGCACCACCGACCTCACCGGGGTGACCCGGCTGACCGTCGACCTGCCGCCCGGTCTCACCACCAGCGGCGCGCTGATGTACTCCACCCCGTACGACTACACCTTCACCCAGACCGTCTCCCCCGACGGCCGCCGGCTGGAGGCCGTGTTCACCGGCACCCGGGCGCCCGGGCGCAGCGACTTCATGAAGGTCCAGGTCAGCTCGCACGGCACCCGGCCGTCCGGGGTGATCACCGTCACGGCGGCCAACAAGGACGACGTCGACCCGTCCGACAACGTCTCCCGCTACCTGCTGGGCAGCGGGCCCCAGGCTCCGGTGACCCCGGCCGCGCCCGCCGTGACCGCGCTCGCGCCGAGCACCGGCCCGGCCGCCGGCGGCACCGCGGTGACGATCACCGGCACCGGTCTGACCAACGGCTTCGCGCTGTTCGGGAACACCCCGGCGAGCGGCAGCTGCACCGACACCGCGTGCGTGGTCACCGCCCCGGCCGGCTCGGGCACCGTCCCGGTCACCCTGGTCACCCCGGGCGGTTCCGCCGCGACGCCGACGGCCTTCACCTACACGCCCTGACCCCGGTTCCCTCCGGGCGTCCACGCGGGCCCGGTACCCGCCCCGGGTACCGGGCCCGCGTGCGTCCGGCCACCTCCGCGGCAGCTCCGGGACACCTTCGCCGGAGCGAGTTGAACACGTTCAATTCGGAGGCATAGAGTCACTCCCGTGCAGGCGGGAGCAGCCCGACCTGCCTCCTCGTCATGGGTGGACGCAGATGAACGACGCGACCGACAGCGACCGGACGACCCTGCGAAGGGTGCGGCGCCTGCTCCGGGTCTTCGTGGTGTGCCTGGTCCTGAGCGGACTGACGGCCTTCCCCCTGGAGAGCGAAACCCGCTGGCTCGCCGACCTGGCCGCCGGCCCCGGCGCGCCGGTGACCGAGCGCTTCCCCGCCCTGCTGGACTGGATCGTCCGGGTCCGGGACGGCATCGCCGGGACCAACGACCGCTACCCCTTCCTCGCCTACGGCACCGACTGGCTCGCCTTCGCCCACCTGGTGATCGCGGCGGCGTTCGCGGGACCGCTCAAGGACCCGGTGCGCAACGTCTGGGTGATCCGCTGGGCGGTGCTGGCCTGCGCCGGCATCGTCCCGCTCGCGCTGATCTGCGGGCCGCTCCGGGGCATCCCGCTGTACTGGCGCTTCATCGACATGTCGTTCGGGGTGGTGGGCGTGGTACCGCTGCTGATCGTGCTGCGGGCGCTGCGGCCGCTGGTCGAACGGGCCGAGCTCGCCGCGCGGGTGGCCCGGCTCCCCGAAGGACCCCGGCCGACCGAGCCGGGCGGGCCGGGCGGGTCGGGCGGCCCCGGACACGGAACGGCCCCGGCGGCGGGCTGACCGTCACCGGGGGTGGCCCGACCGCCGCCGGGAGACGGACCGACCGTCACCGGGGGCCGCCCGACCGCCGCCGGAAGACGGACCGACTGTCACCGGGGGCCGCCCGACCGTCACCCGGGGCGGGCCGACCGGGCGCAGGCCCTACCATCTGCCTCAACAGCTGCTGGGAGGCGGACGGGCGTGACCGATGCGGTGATCGATCTCAATGCGGACCTCGGTGAGGGGTTCGGACGCTGGACGCTGACCGACGACGAGGCCCTGCTCTCCGTCGTCACCAGCGCCAACGTCGCCTGCGGCTTCCACGCCGGAGACCCTTCCACCATGCGCCGGGTCTGCTCGCTGGCCGCCGAACGCGGGGTCAGGATCGGCGCCCAGGTCTCCTACCGGGACCTCGCCGGCTTCGGCCGCCGGGCCATGGACGTGCCGCCGGAGGAACTCGCCGACGAGATCGCCTACCAGATCGGCGCCCTCCAGGTCTTCGCCCGCGCCGCCGGCTCCCGGGTCTCCTACGTCAAGCCGCACGGCGCCCTCTACAACCGGGTGGTCGCCGACTCCGAGCAGGCCGAGGCCGTCGTCGCCGGGATCCTGCGCGCCGGGGCGGTCTGCGACGGACCGCTGCCGGTCCTGGGCCTGCCCGGTTCCCGGCTGCTGGCGGTCGCCGGGGACGTCGGGCTGCCGGTGGTCACCGAGGCGTTCGCCGACCGCGCCTACACCTGGGCCGGCACCCTCGTCCCGCGCCGCGAACCGGACGCCGTGGTGCACGACCCCGGAACCGTCATCACCCGCGCGGTCGGCATCGCCCGCGACGGCGCCGTTGACGCGATCGGCGGCGAGCGGATCGCCGTCGAGGCGCGCTCGCTCTGCGTCCACGGCGACACCCCCGGCGCGGCCCAGCTCGCCTGGCGGATCCGGGGGGCGCTCGCCTCGGCGGGGGTCCGGGTGGAGGCCTTCGCATGACGGCGGGCGGCACCGGCGGCACCGGCGGCCGGGCCGGCGACCGAGCCGGCCGCCCGGCCGCCGACACCCCCGGCCCGGTGCTGCGCCCCGTCGGCGAGCACGCGCTGCTGGTCGAGCTGCCCGACGCCGCCGACGTCACCGCGCTCTACCACTGGCTGCGCGAACGGCAGTCGGCCGGCGGGCTGCCGCCGGTCGAGGAGATCGTGCCCGCCGCGCACACCGTCCTGCTGGACGGCGTGGCCGACGTCCCCGCGCTGGCCCGGCTGCTGCGCACCGCACGCCCGGACCGGGCGGCCACCGCCTCCGGTCCGCTGATCGAGGTGCCCACCGTCTACGACGGTGCCGACCTCGCCGAGGTCGCCGCGCACTGGGGCGTCCGGCCCGAGGAGGCGGTCCGGATCCACACCGCGCCCGAGTACGTGGTGGCGTTCTGCGGCTTCGCCCCCGGCTTCGGCTACCTCACCGGCCTGCCCTCGCGGTACGAGGTGCCGCGCCGGGCCACCCCGCGCAGCACCGTCCCGGCCGGCTCGGTCGCCCTGGCCGGGCCCTACACCGGCGTCTACCCGCGCTCCTCCCCCGGCGGCTGGCAGCTGCTGGGCCGCACCGCGCTCCCCCTGTGGGACACCACCCGCACCCCGGCCGCGCTCCTCGCCCCGGGCACCCGGGTGCGCTTCACCCCGGTCCGGGGAGGCACCCGGTGACCGCCGGGACGGACGGGCTCGAGGTGGTACGGCCGGGTCCGCTGACCACCGTGCAGGACCTCGGACGGCGCGGGGTCGCCCACCTCGGGGTGCCGAGGGCCGGGGCGGTGGACGAACCCGCGCTCCGGGCGGCCAACCGCCTGCTCGGGAACGGACCCGGGGCCGCCGCCCTGGAGACCACCCTGGGCGGCGTCGCGGTGCGGGCCCTGCGGCCGCTGCTGGTCGCGGTGACCGGGGCCCCCTGCCCGGTCCGGGTGGACGGCCGGCCCGCCGCCTGGGGCGCGCCGGTCGCGGTGCCCGCCGGGGCGGTGCTCGACGTCGGCACCGCGACCGCCGGGGTGCGCGCCTACCTGGCCGTCGCCGGCGGGATCGCCGTCCCGCCGGTGCTCGGCAGCCGCTCGGCCGACCTGCTGTCCGGGCTCGGCCCGGCCCCGCTGTCCGCCGGCGACCGCCTGCCGGTCGGCCCCCGGCCGCCCGGCCGGGCGGCGGCGGACCTGGTCCCGCTGCCCGCTCCCCCGCGGGAACTGGTGCTGCGGCTGCGGCTCGGCCCCCGGGCGGACTGGTTCACCCCGGACGCGCTCACCCGGCTCGCCCGCGACACCTACCGGGTCTCGCCGGCCGGCAACCGGATCGCGCTGCGCACCGAAGGACCGCCGCTGGTCCGCGCCCGGAACGGCGAACTCCCCAGCGAGGGCATGGTGCTGGGCGCCGTCCAGGTCCCGCCGGACGGGCTGCCGGTGGTCTTCCTGGCCGACCACCCGACCACCGGCGGCTACCCCGTCGTCGGCGTCGTGCCCCCCGCCGACCTCGCCGCCGCCGCACAGACCCGCCCGGGCACCCCGCTGCGCTTTTCCGTCCTGAGCGGGTGATCCCGGCAGCGGCCGACCGTCCTCGAGCAGATCACCGAGGACGTGGACCGGTCCGGGCCGGGCACCGCGAACGCGACCAGGGCCCGCAGGCCCGCGGGCCCGCACTGAGGCTTCCGGGCCCAGCTGGTGCGCCGTGCCGTCGGCTGCCCGCCGGGGTCGGGCCACTCGGTGGCCAGGACGACGAGCTCGGCTCCGGTGAGGGCGGCGGTCAGGTCGTCGGTGAGGTCGCTCCGGTGCTGTCCCTGGTGAACCGCAGGCGGCCGTCGGCGGTGTGCCGGGTCGACAGTCCCGGCAGCCCGGCCCCGCGGATCGGGCGTCCGCCCGCGTCCAGCCGGTCGACCTCGGCCCGGTCGACGTCCACGCCGATGACCTCCTGACCGGGTTCGGCCGTCGCCGTCGCGTGCGGGTCACCGAGGTGGCCGCCACCGATCGCGGAAACGCGCGCGGAAGGGTCCTCGTCCCGTCGGGTGGCACGCCGCTCCCGGCACCCCACCCCACGCTGTCGTCGATCGAAGTCGCCTACCGCGGCGCGGATGTCGATCGCCCCGACAGGGCCTCGGCGATCGCGCGTTGGGCCGGGTCGACGGCATGCTCGCCGTCCTCGATGTCCCAGAGCACGTTCTGCAGGACGCGGGCGAGGGTCCAACGGGCGGCGCGGGGGCGGTCCAGGGCGAGGCGGTCGGTCAGCAGGTCGAAGCGCAGGCGCAGGGCGCGCGGGAGGTCGCCGGTGGCGGTGAGGTCGGACCAGCGGTTGCGCAGGGCCGGGAGGAGTTCGAAGCCCGGGTCGCCGGCCAGGGGCTTGGGGTCGATGGCGAGCCAGGGTGCGCGGGGGCCGGGGCCGGGCGGGGCGAGCACGTTGCCGTGGTGCAGGTCCCAGTGGAGCAGCCGGTCGCCCGGCTCGGGCCGGACCTCGCGGAGGGCGGCGGCCAGGTCCGCCAGCAGCCGGCGGTCGGCCTCCGCCGCCAGTCGCTCCCGCGCGGCCGGGACCTCGGCCAGCATGCCGTCCGCGATCCCGGCCAGGGTCCGCAGGCCGGGCGGGGCCCGGTGATCCGTCAACTCCGCCAGCAGGTCGGCGAGGGCGAGGGTGGCGGCCCGGTCGTCGGGGAGGGTGAGCAGGGAGCGGGCCGGGTCGAGGCGCTCCAGCAGCATCGACCCGGTGGCCGGGTCGTGCTCGAGCAGCCGGACGGCGCCGCGGCCGTTCCAGGCCCGCAGCGCCAGTGGCTCGCCCGCCGTCTCCTCGTCCTCGCGCTGGAGCTTGAGCACGGCCCGGGAGCCGTCGGCCCGCCGGACGGGCAGGACCAGGGCGACGGCACCGTGCGCGGGCGGACCGTCGGGACGCAGCCCCCAGCGGTCCGCCGCCCCGGCCGCGAGCGCGGGCAGTCCGTCGACCCAGGCGCGGCCGGCCGCTCCGTCGGCCTCGGCGAGGGAGGAGCGCAGCGCCTCGGGCACGTCGATCGGCAGCACGGGCACTCCTCGCGGGATCGGGCGGCGGACGGACGGACGGACGGCGGGCGGTCAGCGGACGAGCGGGCGGACAGGCGGACAGGCGGACAGGCGGACAGGCGGAACGACCCTATGCCAGGGCGGCGGCGGTGGCCGCGGCGAAGCCGTCCGGATTGTCGATCATGATGTTGTGCCCGCAGTCCGGCACCGCCACCAGTGCCACCCCCGACTCCCGGAGCGCGTCCGCGCCGGTCGGCTCACCGTCGGCCTCGGGGTGGAGGAAGGTGCGCGGCACGTCGATACCGCGCAGCTGCTCGCGCAGGGTCGGGACGGTCGGCCGGCAGCGGTGGACGGCGCTGCGGTGCAGTGCCTCGGGTCCGGCGAGCCGCATGGTGGCCCACCAGAACGGGCCGGCCCACCGCTCCACCTGCTCCCACCCGCCGGCCAGGTACTCCTCCTCGGTGAAGGAGGCGAGCCCGCTGCCGCCCGGGCCCCGAGTCGGGGCCACCGGGTCGAGGACGGAGTCGACCAGGACCAGCCGGCCGACCAGCCCCGGATGCCGGTGGGCGAGCACGATCGCGACCGCGCCGCCCAGGCTGTGGCCGATCACCTCGACCCGCTCCGCCCCCGCCGCCCGGACGGCCGCCGCGACGGCGTCGGCGTGCGCCTCCAGGGTGTAGGAGAAGCCGGTGGGACGGTCGCTGATGCCGAAGCCGAGCAGGTCGAGCAGCAGCGCGCGGTGGCCGGTGAGCAGGGGGTGGGCGGCGGCCGCGGCGTAGTAGACGGGCGAGCTGGAGCCGAGGCCGTGCAGGTAGAGGCGGACGGGCTCCTTTCCGGGGACCTCCACCCAGCGGATCCGGTCCCCGTCGGGGGTGACGGTGGTGTCGCGCACGGTCGTTCTCCTTCTGCTGTTCCTGCTGTCGACAGGGGCCCGTGGAAAACCCCCGGGGACGGCCACCGCCCGGCACCTTTCCCGGGGCGGCGCAGTGACCATACCTCGATGCCGAGGTATAGCAACACCGATATATATCGCCCGGTCTGGCAGAGTGGGCCCATGCTGAAGCTCGCGATCCTCGGGTTCCTCCACGACCGGCCCCTGCACGGCTACGAACTGCGCCGCCATCTCGCCGCGCTCACCGGCCACGTGCGGCCGATCAGCGACGGCACGCTCTACCCGGCGATCAAGCGCCTGGAAGCCGACGGACTCCTCGTCCGCTCGACCGAACCCGGCGCGGCGGCCGCCCCCCGGCACACCCTGCGACTCACCGACGCCGGCCGGGCCACCCTGCTGGAGCGCCTGCGCACCCCGGACGACCTGGACATCAGCGACGAGAACCGCTGGTTCACCGTGCTCGCCTTCCTCCGCCACCTCGACGACGAGCCGGCCACGCAGGCGGCCGTGCTCCGGCGCCGCCTCGCGTTCCTCGACGAACCGGCGAGCTTCTTCTACGACGGGGACCGGCCGGTCGGTGCCGAGGAGACCGCCGACCCGTTCCGCCGGGGGATGCTGCTGATCGCGCGCGCCACCACCGCCGCCGAGCGGGACTGGCTGCGCACGACCCTCACGGAGCTGGACCGCCCGGCCTGAGCGGGGCCGGGAGCCGGGACCCGGCACGGCGGGCCCGGACCCCGGCACGCGAGAACGCCGCGGCCCGCGCCGACCCCTGCGGAGGGGTCGGCGCGGGCCGCGGCGTCCGGGGCGGCGGGCAGCGCCGGTGGACCGGTCAGTGCTGGTGGCACGGTCGGTGCCGTTGGACCGGTCAGTGCTGGTGGTAGGCGTGCACCACGGCGTGGCCGCGACCCTTGCCGATCATCCACTTGTTGACCGGGACGGTCAGGAGGAAGGCCAGGACCAGCGAACCGGCCAGCGCGAACCAGAACAGGGTGTCACCGAGACCCGCGTCCATGGCACCGGGAACGGTCACCATCACGCTGTTGTCGATGATCTCCATGACGATGATCGAGACGGTGTCGGCGGCCAGCGCGACCTTCACCGCGGTGCGGACGTCCAGGCCCGCCTTGAGCACGCCGCGCATGGTCAGCGCATAGCCGAAGACGAAGGCCAGCAGGACCGAGAGCACCACGGTGCCGCCGTTGTGCAGGCCGAAGGCGGTGCCGAGAACCATGCCGAGGATCTCGCCGATGGCGCAGCCGGTGAGGCAGTGGAGGGTCGCCTGCGCGGCGGCCGCCCAGGTCACGCCACCGCCGCCGGCCCCGTGGTGCGCGTGCCCCGCACTGCCCGAGTGGCTCGAGTCGCTCGAGTGGCTCGAATGGTCTGAATGGTCCATGTGGTCCGCATGGTGTCGGTGCTGTTCGTGGTTCATGTGCCGCCCGTGCTCCTCGTGCCGCCCGTGACCCCCATCGTGCCCGTGGTGACTGTGACCGCTGTGCTGCCGCTCGTGCTGGGCGGGGTGCGCCATGTCGTCCTCCAGGTACTCGTTCCTTCGCCGTGCTGCCCGGCTCGTCGACGACTGTATACCCCCTGGGGGTATCTTCCAAGCCTGATCGGGCCGCATTCTTCCCACCGCGCACCTGCCGTGCTCCGATGGTTCGCATGACCGACGAACGACGCGAGGGATACGACGGCACCGGCCCCGGGGCGATCACCCCGGACGGCTGCGCGGTCGAGATGTACGAACGGCTGCCGGTCCGCGACGAGATCGAGGTGATCGCCGGCGCCGTGCCGTCCGGCGCGAGCCTGCTGGAACTCGGCTGCGGTGTCGGCCGGATGACCCACCCGCTGGTGGAGCGGGGCTTCCGGGTCACCGCCGTGGACGAGTCGGCACGGATGCTGGAGCGGATCCGCGGGGCCCGCACGGTACTCTCCCCGATCGAACGGCTGGACCTCGGCGAACGCTTCGACGTCGTCCTGCTCGCCTCCTTCCTGGTGCACGCCGGCAGCCTCGCCGTCCGCCGGGGCCTGCTGGAGACCTGCCGCCGGCACGTCGCCCCGGACGGCTGCGTGCTCGTCCAGCGCGAGGGCGAGGACTGGCAGACGAACGTCCCGCGCGAGCGGGCGATCGGGAAGGACGGCCTGGTCAGGGTGGAATCGGCCACACCCCTGGGAGACGGGGTGAACCGGATCCACGTGGTGTACGAGTTCCCGGACGCCCGGTGGACCCAGACCTTCCCGTCCCGCCCGATGGACCGGACCGAGTTCGAACGGGCCCTCTCCGAGGCCGGGCTGACCGTCGACACCTATCCGACCGAGGACCGGACCTGGGCGCGGGCCCGGCCGACCACCGCCTGAGCACGGCCCGGGCGCGGCCCGGACGGAATCAAAGGAAGCCGGAGGAGGTCGGGGCGAAACCGGAGGAAGCCGGGAGGAAGCGGGGAGGAACAGGGCGACAGACGGGAGGACCGGGGCGACGGACGGTGCACCGGGGGTGGGGCGGGCGAAAAGCTGTCACCCGAACGGCGTAGCATCAGGCGGACGCCGGGCCCGCGCGCGGCCCGAGCGCCGGGCGGGACCGGTCGTTCGCCTGCCATCGGACCGCGCCGCTGGACCGCGCCGACCGGTTCGCAGGGCCGTTCCCGCACCGACCAACAAGGAACGCTTCATGCGCATCGACCGACGGATACCCCGGGCGGGTGTCCGGTGATCGACTGGTTCCACGGGGCCGTCCTCGGCCTGATCCAGGGGCTCACCGAGTTCCTCCCGATCTCCTCCAGCGCCCACCTCCGGGTCTTCCCGGCCCTGTTCGGCTGGCAGGACCCGGGGGCCGCGTTCACCGCGGTGACGCAGCTCGGCACCGAGACCGCCGTGCTGATCTACTTCCGCCGCGACATCGCCTCGATCATCAAGACCTGGACGCTCTCGCTGTTCCGGCCCGCGCTGCGCTCGCACCAGGACGCGCGGATGGGCTGGTTCGTGATCATGGGAACCCTGCCGATCGGCATCCTGGGCAAGCTGTTCCAGGACACCATCGAGCAGGACCTGCGCGATCTGCGGATCATCGGCAGCACGCTGATCCTCTTCGGCGTGGTGCTCGCGATCGCCGACCGGACCCGGGCGGTCCGGCACGCCAAGCCGATCTCCGACCTGACCCTGCCGCACGCGGCCACCTACGGCATGGCCCAGGCGCTCGCCCTGATCCCCGGCGTCTCCCGCTCCGGCGGCACGATCAGCGCCGGCCTGCTGCTCGGCTACAGCCGGGAGGCGGCGGCCCGGTACTCGTTCCTGCTGGCGATCCCGGCGGTGCTGGCCTCCGGCGTGCTGGAGCTGTTCAAGATCGGCGAGGGCCCCGCGCCGGCCTGGGGGCCGACCGTCCTGGCCACCGGGATCGCCTTCGTGGTCGGATACGCGGCGATCGCCTGGTTCCTGAAGTACATCTCGAACAACAGCTTCATGCCGTTCGTGATCTACCGGATCGCGCTCGGCATCCTGATCATCGTCCTGGTGTCCGTGGGCACCCTGGCACCGGACGCCGGCGTGGTCGCGAAGTAGAACCGCGTTCCATTCCCCGGGCCGGGGTCCTGCCCCGGGGCCGGGGAACGACGGAGCGGGGGGGGGCCCCCCCCCGGGGGGGGGGCCCCCCCCGGGGGGGGCCCGGGTGTTGGTGGCCGCGGCGGCCCCCCCGGGCGCGGCCGCGACCAGCGGCGGGCGCGGGG
>NZ_JBIVGI010000050.1:0-41747 GCF_044748625.1 Kitasatospora sp. NPDC089913 | reverse complement strand
GCCCGAAACCGGTGGCGCGGTGCCGGCGCAGCGGCTCGACCTCCCGGAACGAGCCCTCGTCGAGCAGCAGCTCGATCCGCTCGCGGGCGGTCAGCTTGCCCTTGGCGTGCTGGGCCTCGGTGGCCTTCTCGCTGGGACCCCGGCGGACCTGCTCGCGGAGTTCGTGCAGTTCCGCGACTCTTCCCCGGACGTCCGTGGGGATCTCCGGGACGTCGTCGTCGACCGGCGCCTGGTGCACAACCGTCATCTCGAACCACTCCAAAGGTGAGGGAACTGTCCGACAGCCAACGTCTGCGATGCCCCCGGCTGCGAATCACTTCTTCACTTATGACTGTACGAGGGGCCGCGCGCTGGTTTCGGCGTCGATTCCGTACAAGGTCGCGTCCGTTTAGATGTCAGGGCTGCACAGAAAGCGAAGCGTTTCAGCCCGTCCTGCCGGTAGCTGTTCGATTACCCCGAGCTGTCGTCCAGATGGCGGTCGGGTGAGCGCAACCTGAGGAAACACGCAGGTCACGGCCGCCCCTGTGAAGGGTGGCGGGGGTTCCGGCCCGGGTGTCCGCGGGACGCCTGGTGCGGCGGTGAAGGCCGTGCCGGCGGGCCGGTGGTGTCCGACCAGTCGTAGGGATGCACCAAAAAGACCGCAGCCCACCCGGTGGATGCCGGGTGGGCTGTCCGAGCGACGGGGGCTCAGCCGCGACGGCCTTCGTCCGGGTCGTCCTTGCCGCGCAGCTCGTTCTCGCGGCGGCGCAAATCCGCCTCCCACTGCTTGAGCATGTCCTCGTGCTCGTTGTTGTGCTTCTTCAACGAGGCGAGGAACTCCGGGTTGTCGTCCGGCGCCAACGGCCGGCCGTCGGGCCGCGCGGCGTACGCCCGGCCGTCGGCGCCGCCGCCCGCCGGTGCGGTCCTCGGCGCCCCGCGCTGCTTGCCGGCCACCAGCCAGGCGATCGAGCCGACGAGCGGGAACAGCAGCACGATGATCACCCAGACCACCTTGGGCAGGTGCTTCACCTCGTCCTCGGGGGTGGTCAGGCAGTCGATGAAGGCCCAAACCCACAGGGCGAGCGGGAGTACGAAGGTCAGGATCCTCAGCACGGCGGCGGTCTCCCCCGGGTGACGTCGGTGGCGGGCGGGCGCGTTCTCGCGGCGGCGGGCCGGTCCGTCGGGCGGTGCGCCGCTTCGAGGGGGCCCTTGACACAGGCCAGGCTATCGGGTGGCGGATACTGGCAGGCATGGCATACGACGATCTCCGCTCGTTCCTGCGGGCCCTCGACCGCGAAGGCGACCTCAAGCGGATCAAGGCGGAGGTGGACCCCTATCTGGAGATCGGCGAGATCGTCGACCGGGTGCAGAAGGCCAAGGGCCCGGCCCTGCTGTTCGAGAACGTCAAGGGTTCGTCGATGCCGCTGGCGATGAACGTCTTCGGCACCGAGCGGCGGCTCTCCAAGGCGCTCGGCCTCAAGGGCCCGGAGGAGATCGCCGACCGGATCTCCGGCCTGCTGAAGCCGGAGCTGCCGCAGGGCTTCACCGGCTTCCGGGACGCCTTCGGCAAGCTGGCCTCGATGGCCCACGTGCCGCCGAAGAACGTGAAGTCCGGCGACGCCCCCGTGCACGAGGTGGTGCTCACCGGCGAGGACGTCAACCTGGACGAGCTGCCCGCGCTGTTCACCTGGCCGCTGGACGGCGGCTCCTTCTTCAACCTGGGCCTGACCCACACCAAGGACCCGGACAGCGGCATCCGCAACCTCGGCCTGTACCGGCTGCAGCGGCACGACCGCCGCACCATCGGCATGCACTGGCAGATCCACAAGGACAGCCGCAACCACGCCGCGGTGGCCGCCAAGCGCGGCGAGCGGCTCCCGGTCGCGATCGCCTTCGGCTGCCCGCCGGCCGTCACCTACGCGGCCACCGCGCCGCTGCCGGGCGACATCGACGAGTACCTGTTCGCGGGCTTCGTCGCGGGCGAGCGGGTGCGGATGGTGGACTGCAGGACCGTTCCGCTGCAGGTCCCGGCGGACGCCGAGGTGGTCCTGGAGGGCTGGCTGGAGCCGGGCGAGATGCTGCCCGAGGGGCCGTTCGGCGACCACACCGGCTTCTACACGCCGCAGGAGCCGTTCCCGGCGCTGACGATCGACTGCGTGACGATGCGCCGCCGGCCGATCCTGCAGTCCATCGTGGTCGGCCGGCCGCCGACCGAGGACGGCCCGCTGGGCAAGTTCACCGAGCGCTTCTTCCTGCCGCTGCTGAAGATCATCATCCCGGACATCGTCGACTACGACCTGCCCGAGGCGGGCGGCTTCCACAACTGCGTGATCGTCTCGATCGACAAGAAGTACCCGAAGCACGCCCAGAAGACCATGCACGCCATCTGGGGCGCGCACATGATGTCGCTGACCAAGCTGATCATCGTGGTGGACTCCGACTGCGACGTCCACGATTACCAGGAGGTCGCCTGGCGGGCCTTCGGCAACGTCGACTACAGCCGCGACCTCACCGTGGTCGAGGGCCCGGTCGACCACCTCGACCACGCCTCCTACCAGCAGTTCTGGGGCGGCAAGGCGGGCATCGACGCGACCCGCAAGCTGCCCGAGGAGGGCTACACCCGCGACGGCGGCTGGCCCGAGATGGTCTCCTCCGACCCGGAGACCGCCGCCCTGGTGAGCCGTCGCTGGAAGGAGTACGGCCTGTGAGCACCGCCGCCGCACTCCCCGAGGTCCCGCCCGGCAAGGTCAGGTCCTTCCTGCGGCTGGTGATGATCGAGCACTCGGTCTTCGCCCTGCCGTTCGCCTACATCGCGGCGCTGACGGCGATGTTCCGGGCCGACGGCCGGGTGCACTGGGGCGAGCTGTTCGTCGTCACGGTCTGCATGGTCGGGCTCCGGACCTTCGCCATGGCGGCGAACCGGATCATCGACCGGGAGATCGACGCCCGCAATCCGCGCACGGCCGGGCGCGAACTCGTCACCGGCGCGGTGTCCCTGAGGACCGCGTACGTCGGCTCCGCGGTCGCCCTGGTGGTCTTCCTGGGCGCGGCCGCGCTGCTGAACCCGCTCTGCCTCGCGCTGGCGCCGGTCGCCGTGGTGCCGATGGTGGTCTACCCGTACGGCAAGCGGTTCACCGACTTCCCGCAGGCGATCCTCGGCCTGGCCCAGGCGATGGGACCGGTGGGTGCCTGGCTGGCCGTCACCGGCACCTGGTCCTGGGACGCGGTCGTGCTCGGCGCGGCCGTCGGCATCTGGATCGGCGGCTTCGACCTGATCTACGCCTGCCAGGACGTGGCCTCCGACCGGGCGGGCGGGGTCCGCTCGGTACCGGCCCGGTTCGGTGTCCCGGCCGCGATCCGCGGCGCGCGCGGCTGCCATGTGCTCACCACGCTGCTGCTCGGCTGGTACGCGGTGCTCACCGACGCGGGCGTCGCGTTCTGGATCGGCCTGGTGGTGGTGGCCGGAGCCTTCGTCTACGAGCACACCATCGTGAAGCCGAACGACCTGTCCCGGCTGAACCGGGCGTTCTTCCAGACCAACGGCTTCGTCGGCATCTCGCTGTTCTTCTTCGCGCTGGTGGACCTGGTGGTGCGCGGCCTCGGCATCTGAGGCCGCGCCCCGCGGGGCGCGGCCCGAAGGACGCGGTCTACTTCCCGCCCTCGTCGAGCGTGTGCTTGACGAGGGCGTTCGCGTGCCCGTGGCCGAGGCCGTGGTCGGCCTTGAGCCAAGCGACCAGCTCCATGTGCCTGGTCAGCGGGGAGGAGCGGATCAGCTCCTGCCAGTGCGCGACCGGCTGCCCGTACTTCTTCTCGATGGCGGGGAAGTAGCTGGCGGGGCCGTTGGGGGTGGTCATGCGGTGCTCCTCGAAGTCCGTCCGGTCGTCCACTGATTGATGATCATTACGCATGCAGCCGGATCGCGACAGCGGTCAGCCAGGTCAGTCCGAGCGCGGCGGCGAGGGTGAAGGCCAGCACGGTGGTGCCCGAGGCGGCGAAGCCGACCAGGACGGCCGCCGCGACCACGCGCGAGGCGAGGGCCCAGCGCCCGTCCAGGTGCCGCGCCAGGACGAGGAAGGCCGCGCACAGGGCGAGGAAGCCGACCGTCCCGCCGATCAGGTGCACCAGGCCGTGTCCGCTCAGCTCCGTCACCCGGCCCTCCGGTGCCCCGACCGGGAAGCCGGCCCCGGGGTCGGCGGCGAAGAAGCCGTCGAGGACGAAGCTCGCCCCGAACACCCCGACCAGCCGGGGTGCCCAGGTGCTCCCCGGCAGGGCCCGGCGCAGTCCGACGGCGCCCGCGAGCAGCAGCGTGCCGGTGAGCAGGAACGCGGTCTGCTGGACCCACCCGAGCTCGCCGAGGCTCAGCTGGCTGAGCGCGTTGCGGGTGAAGTCGAAGCCCTCCCGGGTCAGCCCGCCGGCCACGCCGACGGCGAGGAACAGGGGTCCGGCGACCGCGCCGGCGGTCAGCAGCGGGCGGGCAGCGGCGGAAGCGGTGGGGGCCTGCGCGGTCATCGTGTTCGTCATGCTCATAGGACCGGGCTCGGCGCGGAAACTCATCGGAGCATCGGATGTGACCTGCGTCACCCGACGGTCCGGGTCCGGCCCGCCCCGTACGTCCGGGGGGTGTGGATCGGCCAGACCGGGTGCCCCGCCGGGCGTCGCGGTCGCCCGGCTCGTGGCCCGATGCCCCGCCGCCGTCCGCCTGCGGGATCGTTCCGGCCGGAACCGTCGCAGGTCGGCCGTGCGACGGGCGGTGCGAGTGGCCGGATGGCTGGAAATCTCATGCAATATAACCTGTGACATTGTTCTGATCGCCAGTCGGTGACAGGATCCACGCCGATCTCCTTCCTTCAGTCCGACCCCGACTCGGGCTGCCCCCACTCACGAAGGATTCAGGCGTGCTCCTGCGCACCAGACTCTCCATGCTCGCAGCCGGCGTCGTCGCCTGTTGCGCCACGGCCACCGCCGTAATGCCGGCCCAGGCCGTCGCGGCGCCCCCCGTCGCCACCGCCGGACCGGCCCCGGCCCCGGCCCCGGCCGCGACCCCGGCCGGTCCGGTCGGCCTCGCCGCCCCGACCGCGACCACGGGGTCCGAGGACCTCGCCCGGCCCGCCGCCGCACTGCCCCCGGCGGTGATCGGCGCGACCCGCCTGAACGATCCGGCCGGGGCGAGCGCCCCCGCCGCGTTCAAGTCCCTCGCCGCGCACAGCTGCACCCCGGCCGACTTCGCCGCCCGCACCGGGGCCGACCTGGTCGCGTTCGTCCGGAACTCGACCGTGGACTGCGTCAAGTCGCTGTACAGCAGCGGCGGGTCCGATCCCGGCATCTTCCAGCAGTCCCGGATGCTGTCCGTCGCGGCCGCCCTCAAGGACCTCGCGGCCGGCTACGCGGGCGACAACTCCACCGGCATCACCCAGCTGGTGAAGTACCTGCAGGTGGGCTACTACATCCAGTTCTACTACCCGGCCCAGGCCGGCCCGTACACCGGAGAGCTCACCACCGCCGTCACCTCGGCCCTGGACGCGCTCTTCGCCGGCACCCGGTGGCGCGACGTCAGCGACGCCAACGGCGCCCTCCTCAAGGAGGTGGTGTGGCTCACCGACAGCGCCAACGTCCAGGCCCGCTACATCGGTGCCTACAAGCGGATCCTCGACGAGTACAACAACACCTACAACGCGTTCCCGCAGATGGTCAGCGCGGTCAACTCGGTGCTGTACTACCCGCTCTGGGGCGGTTACCGGAACCAGGACTTCGTCCGGGCGCTCGCCGCCGACCCGGGCCTCGTCAACTCGCTCGCGGACTTCGCGATCAAGCACCGCGACCTGCTCAGCGGCCCCAACGCGGTGCTCGACACCAACGCGGGCAACGACCTGGCCCGGTTCGCCGGAACCAGCGCCGCCGCCGAGGCCGTGGCCAAGCCGCTGGTGAAGAAGGTGCTGGACTCCGCGCCGCTGCTGACGCCGTTCGGCTCGCTGTACGTGTACACGGCCGTCCAGGCCGCCTGGTACAACCCCGGCCAGTGCTCGTACTACGGCATCTGCAACCTGCCGGCCAAGCTCACCTCGGTGGTCCTGCCGAACCAGCTGGTCTGCGACAACCGCACCATCCAGGCCCAGGCCCTGTCGGCCGCCGAGCTCCAGGCGGCCTGCACCAGCCTGCGCGGCGAGGACGCGTTCTTCCACAACGTGGTGAAGGACAACGGCCCGATCCCGAACCAGTACGCCAAGACCGTCACCCAGGGGATCTTCGCCAACAAGGCGGACTACACCACCTACTCGTGGGCGATCTACGGCAACTCGACCGACAACGGCGGCCAGACCGTCATGGACCCGACCGACCCCAACGGCCGGGCCGTGAACGTGATGTACCAGAAGGCGTGGAACACCAAGGACACCGCCCGGGTGTGGAACCTCAACCACGAGTACACCCACTACCTCGACGGCATCTACGACATGAAGGGCAACTTCTCCACCCAGACCTCCGTCCCGGACATCTGGTGGGTCGAGGGCATCGCCGAGTACATGTCGTACAGCTACCGCGCCACCACCGACACCGACGCGATGACGCAGGCGGGCCTGCACACCTACAAGCTCAGCACGGTCTTCCAGAACACCTACGCCAACTCGGACTCGACCCGGGTGTACCCGTGGGGCTACCTGGCCGTCCGCTACATGCTGGAGAAGCACCCGGCCGACGTGCAGGCGATGCTGGCGCGGTTCCGCGTCGGTGACTACACCGGCGGCTACGCGGTCTACAACAACCTCGGCACCTCCTACGACGCCGACTTCGACGCCTGGCTCACCGCCTGCGCCGCCGGTGCCTGCTACGCGGCCGGCCCGACCTCGCTGTTCGACACCACGGTGAACGGCGCCACCGTCAGCACGAGCGAGCGGTCCGTGCAGACCGGCCCGGGCCGGATCACCGCCTGGCACTGGACCTTCGGCGACGGCACCACCTCCGAGGAGCGCAACCCGAGCCACACCTACGCGGTGGCCGGTTCCTACACCGTCGCCCTCACCACGACCGACGACACCGGCCGGACCGCCGTCACCCCGACCACGGTCACCGTGACGGCCCCGGCGTCCTCCCTGCCGACCTGCACCGACCAGCGCACCGACGCGATGGGCCCGAACTGCTCCCGCTCCGGCCGCGCCGCGACCGCCGGTAACTCCGACTACCTGTACATCTACCTGCCGGCCGGCACCACCACGCTCAAGGTCTCCACCACCGGCGGCACCGGCACCGCGTACCTGTACTACAACGCGGACATCTGGGCGTCGCCGACGGCCTGGACCGCCGCCTCGACGGCCGCCGGTGCCACCCAGTCCGTCACCGTCACCAACGCGACGGCCGGCTACCGCTACCTCAGCCTGTACGCCGTCACCGACTTCAGCGGCGTCACCGTCACCACCCAGGTCTGACACTTCCTCGGAACCGCGCGCCCGGCCGGGCTCTCCCGGCCGGGCGCTTCCGCGTCCGGACACCGGCCCGGTCGCGCACCGACGGAGGGTCGTTAGCATCCGTCCATGACCGACGATCAGAACGACTGGAAGTCCGACCGCATCGGCAGCGCGCTGCGCGGGGAGAACCCCACCGTCGTCCGGCGGCTGGAGTCGGGGTTCGCGGTGATCGGGGACGTGCAGTTCCTGCCGGGGTACGCGATCCTGCTGACCGACCGGCCCGGCGTGCAGCGGCTCTCCGACCTGCCCCGGCCGCACCGGCTCGCCTACCTGGAGGACCTCGACCGCCTCGGCGAGGCGGTCGAACGGGCCTGCCGCGCGGCCGATCCCGCCTTCCGGCGGGTCAACCTGGAGATCCTCGGCAACACCGACCCGTTCCTGCACGCCCATGTCTGGCCCCGCTACGACTGGGAGCCCGCCGACCTGGTCCAGCTGCCGGTCTGGCTCTACCCGCGCGAGCGCTGGACCGACCCGGCGCACGCGCTCGCCCCCGCCCACGACCCGATCCGCGCGGCCCTCGGCGCGGAGCTGGACGCCCTGGGGTGATCCGGTCCGCGCCGGTCAGCCGAGGGCCGGCGTGATCAGCGCCAGGGCGGCCGCGCCGAAGACGACGACGTGGCGGGCGTTCTGCAGGACCCAGACCCAGCGCGGGAAGCCGGACTCGGCGGCCTTCAGCAGGGCGGCGACGTCGATCCGGGCGAGCTCCGGGTCGCCCTTGCGGGCGAAGGCGGCCCGGACCGAGGAGGTCGCGGTCAGGTTGCTGTAGAGGATCACCAGGTTGATCGCCAGGACCAGGCCGAGGACGATCCAGCTCGCCGTGCCGGCCCACGCGACGCCGGCGAGGCCGAGGGCGGCGGTGGCGCCCACGGCGGAGGCGATCGCCACCGGCGCCCAGGTCTCGTGGCCGCCGGCGTCGAAGCGCATCCCGTTCTCCTCCAGCACCGTGGTCCGCACGCCCTGGCGGTCGAGCTCGGCCCGGGCGGCGGCGGTCGCGGTGGCCCCGAAGCGTGCCCGGACGACCGGGATGCTCACGAAGGCGGCGGCCACGGACAGCTGCAGGGCGGTGACGAAGGCGTTCATGGTGGATCCCCCTGGGAAGTAGGTGCGCCCGGTTTCTTGAACTAAGTGCAAGTACAAGTTAGCCGCGCTCTTGAACTAAGTGCAAGAGGCTTCTTGAACTTTGTGCAGGAGCCGTCGCCCGCCCTATCGTGGGCCCATGCCACGCAACACGCTCACCCGCGAGCAGATCGTCCGCACCGCCGTCGACCTGCTCGACGAGGAGGGCCTCGAAGGCCTGAACATGCGCAACCTGGGCAAGCGCCTGGACAGCGCCGCCACCGCGGTCTACTGGCACGTCAAGAACAAGGACGACCTCGTCCTGCTCGCCGGCGATCTGGTCTGGCACGAGATCGCGCTGCCGGAGGAGCCGGCGGACCGGGCCCACTGGCGGTCCGCGGCGGTGGACCTCGCGGTCGGGCTGCGCGCGATGTTCGGGCGCCACCCCTGGCTGGTGCAGGCCTTCGGCTCCCACCTCTTCCACGGCCCCGGCAAGGCCCGTTACGACGACCACTGCCTGGCCCTGCACGAGGCCGCCGGGTTCGCCCCGGCCGACGCCGACCGGATCGCCGCCGCCGTCTTCACCCATGTGCTGGGCGGCGCGCTCGGCGACGCGGCCGCGGTCTCCCTCGACCGCCGGCTGCGCCGGGACGGCCAGGACCCGCAGGAGCAGCTCGACGCCACCATGGCCCGGGCGGTCGAGGTGGCCCGGGAGTTCCCCCGGCTGCGCGCCCGGCTCGACGGCCCCGAGGCCCTGGACTACGCGGCCGCCCCCGGGGCGGAGTTCGAGGAGGCGCTCCGGGCGCTGCTCGACGGACTCGCGGCCCGGCTCGGCGGCGGGCCGGATGCCCAGCGGTGAAAGACAGTGGTGCAGACCACTCGTTCTCGTGAATCCGCAGCCCGGGTACGGGACTTCGGTACCGATGCACCCCTACGCTGCGGCACATGGACATCGTCATCCTGCTCTTCGACGACTTCGAGCCGCTGGACGCGATCGGCCCGTACCAGGTGCTCGGCCATCTCCCGGGCGCCACGGTGCGGTTCGTGTCGGCGGGGGAGAAGGGGGTCGTGGCCGACAGCATCGGCGGGATGCGGCTGGACGTGCCCACCGGCCGGTCGGAGGTCGGGGCCTGTGACGTCCTGCTCGTCCCGGGCGGGCACGGCACCCGGCCGCTGATGACGGACGCCGCGCTCCTCGACTGGCTGCGCCGGACGCACGCGACCACCCGGTTCACCGCCTCGGTGTGCACCGGCGCGCTGCTGCTCGGGGCCGCCGGCCTGCTCGACGGCCTGGACGCCACCACCCACTGGGCGGCGGCCGGCGAACTCGCCGCCCACGGCGCCACCTACCGCCCCGAGCGGGTGGTGCGGCAGGGGCGGATCCTCATGGCGGCCGGCATCTCCGCCGGCATCGACATGGCGCTGCACCTCGCCGCCCTGCTCACCGACGAGACCACCGCCCGGGCGATCCAGCTGCACGCCGAGTACGACCCGATGCCGCCCTTCGACAGCGGGTCCTGGGCGAAGGCCTCGCCCGCCGTCCGGGAGCGGATCCGACAGCTCGGATAGCCGTCGGACCCACCGCCGGTCAGTCGCGGAGAAAGGCCTCCCGGGTGGACGGCTCCGGCGAGCGGTCCACCAGCGGGTCGAGCCGGACCCGGCCGGCCCGCTGCCCGGTCACCAGGTCCAGGAGCCGGTACCGCTCGGCGCGGCCCTCGGCGGCACCGTGGAACATCGTCATGTCGGTACCGGTGTCCGCCGGCCGGGCGGCCGGACCGCCGCTCAGAGGGTCCGGTGGTAGCGCATGACGGGCTCGCCGTCGACGCGCCGCTCGCCCACCTCGGTGAACCCGGTGCGGGCGAGCAGGGCGCGGGAGGCGTCGTTGTTCAGGGAGCTCACGGCGGTGAGCTCGCTCAACCCGTAGGAGGCGGCGGCCAGTCGGCAGACCTCCTCGACGGCCGCGCGGCCCAGGCCCTGCTGGGCGTCGGCCTCGGCGATCCGGTAGCCGATCTCGGCGCTGCCCCCGGCGACGTCCACCAGGTTCACCCGGCCGACGATCCGGCCCCAGCCGTTGACGAGGACGTGGAAGTGGCTGCGGCCGTCGGCCTGTTCGGCGAGCAGGGCGCGGTGCCGCTCGGCGAAGCCGTCGGGGGTGAAGTACTCGTCCCCGCGGTCGGGCACCGAGTAGCGGAAGAAGTCCCGGTTCTCCTGCTCGAACGCGAGGACGGCGCCCGCGTGTTCGGCCGTGAGGCGTTCCAGTACGGGCTCGGGGGCGAGTCGCGGGGCCTCGGGGTGGTAGATGCGCTGCCGCTCGGTCGTCGTGTGCCCGATCTCGTGGCCGATGTTCCAGAGCACGTCGCCCGCCCGGACCAGGGCCCCCGTGGCCCGACCGTACCCCTTGATGACGCCGCCGCGGCCGTCCGGGTCCGCGAAGGTGTGCGGTCGGCCGGCGCCGAGCTCGACCGAGTGGGCCGAGATCCGGCCGAGGATCTGCGAGCCGCTGCCGAGCAGGCTGTCGCCGGTGAGCTCGACGCCGTCCATGAGCCGGACCTCGTCACCGATCTCGATGCTCTCGTGGGCCCCGGCGACGATCCGGGTGCCGCCGTCGCCGATCAGCGAGCGGGCGCCGACGGTGATGCTGCCCCCGTCGGTGGCGCTGATCCGGGTGTTGCCGTACAGCACGTTGCCGGGGCCGATCGCGCAGCGGCTCCGTTCGTCGCACTCGACGACGACACCGGGGTGGAGCACGTTGTCGGGTCCGAGCTTGACCTGCCGGGAGACGATCACCGAGAACGGGTCGAGCACCGTGACCCCGTACTCCGCCAGGTCGAGCAGTTCGGCCGGGGTGAGCAGCCCGCGGTCGTGGCGCAGCCGGTCGAGGCGGGCGTGGACGGATTCGTCTCCTGTGGTCATCCGATCATGCTTACGATCTCGGGTCGGCTTGTCCAGCACGGCCACCGGAGCCCGCGGCCGCCGACCCCGTACCACCGAGGAGTCCCGATGATCGGCCGGTTGCAGTGCGTCGTGCTCGACTGTCCGGACCCGGCCGTGCTGGCCCGGTTCTACGCCGGGCTGCTGGGCGGCGAGGTGGACCGACCGGACCCGCGCTGGTCGCTGGGCGAGGACTGGTCCACCCTGCACACCGCCGACGGCCAGGTGCTCTGCTTCCAGCGCGTGGCGGACCACCGCCCGCCCCGCTGGCCGGACCCGGAGCACCCGCAGCAGGCGCACCTGGACGTCGACGTGCCGGACCTCGCCACCGCCGACGCCGCGGTCCGGGCGCTCGGCGCCACCCTCCTGCACGACGCCGGCGGGTGGCGCATCTACGCCGACCCGGCCGGCCACCCGGTGTGCCTGCTCCCGGAGCGCCGCTGATCCCGCGGGCCGGGAAGGGGCGGGCCGGGAAGGGCGGGCCTGCCCCGTGCCCGGCCCGCCCCGGTCCCCGGAGGCCGGCCTCAGGAGATCCCACGACCAGCGCGCCGGTGCCGTTGCGGACGCCCTCGTGGTGGATCCAGGAGCCGGCGAACCGGTCGGCCATCAGCGGACTGTCGATCGCGTAGGTGGGCGTCCTGGCCGGCCGGAAACGCGTGCGTCGGTCAAGCGCTCGCAAGAGTGCGTGAATTGACGGACAGTCGGGCGGTGGCCGGTGGTCAGCCGATGGTCAGCGTGTCCCCGACGCCGAGCCGTCCCGGAGCGGCGACCTCGGCGAGGGCGTCGAGCCGGGTGTCGTGGGCCTGGGCGACGGCCCGGAGGATCTCGGGCGCGTGCGGCAGGCCGGGCTGGGCGACGGTGACCATCGCGCACCGCTCGCTGGAGCGGACGAAGGCGAGCCGGGCGCCCGAGCGGGCGCTGCCCCGGGCCTCCCGGCCGAACCAGGTGTCCTCGCTGAACGGCGGGGTTCCGGGCGGGGTGCGCAGCAGGATGTTCGGGCGGAAGCGGCGGACGTCGACCAGGGCGGTCGGCGCGGCCCGGGCGACCCAGTCCAGGGTGGCGGTGGTGAGCACGCTGACCGGGAGCTGGTCGAAGTGGGAGACGGCGTCCTCGCGGGCGAGTTCGACGTCCTCGCGCTGGAGGTAGGCGCGCAGGAAGGCGGTGGGGTCGGCGACCGGCTGCCCGAGCGGGTCGAACAGCTCGGGGCCGTCGAGCCGGTGGCCGAGCCGGGAGGAGAGGCGCAGCAGGCCGTCCATCCGCCGGAAGCGGCGGGTGTTCTTGCCGGAGCCGAGCTTGCCCTGGCCGTCGCGCACGGCGTAGAGGCGGTCGCCCGCGAGCCCGCGGTCGTCCACCTCGACGGAGTCGAGCCGCTCGCCGCCGGTGGACTTCACGGGGTAGCGCCAGAGCTGCTCGACGACTCCGATGATCTCTGCCATGGCCGGACAGCGTACCGCCGTCCGCCGATGATGGTCTAGACCAAGTCTCCGAGTGGGCCGAGGGGTTCAGGCCAGCCGGGCCACCGCCCGGACCGGAGCGCCGTCCGCCGCGACCAGCCGGAGCGGGAAGAGCGACACCTCGACCGCCCGCCCGGCCTCCTGCGCCGCCAGCAGCGGCCGCAGATCGGTCAGGTTCTCCGCGATCACCCCGCCGCCCGGCGCCCCGAGCAGCACCCGGTGGGCCGCCAGCGTGGGCTCCTCGGCGGCCGGCTGGTCGTGCTCGTCGGTGAGGTCGGCGAGCAGCGCCGCCACCGCCGGGTCGCCCGGGCCGGGATCGGGGGTGGGGTCGACGCTCAGCGCGTCCACCCCGACCGTGCGCACCCCGGCCGCCACGATCGCCTCGGCGGCCCGGGCGGTCAGGGACGGGTGGGCCAGATAGGCGTCGGTGCCCCAGTGCCGCGCCCACCCGGTGGCGAGCAGCAGCACGGTGCCCTCGCCGGCCAGGGCCAGGGCGGGCGCGAGCTGCTCGGCGGTGACCTCGGCGCGCGGCTCCAGGCCGCGCAGGTCGGCCACCACGGCCGGGCCGGTGAACCGCTCCAGCGGCAGGCCGTCCAGCGTCGGCCAGGTGACGTCGACGTGGTACGGCGCGTCGACATGGGTGCCGGACTGCGAGCCGAGGTGCACGGCGAGCACGTTCACCCCGGCGGTGGCGGTGGTGAGGGCGGGCTCCAGGAGGACGGCCGGATCGCCGGGGTAGACCGGCATCGCGGTGGTCACCTGGTGGGTCAGGTCGACGAGGGTCGGGGCCATGCGGCCATCCTCCCAGGGCGGGCCGGGGCCGGGTGGGGATAGAAAGGAAGCACTATGGAAAAGCCTGAGCAGCCCGTGCGCCGCCCCTGGATCGTCGGGGTCTCCGGCGCGTCCGGCACCCCGTACGCCGCGTCCGTGATCCGTGCCCTCCTCGCCGCCGGCGAGTCCGTCGACCTGGTGGTCAGCCGCGCGGCCCGGCTGACGATCCTCGACGAGACCGGTATCGCCTTCCGGGACGCGCACTGGCGCGCCGACCTGGCGCAATGGCTGGGGACGGCGGCGGACGGCCCGGAGGACGTCCGGTACTGGCCGGCCGGGGACTTCGCGGCCGGACCGTCCAGCGGCTCGTACCCGGCGAAGGGGATGCTGGTGGTGCCCGCGACCACCGGCGCGGTGGCCGGGATCGCGCTGGGCCTCAGCAAGGACCTGCTCCAGCGTGTGGCCAGTGTCACCCTCAAGGAACGGCGTCCGCTGGTCGTCTGCGTCCGGGAGGCACCACTCAACGGGGTGACGTTGAAGCACTTGGTGGAGCTGGACGCGCAGGGCGCGGTGGTGCTGCCCGCCTCGCCCGGGTTCTACGCCGGCGGCTCCACCGTCCGCGAGCTGGTCGACTTCGTCGCCGGGCGGGTCCTGGACGCCGTCGGTGTGCCCCACACGCTGTACCGGCGCTGGGAGGGCGAGTTGGGAGGGGCGGCGCGCGCGGCGGAGCGACCGGCCTGAGGGGGAGTGAGGTGACGCAGGACGGGAGAGTATGTTCTCTGCGATATCCGGGTTGGTGCGAGCATGGCGCCTTTGAATCCGGATAATGATCTGTGGGTCTGGTGAGGTTCGGAAGGACGCGGACGGTATATGGACACGGTGGACAGACAGCTCATCCAGGCGCTCCGGGAGAACGGCCGCGCGTCCTACGCCGAGCTGGGCCGGCTGGTCGGCCTCTCCGGCCCGAGCGTCACGGACCGGATCAACCGGCTGGAGCAGGCCGGTGTGATCACCGGGTACCGCGCGACGGTCAACCCGGCCTCGCTCGGCTTCGGCGTGACGGCCCTGATCGGCCTCCAGCTGACCGACGCGGCGGACCACGAGGACGTCGCGTTCCGGCTGAAGGACCTCGGCGAGGTCGAGGACTGCTGGTTCATCGCCGGTGACGACTCGTACATGCTCAAGGTCCGGGTGCCGGACGTCGAGGGCCTGGAGTCGGCGGTGAAGCGGATTTCGGGTACGAAGGGTGTGGCCCGGACCCGGACCACCGTCGTACTCTCCACCAAGTGGGAGAGCCGGGTCAGCGAGCTGCCGTTCGCCGACGGCGAGTAACCGCCGCAGCGGGCCGACGCCGCGGCGGACAGCCGTAGTGGCGGACAGCCGTCGCGGCGGGCGACCGCCGCGGGGCGGACCGGACGAACGAGAGCACACGGGGGAGTGGTGGACATGGCACTGGTCGGTCTGGAGGAGCTGCGCGCGGCCCGGCGGCGGATCGAGGGGGTCGCGGTGCGCACCCCGCTGGTCCCCGCGCCGTGGGCGGCGGACGGCGAGCGCCGGCTCTGGTTCAAGCCGGAGAACCTCCAGCCGACCGGGGCGTTCAAGACCCGGGGCGCCTACAACCGGCTCGCCGCGCTGAGCGAGGACGAGCGGGCCCGCGGTGTGGTCGCCCAGTCCAGCGGCAACCACGCGCAGGCGGTGGCGTACGCCGCGCAGCTGCTCGGGATCAAGGCCGTGATCGTGATGCCGGACACCTCGCCGGCGGTCAAGATCGAGGCCACCCGGTCGTTCGGCTCCGAGGTGCTGGTGGTGCCGCCGGAGCAGCGGGACGTGGTGCCCGGCGAACTGGCCGAGCGGCACGGCTATGTCTGGGTGCCCCCGTACGACGATCCGTTCATCATCGCGGGCCAGGGCACGGTCGGCCTGGAGATCGCCGACGACGCCCCGGCGGAGCTGGACACCGTGCTCGTCCCGGTCAGCGGCGGCGGGCTGATCGCCGGCACGGCGGCCGCGCTCAAGCTGACCCGCCCCGGTGTGCGGGTGATCGGCGTCGAGCCCGAGCTGGCCGCCGACGCCCGGGCCAGCCTGCGGGCCGGCGAGCGGATCACCTGGCCGGTCGCCGACACCTACCGGACCGTCGCCGACGGTCTGCGCACCCCCTCGGTGGGCGTGCTGCCCTTCGAGCACATCACCGCCTACGTGGACGACATCGTCACCGTCACCGAGGACGAGATCCGCGCCACCGTGGCGCTGCTGGCCCGGCGCGGCCGGATCGTCGCCGAGCCGTCCGGCGCGGTCGCCCCGGCCGCGTACTTCCACCGGGCCGCCGAGACCGGCGGGCGGGCGGTCGCGGCGGTCGTGAGCGGGGGCAACATCGAGCCCGCGCTGCTCGCCGAACTCCTGGCCGGCTGAGCCGCGCGGGGCGGCTGCCCGCGAGTCGACGCGGGTGGGGGCGTACGCTCGTTCCGGCAACGATTCGAAGTCGGAGGAGGCGGGGCACCGCATGGACGCAGGGCTCAAGCGCGAGCTGGAGGCGAAGGTCTACGCGGGGGAGCGGCTGACCCGGGAGGACGGGATCGCGCTCTACGAGAGCGACGACCTGGCCTGGCTGGGCGGGCTCGCCCACCACGTGCGGACGGTGAAGAACGGCGATGTCGTCCACTTCAATGTCAACCGCCACCTCAACATGACCAACGTGTGCAGCGCCTCCTGCTCGTACTGCTCGTTCCAGCGCAAGCCGGGCGAGAAGGACGCGTACACGATGCGGATCGAGGAGGCCGTCCGCCTCGCCAAGGCGATGGAGGTCGACTCCCTCACCGAGCTGCACATCGTCAACGGCCTCCACCCCACCCTGCCGTGGCGCTACTACCCGCGCTCGCTGCGGGAGCTCAAGGCCGCGCTGCCGAACGTCTCGCTCAAGGCCTTCACCGCCACCGAGATCCACTGGTTCGAGCGGATCAGCGGCCTGCCCGCCGACGAGATCCTGGACGAGCTGATCGACGCCGGTCTGGAGTCGCTGACCGGTGGCGGCGCGGAGATCTTCGACTGGGAGGTCCGCCAGCACATCGTCGACCACGACACCCACTGGGAGGACTGGTCGCGGATCCACCGGCTCGCCCACAGCAAGGGCCTCAAGACCCCGTCCACCATGCTGTACGGCCACATCGAGGAGCCCCGCCACCGGGTGGACCACGTGCTGCGGCTGCGCGAGCTCCAGGACGAGACCGGCGGCTTCCAGGTCTTCATCCCGCTGCGCTACCAGCACGACTTCCACGACTCCAAGGACGGCGTCGTGCGCAACAAGCTGATGGCGCGCACCGAGATGGCCACCGGCGCCGAGGCGCTGAAGACCTTCGCGGTCTCCCGGCTGCTCTTCGACAACGTGCCGCACGTCAAGGTCTTCTGGGTGATGCACGGCGTCACCACGGCCCAGCTGGCGCTCAGCCACGGCGCGGACGACATGGACGGCTCGGTGGTCGAGTACAAGATCACCCACGACGCGGACAACTTCGGCACCCCGAACAAGCTGGGCCGCGAGGACCTGCTCGGCCTGATCCGGGACGCCGGTTTCCGCCCGGTCGAGCGCAACACCCGCTACGAGATCATCCGCGAGTACGAGGGCCCCGACCTGGGCCGCCGGGAGACCCCGCAGGCGATGCGCCTCTGACGCACGCTCCGCCGCCGCCCGGGCCCCCGCGGCCCGGGCGGCGCCTTCTTCACCGGGCCCGCACAGCCCCCGGGTTTCCCAACCCGGCCTCCGTTTGGCAGGATCGGCCACATGTCCGGTCACCGTCGCACCTCCCCGTACCCGTCGTACGAGCCGGTGCACGAGGTGCCGCAGCCGTCGTACGGCGAGCACCAGCAGGAGTACGGCCAGGATCACGGCACCGTCCACGAGGGCCAGGGCGCCTGGTACGGCTACCGGAGCCTGGCCGACCACGATGTCTACGACCGGCCCTTCCAGGCGTACGCCGCCGAGCCGGCCTTCCCGGCCGACCAGCAGCCGGTGTACCGGACCGTCCCGCAGGACGGCTACGGCGGCGGGTACCAGGACCTCCACCAGGACCTCCACCAGGACGTCGGCCCGGGCCTCCAGTACGACGGGCACCAGGACGTCCACCGGGCCTCGGACCAGGACGCTTACGGGGGCGTCTACCGGACCGCCCCGCAGGACCCGGCGCCGCCGGCGGCGGCGCTGCCGCAGCAGCGGAGCGCCGCGGCCGCTCCCGGCCCCAGGGCGGCCGCCAGGGGCCACCGCCGCAAGCCCAGGAAGAAGCGCACCGGTCGCGCCGTCACCGCCGGCACCGCCCTGCTGCTGGCGGCCGCCGCCGGTTGGTACACCGTCGGCGAGGACGCCGCCAAGCCCGGGGTGGCCAGTGCCGACGGCGCCGGGGCCGAGGGTGTCGCGGCGCAGCCGACGGCCGACCGGCCCTCGCCGACCGCCGACCCGGCCGCCCGGGCCGCCGACGCCCGGCAGACCGAGACCCCCGCGGCCGACCGCAGCGAGCGCACCGACGGCTCGGTGGCCGCCATCCCGGGCCTCGGTGCCTCCTTCGCCGGCCGGATACCCGCCGGCACCAACCAGGTGGTGCTGGCCTCCGGCGAGGGCAAGGACGCCAACCGGAGCACCGTCACGCTGTGGACCCGCACCGGCGAGGGCCGCTGGCTGGCCGGCGAGACCTGGCAGGGCCACAACGCCTTCAAGGGCTGGACCACCGACCACAACGAGGGCGACCTGCGCAGCCCGATCGGCGTCTTCTCGCTCACCGACGCCGGCGGCCGCAAGGCCGACCCGGGCAGCAGGCTCCCGTACGACCGGGACTCGAACTTCGTGGTCTCCGGCCGGGGCTTCGCCGGCGAGCAGCTGGCCGGTTCCTTCGACTACGTGGTCGCGATCGACTACAACCGGGTGCCGGGCAACTCCCCGCTGGACCCGCGCCGCCCCAACGGTTCGACCAAGGGCGGCGGGATCTGGATCCACGTCGACCACGGCGGCCCGACGCACGGCTGCGTCTCGGTGCCGGAGGACAAAATGGCGGAGTTGATCCGCACTCTCGACCCGGCCGCCCACCCGGTGATCGTGATGGGGGACGCCGGCTCGCTGGCGGCCTGAGCGGCCCGGACCGGGCGGTCGTTCGTCCACGACTGTCTTTGCGCGTCCGATCGGGACCCGCCTGCCGCAACGGTCCTTGTCGGCCTCCTACAGCATCCCGGCGCGGATCCTGTAGCCGGTCGCGCCCGACTGACCAGCGGGTAACCGGGTTGAGTGGGCAGTATGACCGGTTCGCGCATCGTGGCACTCGGCCACTACCAGCCCCCCAAGGTCCTCACCAACGACGACCTGTCGAAGCTGGTCGACACCGACGACGAGTGGATCCGCAGCCGCGTCGGCATCCGGACGCGGCACATCGCGGAGGACGAGACCGTCGTCGACCTCGCCACCGAGGCGGCCCAGAAGGCCCTGGCGAACAGCGGCCGCTCGGCCGCCGAGGTCGACCTGGTCGTGGTGGCCACCTGCACGGCGGTGGAGCGCAGCCCCAACACGGCCGCCGCCGTCGCCGCCCGGCTCGGGATCCGCTCCCCGGCCGCCTACGACATCAACACGGTCTGCTCGGGCTTCTCCTACGCGCTGGCCACCGCGGACCACGCGATCCGGGCCGGGGCGGCCACCAAGGCCCTGGTGATCGGCGCGGAGCGGATGTCGGACACCCTCGACTGGACCGACCGGTCCACCTGCGTGATCTTCGGCGACGGCGCCGGCGCGGCGCTGGTGGAGGCCCAGGAGGAGGGCGCCGAGCCCGGCATCGGCCCGGTGGTCTGGGGTTCGGAGCCCGAGCGGGGCGACGCCGTGGTGATCACCGGCTGGGACCCGGTGATCAGCCAGCAGGGCCAGTCGGTGTTCCGCTGGGCGACCACGCAGATCGCCCCGCTGGCCCGGCAGGCCTGCGAGCGGGCCGGGATCGACCCGTCCGAGCTCAAGGGCTTCGTGCCGCACCAGGCCAATCTGCGGATCATCGACGCGATCGCGTCCCGGCTGGGGGTCACCGACGCGGTGGTCGCCCGGGACGTGGTGGACTCCGGCAACACCTCGGCGGCCTCGGTGCCGCTGGCCTTCTCCAAGCTGGTCGAGCGCGGCGAGCTGTCGCCCGGCGACCCGGTGCTCCTGTTCGGCTTCGGCGGCGGCCTCGCCTACGCGGGCCAGGTCGTCCGCTGCCCGTGACACCGCGGCCGGTGGGCTCCCGGGCCGCCGGCGGCCGCCGCGGGCCGCTGTAGGCCGTCGCAGGCCCCGTGCGGCCCCCGGGGCGGCGCGACATGCCTGTGGGCGGTCACCCCTTGCACGGGGTGGCCGCCCACAGGCGTGTCGTGGCGCGCAGCGGACCGCCGGCGGACCTCCCCCGAGGACACGGCCGCCGTCCGTCGTACCCCGGACAGGAGGCCGGGGCGCGCGCGAAGCGGAAGGGTGGGTCGATGCGGATCGGTCTACTTGGGCGCCTTCTTGCCGGTGACGCCCAGGTACACCAGGGGAGCGAGGTTGGGCTTGAGGTCCTTGACCTTGACGCCCCAGGAGGTGAAGGCCTTCTGGTGCTCGGCCGCCGAGGCGAGCAGCGAGACCAGTGACCCGGCTACGGCGGCCGGATCCAGTGACTTGTCGGCCTGTCCCTTCGCCTGGAGTTCCTTGACGGCTTCCGCGAGTGGCTTGGCGACCGCGTTGAGGACGGTCATGCGGATCTTGAAGAACCGCTTGTCCCCTTCGGCGGCACCGAGCGTGACCACTCGGAGAATGGCGTCGTTCTTGCGCCAGAAGGCGAGGAATCCGTCGACCAGTTCTTCCGAAGTGGTCGTGCCGGACTTCCCTGCCCAGGACTTTCCGGCCACCAGCTCTTTGAGCGTGTCGGCGTCCTTGGCCATTTCCTCGGCGATTTCGAGGACAGCGCCCTCGACATCCGGGAAGTACTGGTAGAAGGTCGCGGGGGAGGTACCCGCCATACGGGCGACGTCGATGACCTTGACGTCCCGATAGGGCGACGTGCTGAGCATCTCGCGGAGGCAGTCGAGCAGCTTCTGCCGCGTCTCCTGTCCGCGTCGCCCGGCGACGCGACCGTCGACGGTGCGAACTTGTCCTGTCATGCCGTCAGCTTACCGTGGCCCGATCTTGGCGCGATTCGGTGATGTGACAATTACTCCGCCCGGGGGTTGGTATAGGGCCTCCGGGGCCTTCGGACGGATATTCATCGGCCTCCGGGGGGCGTCATGACGCCCCCCCGTGCACCGATGACGCCACAGGGTGACGACCCCTTCGCTGAGGGGTTATCGAGTAACGGAGCGTGACGAACCGATCGGGGGTGTGAGTCGCCCCTCACGGTGGCCCCGGGCGTGTCGGGCGCAAGCCCGGTCCGGAGCGGACGTCAGGATCCGGCCGTTCCGGAGCCGCTGACCGGGTCACGGCCCCTCCCACCGGCCGGACGGCGCTCCGGGCGGGGGAGGTTGGAGATGGGCCGGGCGGCATTGGACAATCGGTCCGGCACCACGCGGTGGGTGCCCGGCACCACGCGGGCGGTGCTCAATACGGGGAGGTGGCAGCGGGTGGACCAGCTGACGGCGCACGATCCGAGGCGGATCGGGCCCTTCGAGGTGCTGGGGCGGCTCGGGGCGGGGGGAATGGGCCTGGTCTACCTGGCGCGGTCCGCGTCCGGCCGCCGAGTGGCGATCAAGACCGTGCGGGGGGAGCTGGCCGAGGACGAACTGTTCCGGGTCCGGTTCGCACGGGAGATCGCGGCCGCCAAGACGGTCGGCGGGTTCTACACCGCGGCCGTGGTCGACGCCGACGCGGACGCCCGGGTGCCCTGGCTGGCCACCGCGTACGTGCCGGCGCCGTCCCTGGAGGACCTGGTCACCGACTGCGGGCCGCTGCCGGTCGGGGCGGTGCGCTGGCTGGTCGCCGGCATCGCCGAGGCGCTGCAGTCCATCCACGCCGCCGGGCTGGTCCACCGCGACCTCAAGCCGTCCAACGTCCTGGTGGTCGAGGACGGTCCCCGGGTGATCGACTTCGGTATCGCCGCCGGGGTCTCCAGCACCCGGCTCACCATGACCAACGTCGCGGTCGGCACCCCGGCGTACATGTCGCCGGAGCAGGCCAGGGACAGCCGCGGCGTCACCGGGGCCAGTGACGTCTTCTCGCTCGGCTCGCTGCTGGTCTTCTGCGCCACCGGCCACCCGCCCTACCGGGGCGCCAACCCGGTGGAGACGGTGTTCCAGCTGCTGCGCGAGCAGCCCGACCTCTCCGGCCTGCCGGCCGAGCTGGTCGACCTGGTGCGGGCGTGCATGCGCCCGGCCCCCGAGCACCGGCCGACCCCGGAGCAGATCCAGGTCGAGCTGGCCCCGCACCTGTTCTCCCGGGACGACGCCTCGGGCGAGGCCGGGGACTGGCTGCCGCCCGACGCGCTCGCCCTGATCGAGCAGAAGCGCCGCGGCCGCCCGGCCCCCGCGGTGGCGCAGCCCCCGGTCGTGCGGCCGCCGGCCGTCCCGCCGCAGCCGCACCTCCAGCACCAGGTCGGCCACGGGTCGGCGCCGCACTCCGTCCTGCCGCCGGTGCCGCGGCCCGGCCAGGACGACCCGCGCACCCGGCAGGTGGCCGGGCACGCGCCGCCGGCCGCCGGTCCGGTGCACAGCGCGCCGCCCGGTCCGGACACCGAGGCCGCCACCGAGAAGATCTCCGCCCCCAGCCGCCACCGCCGGCCGGTCGGCGAGGACGAGGCGGAGGTCCGGCTGCCGGGGGCCTCGGTCCGGATAGGACCCGGCCCGCGCGCCGAACAGGCCGGCCCGGGCGCACCGCCCGCCGAGACGGACTGGGTCCGCCGGATCACCCCGCCCCCGGCCCGCGCCGCCCGCTGGCGCCCCTGGCGGTTCCGGATGTCCAACGACGTCTGGGGCACCCCCGTGGTCGCCGACGGCACCCTGTTCGTCTCCAGCTTCGAGGTGCACGCCCTGGACATCGCGTCCGGGCAGCGCCGCTACAAGACCAGGGACGTCGCCTGGGCGCTGGCCGTGGACGCCGGGCGGGTGCACGCGGCCGACGGCCCCCACCTCTACACGGTCGACGTCGCGGACGGCACCGAGCGCTGGCGGCACTCGCTGGACGGCTGGGTGTACGCGCTGGACGCGGCCGACGGCGTGCTCTGCTGCGGCGTCCGGGGCGGCGGCGTCCAGCTGCGCTCCGCGGTCACCGGCGCCGAGCTGTGGCGGGCCGACGACGCCCAGCAGGACTACGAGAACCCGCAGTCCGGGCCCGCCCTGGTGGCCGGTTCGGCCTACTACTACGGCGGTGGCCGGCTGCGCTGCGTGGATCCGCGGGGCTCCGGGCTGCGCTGGTCGGTCCCGGTCGGCGAGGACGTGCCGTCCCGCCCGGTCGAGCGGGCCGGCGTGCTCTACGTGACGGCCGGGACCAGGGTGTACGCGCTGGACGCGGCGAGCGGCGCCGAGCGCTGGCGGTTCGAGGCCCCGGTGGTGCTGTTCACCCCGCCGGCGCTGGACGCCGACGCGGTCTACGTCGCCGACTACCTGGGCACCGTGTACGCGCTGGACGCGGCCACCGGCCGGGACCGCTGGCGCGCGGCCACCGGCACCCGGCAGGGCGCCGAGCCGGTGGTGGTGGGCGACGGCACGGTGCTGGTCGGCAGCGGCGAGGTGCTGTACGCGCTGGAGGCGGCCGGTGGCCGGGAGCGTTGGCGCTACACCGCGCGGGGCGAGATCGTCGGCTCCCCGGCGGTCGCCGACGGGCTGGTCCACCTCGGCAGCAGGGACCACTCGCTGCACACCCTGGACCTGGCCAGCGGTCAGCTGCGCTGGGAACTCGGCACCAAGGGCGAGCTGACCGGCTCGCCGGTCGCGGTCGGCGGGAAGGTGTTCGTCGGCAGCAAGGACCGCTGCGTGTACGCGCTGGACGCCTTCTACGGCACGGCGGTGCCCTCGCACTGACCCGGGCGGGGCGGGGGCCGCTGCCCTCGCCCCGCCCGGTGCCGGGCGCGGACTACTTGCGGGCCTCCGGGTGGCGGCCGCACCAGCCGGCCCAGGCCGAGGCGACCATGTCCTCGACCTCGTGCCGGGCGGTCCAGTCCAGCTCGCGGCGGATCAGGTCGGCCGAGGCCACCACCCGGGCCGGGTCGCCGGCGCGGCGGGGGGTGATCTCCGGCGTGGTGTCGTAGCCGGTGACCTTGCCGATCACGTCCAGCATCTCGCGCACGCTGACGCCCTCGCCGCGGCCGATGTTGAGCACCAGGGAGGTCTCCCCGGCCGGGTCCGCGGCCAGTCGCTTCGCCGCGGCCACGTGCGCCGAGGCGATGTCGGAGACGTGGATGAAGTCGCGGACGCAGGTGCCGTCCGGCGTCGGGTAGTCGTCGCCGAACACCAGCGGGGCCTTGCCGGCGGTGAGCCGCTCGAAGACCATCGGGACGAGGTTGAAGACCCCGGCGTCGGAGAGCTCCGGCGAGGCGGCGCCGGCCACGTTGAAGTAGCGCAGTGCGACGGTGGACATGCCGTGGGCCTTGCCGGCCGCGGCGACCAGCCACTCGCCGGCCAGCTTGGTCTCGCCGTAGGGGCTCATCGGCGCGCACGGGGTCGACTCGGTGACCAGGTCGACGTCCGGCATGCCGTAGACGGCGGCGGAGGAGGAGAACAGGAAGCGCTTGACGCCGCCCTCGGCCGCGGCCTCCAGCACGGTCTGGAGGCCGATCATGTTCTCCCGGTAGTACAGGAAGGGCTGCTCGACCGACTCGCCGACCTGCTTCTTGGCGGCGAAGTGGAGGACGCCCTCCACCTGGTGGTCGCGGATCGCGGCGTCCAGCGCGGCCCGGTCCAGGGTCGACCCCTCGACCAGGACGACCTCCTTCGGCAGCCGGGCCCGGTCACCGGTGCTCAGGTCGTCCAGTACGGCCACGCGCTCGCCCGCGTCGAGGAGCTGCTGCACGACGTGCCCGCCGATGTATCCGGCACCGCCGGTGATCAACCAAGTCATGGCCGAATCCTAGGGTGTGCGGGTTTCCTGCCGGTGCCACGGGCGAGTCGGAGCCGGGCAATCGGACATTTCGGTGAAATGCTGACAAAGATCTCTGCGTCCTGTCCGAGCGGCCCCGTGCGGCCGTGTGCCGAGGAATCCGGAGGCGTCACCGGTGAACCGCAAGAAGGAGCCCACCCGTCCGATTCCGGCCGGACCGCGCCCGACCGGGCCGAAGGCCGTCGACCGGAGGCTGCTCGCGCCCGTCGCCGCGGTGGTGCTGACCGCGCTCGCGGCCGCCGGGTGCAGCAGCGGCTCGTCCTCCTCGTCCTCCTCGTCGTCGTCCGCGTCCTCCGCGTCCTCCGCCGGGGCGGCCGGGTCCGCGAGCGCCTCCGCCGGGGCCTCCGGCAGCGCCGCCGCCCAGCCGGGCGGCGGCAACCAGCTCCAGTCCGACTACCAGAAGGTGATCAAGGACGTCCTGCCCTCGGTGGTGCAGATCACCACCTCCAGCGGCCTCGGCTCCGGGATCGTCTACGACGACAAGGGCGACATCGTCACCAACGCCCACGTGGTCGGCAGCGCCACCAGCTTCACGGTCACCCTGGCCGGCAGCACCAAGCCGCTGGACGCCACCCTGGTCGCGAGCTACCCGGACTCCGACCTGGCGGTGATCAAGCTCAGCAGTCCGCCCGGCGGGCTCAGGCCGGCCGCGTTCGGGGACTCCACCAAGGTCGAACTGGGACAGATCACCCTCGCCATGGGCAGCCCGCTCGGACTCTCCAGCAGCGTCACCCAGGGCATCGTCTCGGCCACCGGCCGGACCGTCACCGAGCCGCGCACCGAGGGCTCGCCGGGCGCAGTGATCGGCAACATGGTGCAGACCTCGGCCGCCATCAACCCCGGCAACAGCGGCGGTGCCCTGGTCAACCTGGACAGCCAGGTGATCGGGATCAACACGCTCGCCGCCACCGAACCGGAGGCCAACGGAGCCGCCGCCCCCGGCATCGGCTTCGCCATCCCGGCGTCCACCGTCACCAGCATCACCGATCAGCTGATCAAGGACGGCAAGGTCACCAACTCCGGCCGGGCCGCGCTCGGCATCACCGCCCGGACCTACTTCGACCAGAACTACCGTCCGGCCGGAGCCGTGGTGGTCGCCGTCGCGGACGGCGGTCCGGCCGCCTCGGCCGGCCTCCAGCCCGGGGACGTGATCACCAGGATCGGGGACACCCCGGTCGACTCGCTGAACTCGCTCACCTCCGCCCTGGCCTCGCTGGCGCCGGGAACCAAGGTCACCGTGACCTACAGCCGGGACGGCAGGAGCGCCACCGCCGAGGTCACCCTCGGCACCCTGGCGACGCCCTAGGGCGTCCATCGGCCCCCGGACGGCGGGCGCGCCCCGCACACCGCGCAAGGGTTCGCGGGGGGCCCGCCGTCCGGGACTGTGTTGTCGCCCGCTCGCCTCCGGGGCGCTTCGGTCCGGTGCCGACGGTCGGCGCTCCAACGCCGCTCGTACCTCGCGTCGTCCTCGCTTCTCCCTTTCGGCACCGGCGCGCCCCTTCGGCTCGGGGCGGTGTTGTCGCCCGCTCGCCTCCGTGATGGGGCTCGGGGTGGTGCTGTCGCCCGCTCGCCTCCGGGGGCGGGCCGTCAGCGCCGGGCGGCGCGGGTGTGCCAGGGGAGCTCGACCGTTACCGAGGTCGGGCCGCCCTCCGGGCTCTCCACCAGGAACACCCCGTCCACCGCCCGCACCCGGTCGGCCAGCCCGGCCAGGCCGCTGCCCGGGTAGGGGGCCGCGCCGCCCTTGCCGTTGTCCTGGACCAGCAGCATCAGGTGGTCGCCGGCCCGCCAGACGTCAACGGTGGCGGAGCGGGCCCCGGAGTGCTTCGAGATGTTGGTCAGTAGCTCGCTCACCGTGAAGTAGGCGATGCCCTCCACCGCGGAGTCCGGTCGGCCGGTGCCGCCGTCCGGGCCCTTCAGGTCGACGTGCACCTTGACCCCCTCCGGGACCGTGCAGCGCGCGGCCACCGAGGAGAGCGCCGCGTCCAGGCCGCGGTCGGTCAGGATCGCCGGGTGGATGCCCCGGGCGAGGTCCCGCAGCTCCTGGAGGGCGAGCTTCACCTCGCCGTGGGCGTTGTCCACCATCTTCGCGGCGGCGGCCACGTCCTGCGGGGTCTCGGGCTCGCGCAGCCGCTCCTTGGCCATGCCGAGGTCCATCGCCAGCGCCACCAGCCGGGCCTGGGCGCCGTCGTGCAGATCGCGCTCGATCCGGCGCAGGTCGGCGGCGGCGGTGTCGACCACGGCGCCGCGGTCGTCCTCCAGCTCGCGCACCCGCTCGGAGAGCGCGCCCGGGGTCAGCAGGACCTCGACCAGCATCCGGTCCACCGCCGACTCGGCCCGGACCACCCAGGGCAGGGCCGGCCAGCCGACCAGGACGAAGACCAGGGTCACGGCGAAGCTCAGCAACCCCCACGGCAGCATCAGCACGTGGTAGAGCGCCGAGCGCCAGGAGAGCGAATCGGTCAGATGGGCGATCGAGAAGCCGGTGAGGCCCGGCCGGCGGGGCACCGGCTCCGGCTCGTGCACTCCCGAGCCGTACAGGGCCCGGGCCCGGCCGCGGGCGAAGCCGCCCATGCGCCGGCAGCCGGCCAGGCCGGCTGCGAGCAGCGGCAGCCCGATCACGGTGACGGACAGGGCGAGGCCGATCGACAGGGTCACGACCGTGAAGACGAACCCCGCGATCCCGACCGGCAGGTTCAGCAGCATCCGCCCGACCTGCCGCCACATCCGCGCGCCGTACAGCGGGGTGCGGCCGGCGGGCGCCGGCGTCTGCGCGCCGGTGTCCCCGGCGTGGCGGTCCTTCGACTTCATCTCGGTCTTCCGTCCCTCTCGGTCGAGCTGTGCCCCCAGCTTCGCCGGTCGGGGGCGGTCGGGGCCATGGGGGTGATCCGTCTCCCCGCCCGGGGGATATCCCCACCCCGGTCCGGAGCGCCCGGGTGACGACGGGGTGACTGCCGCGTGCCGCCGGATGTCCACCGGCCGTCCATCGGATGTCTTGCGGACCGGGCAGGATGCCGGGCACGGGGGCGGTGCACTTAGACTCACGCACTGGCGATGGTTATGAGCGTGCAAAGGAACGTCGTAGAACCGCCCGAGGGCGGTTCCGCGGCCGATGTGGAGGCGAGGCATGGTGGGGCAGCGGGCGGCTTCGGTCGCGGCCGACCCGGCGGCCGGCAGCGGCTACTTCGACGCGTACGCCGCGATGGGCCTGCTCGCCGTCGTCGGGGTGCTCTTCGTGACGGTGGCGTTCACCGCCAACCGACTGCTCCGGCCGGTGGTGCACTCGCCGGAGAAGCTCCTCGCCTACGAGTGCGGCGTGGACCCGGTGGGGGAGGACTGGGCGCACACCCAGGTCCGCTACTACGTCTACGCCTTCCTGTACGTGATCTTCGCGGTCGACGCGATCTACCTGTTCCCGTGGGCGACCGTCTTCGCCTCCGCCGGGTACGGCGCCGGGACGCTGGTCGAGATGTTCGTCTTCATCGGCTTCCTCGCGGTCGGCCTGCTCTACGCCTGGAAGAAGGGCGTTCTCGAATGGACGTGACGCACACCCACTCGCACGGGCACGGCGCCGCCGGCGGTCCGGTTCCGCTGGGCGTGCCGGACCCGTCGAGCCCCGGTGCCGCCGTGGAGCGGCGCGGCATCGGCCCGCTGGCCCGGCTGGCGCCGGACCCGGTCAAGGTGGTGCTCAACTGGGGGCGGCGCTACAGCCTCTGGTGCTTCAACTTCGGCCTCGCCTGCTGCGCGATCGAGTTCATCGCGGCGTCGATGGCCAAGCACGACTTCATCCGGATGGGTGTCATTCCGTTCGCGCCGGGTCCCCGGCAGGCCGATCTGATGATCGTCTCGGGGACGGTGACCGACAAGATGGCGCCCGCCGTGAAGCGCCTCTACGAGCAGATGCCCGAGCCGAAGTACGTCATCTCCTTCGGCGCCTGCTCCAACTCCGGCGGCCCGTACTGGGACTCCTACTCCGTCACCAAGGGCGTCGACCAGATCATCCCGGTCGACGTCTACGTGCCCGGCTGCCCGCCGCGGCCCGAGGCGCTGCTCCAGGGCATCCTCAAGCTCCAGGAGAAGATCGCCGCCGAGTCGCTGCCCGAGCGCTACGCCGCGCCCGCGGCGGCGCTGCGGCGTCCGCCGGTGCCCGGGCCCGAGGCCGTCGGCGGCAGCGGTGGCGGCGACACCGGTTCCGGCCCGGCCGGGGGCACCGGCACCGTCGAGGGAGGGGTCTCGTGACCACGGCCGAGCAGTATGCGGCGTCGGTCGGGGAGTGGGCGACCGGCGCCGAGGCATACGGGCTGATCACCGTCGACGTGCCCGCCGAGCACTGGATCGAGGCGCTCACCGCGGCCCGGGACACCCTCGGCCTGACCTTCTTCGACTGGCTCAGCGCCGTCGACGAGCTCGCCGAGGGCTTCTCGGTGGTCGCCCACCTCGCCGCCGTCGACGCCCCCGGCGTGCGCCACCTGGCGGTGCGCACCCGGGTGCCGCGCGCCGGGGCCGCGCTGCCCACCGCCGTCGCCGTGTACGCCGGGGCCGCCTGGCACGAGCGCGAGACGCACGAGATGTTCGGCATCGACTTCCCCGGGCACCCCCACCTGGTCACGCTGTTGCTGCCGGACGGCTTCGAGGGGCATCCGCTGCGCAAGGAGTTCGTGCTCGCGGCCCGGGTCGCCAAGGCCTGGCCGGGTGCCAAGGAGCCGGGCGAGTCCGAGGGCGACGGGCCGGCGCGGCGCAAGATGCAGCCGGCCGGGGTGCCGGACCCGAACGAGTGGGGGCCGCTCAAGGGCACCCTGCCGCCGGTGGCCGAGCGTCCCGCCCGGGGCGCCAGGGCCGCCGGTGCGGCGCGGACGCCGCGGGCCGCGGCTGGTGCGGCCGGGGCCGCCGGTGCGGCGGGTGCCGAGGGTGCCGCCGGTGTCGAGGGTGCCGCCGCGGTGCGGGCGGACCGTCCGCGCCGGGTCAGGTCGGTCTCCGACGGGTCGGCGAGCCAGGCGGCCGCCGCTCCGGCTCCGGGGGCCGCCGAGGATGCTGCTGCTGTCGAGGGTGCCGCCGTGGAGGGCGCCGTCGCACCGCCGGTGCGGGCGGACCGGCCCCGGCGGACCAGGTCGGTGTCGGACGGCTCGGCGAGCCAGGCGGAGGCCGGCGCGGCCGCCGCCGCTCCGGAGCCCGGGCCCGCGCGGCCCGCACCGTCCCGGACCCGGTCCTCCGACGCGCCCTGGCACAACCCGGTGCCGGCCCACGACGGGCCGACGGCCGAGCCCGCAGAGCCGGCCGAGCCCGCCGCCGAGCCCAGCGAGCCCTCGGACGGGCCCTCGGACCGGCCCGCCACCGGGGAGCGGAAGACGAGTGAGCCGCCGGCCGAGTCGGCCGGCCAGGACGGAGACGGCGCGTGAACCTGTTCGACACGGTGCTGCGCTGCGTCGCCACGCTGGTCGTCTTCCTCACCCTCCCCCTGGTCATCGGCCAGACCGAGCACAAGGTGATGGCGCACATGCAGGGCCGGCTCGGCCCGATGTACGCCGGTGGCTTCCACGGCTGGGCGCAGCTGATCGCGGACGGGGTGAAGTTCGCGCAGAAGGAGGACATCGTCCCGGCCGGGGCCGATCGCCGGATCTTCCAGCTGGCCCCCGCCGTCTCGCTGCTGCCCTACCTCTTCGTGCTGCTGGCGATCCCGGTCGGCCCGGACGGCTTCGTCGGGCAGGCGATCGACGCCGGCCTGTTCTTCGTGCTGGCCGTCATGGGTGTCGGCGTGATCGGCAAGCTGATGGCGGGCTGGGCCTCGGCCAACAAGTTCTCGCTGCTCGGCGGTCTGCGCACGGCCGCTCAGCTGATGTCCTACGAGCTGCCGATGGTGCTCGCCGCGGCCTCGGTGGCGATGGCGGCCGGGACGCTCTCGCTGCCCGGGATCGTGGACGCCTGGGAGTGGTACTGGATCCCGTGGCAGATCATCGGTGCCTTCGTGTTCTTCACCGCCGGTCTGGCCGAGCTGCAGCGCCCGCCGTTCGACATGCCGGTCGCCGATTCGGAGATCATCTTCGGCGCGTACACCGAGTACACCGGTCTGCGCTTCGCACTGTTCCTGCTCTCCGAGTACGTGGGCATCCTGGTGGTCTCCGCGCTGACCGCGGTGCTGTTCCTCGGCGGCTGGCACGGCCCGCTGCCGGACCAGCTGGGCTGGCTCTGGACCCTGCTGAAGACCTTCGCGCTGGCCTTCGTGGTGATCTGGCTGCGGGTCACCTACCCCCGGCTGCGCGAGGACCAGCTGATGCGCTTCGCGTGGACGGTGCTGATCCCGCTCGCCCTCGTCCAGCTGGCCCTCACCGGCATCATCAAGGTGGCGATCTCATGAGTTTCCCCGGTGCGGGCCTGGCCAAGGGCCTGGCCGTCACCCTGCGGACGATGACGAGGAAGACCGTCACCGCGCAGTACCCCGACACGCAGCCCGCGCTGCCGCCCCGTTCGCGCGGGGTGATCGCGCTGCTGGAGGAGAACTGCACGGTCTGCATGCTCTGCGCCCGCGAGTGCCCGGACTGGTGCATCTACATCGACTCCCACAAGGAGACGCTGCCGGCCGCCGACCCCAACGCGCGGGCCCGCACCCGCAATGTGCTGGACCGGTTCGCCATCGACTTCTCGCTCTGCATGTACTGCGGGATCTGCATCGAGGTGTGCCCGTTCGACGCGCTGTTCTGGTCGCCCGAGTTCGAGTACGCGGAGACCGACATCCTGGAGCTGACCCACGAGCGGGACCGGCTCCGGGAGTGGATGTGGACGGTGCCGGTCCCGCCGGCGCTGGACCCGGCGGCCGAGGAGCCCAAGGAGATCGCCACCGCGCGGAAGGCCGCCGACAAGCTCGCGGCTGCGGCCGCCGCGGCCGCGGCCGGTCCCGCCGAGGAGAAGGGTGACACCGCGTGAGCGCCGCCGCCCTGCTCGCCGCGACCGGGCCGCTGGACCCGGCCGCGCGCTCCTTCCTCTCCCCGACCGGGGTGGAGATCGTCTTCCTGCTGGTCGGCATCGCCGTGCTCGGCTCGGCCGTGGTCGCCGTGACCACCAGGCAGCTGGTGCACGCCGCGCTGTGGCTGGTCGCCGCGCTCGGCGGGCTGGCGGTGGAGTTCCTGCTGCTCACCGCCGAGTTCATCGCCTGGGTGCAGGTGCTGATCTACCTCGGCTCGGTGGTCGTCCTGGTGCTGTTCGGACTGATGCTCACCAAGGCGCCGATCGGGCGCTCGCCGGACGCGGACTCGAAGAACCGCTGGGTCGCCCTGGTGGTCGCGCTCGCCTCGGCCGGGACCCTGGTGACGCTGGTCGTGGACGCCTTCCGGACGTCCTGGATCGACCTCGGCGCGGGCGGCGGCTCGGCCGCGGTGACCGGGGCCAGCCTGTTCCGCACCTGGGTGCTGCCCTTCGAGGCGCTCTCGGTGCTGCTGCTGGCCGCGCTGGTCGGCGCCATCGTGCTGTCGCGCGGCGCGGGCCGGCGGGTCCCGCCGCCCCGGTCCGGGCGGATCCGGGCCGGACGTCCGGTGGGCTCCAACGGGACGGTCGCCCGGCGGGCAACCGCCGCGCCCCCGGCCGAGGCCCCCGAGCCCGCTCCGGCGGAGGAGAGCTGATGCACCTCGCCTACCCCGTCGTCCTCGCCGCGCTGCTGTTCAGCGTCGGCGTCTACGGCGTCCTCGCCCGGCGCAACGTGATCCTGGTGCTGATGTCCGTCGAGCTGATGCTCAACGCCGTCAACCTCAACCTGGTCGCCTTCGACGCCTGGCTGCGCGACTCGCTGCACGCTGGCCAGGCGCTGACCCTGTTCACCATCACGATCGCCGCCGCCGAGATCGGGCTCGGGCTCGCCGTCGTCCTGCTGCTCTTCCGGGCCCGGGGCACGGCGGACATCGACCGGGTGACCGCGCTCGGCGACCCGGCCGAATCCACCGCCGACGCCGACGGGGCGCCGGTCGGGACCGAGGCGCTGAAGGGCCGGGCCGCCGCATGAACCTCGCCCTGCCCGCCCTCGTCCCCGCCCTGCCCGCGCTCGGAGCGGCCGCCACCCTGGCCGTCGGCCGTCGCTCCCCGGGCCTGGCCCGGCCGCTGGCGATCGTGCCGGTCGCGGTCTCGGCCGTGCTCGCCCTGGTGGTCGCGATCCAGCTCGGCACCGGCCAGGTGCTGGACGCCGCCACCCGGCTCACGCCGACCGGCGGACCGGAGATCTCGCTCGCGATCCACCTGGACGGCTACAGCTCGCTGATCTCGGTGCTGGTCGGCGTGGTCGCCACCTGCGTCCAGGTCTACTCGACCGCCTACCTCAAGGACGATCCGCGCTACCCGTCGTACGCGGCGCTGGTCTCGCTGTTCACGGCGGCGATGTTCCTGGTCGTGTACTCCGGCGACCTGATCGTGCTGCTGGTCGGCTGGGAGGTCATGGGCATCTGCTCGTACTTCCTGATCGGCCACCACTGGGAGACCGAGGACGCGCGATCCGCCTCGCTGAAGGCCTTCCTGGTCACCAAGCTGGGCGACGTGCCGTTCCTGTTCGGCATCTTCCTGCTCGGCGCCGACGCCGGCAGCTTCCGGATCGAGGACGTGCTGCGGGCCGCCGGCGACGGGCGGCTCGGCCACCCCACGCTGATCGCGCTGCTCCTGCTGGCCGGGGTGGCGGGCAAGAGCGCGCAGTTCCCGCTGCACACCTGGCTCCCGGACGCGATGGCCGGTCCGACGCCGGTCTCCGCGCTGATCCACGCCGCCACCATGGTCGCGGCCGGCATCTACCTGGTCGCCCGGCTGCTCCCGGTGTTCCTGCTGTCCGGGGCGGCGCTGGTGGTCCTGGCGGTGATGGCCGCCGTGACGATGATCGGCTCGGCGCTCTGCGCGCTGGCCCAGGACGACCTCAAGCGGGTACTCGCCTACTCGACCGTCGGCCAGCTCGGCTACATGGCCGGCGCGCTCGCCAGCGGCGACCGCGAGGCCTCGGTCTTCCACCTGGTCAGCCACGGCGCGTTCAAGGCGCTGCTGTTCCTCGCCGCCGGTGTGGTGATCCACGCCGCGCACACCAACTCGATCTCCGCGATGTCCAGGATCCCCGGGCTGCGCAAGCGCGTCCCGGACGCCTACTGGACCACGGCCATCGCGCTGATCGCCCTGATCGGCCTGCCGCCGTTCTCCGGCTTCTTCAGCAAGGAGGCGGTGCTGACCGCCGCCGAGCACGCCGCCAACGGCGAGGCGCTGACCAACGGCCTCGGCCCGGCCTCGGCGGTGCCGCAGGCGGCCGGCTGGATCGTGCTGATCTCGGCCGGGCTCACCGCGCTGCTCACGGCGGCGTACGCGGCCAGGCTCTTCCTGGTGACCTTCCACAGCCCGGCGGGCGCGGCGGTGCCCGCCGCGGCCGGGGCCCCGGCCGTCGCCGACCACGAGCCCGACGCGCCGTACTCGCCCGAGCCGGACGAGGCCGACCCGGCCGTCGCCGAACCGCCCGCGATGCGGTGGCCGCTCTGGGTGCTGGCCGTGCCGACCATGGGCTTCGGCATCGCCGGCCTGCGCTCGGACTGGCTGCCCGCGCTGCTGGACGGCGGTTCGCTGAAGCCCTCCGCGGTCACCGCCGTCACCGGCACCGGCCTGGCCGTGGTCGGCGTGCTGCTGGCCTACGGCGCCTGGCGCTCGGCCACCGCCCGGACCACCGAGGGCCTGCCCGCCCCGGCGGAGCCCGGCCGGGTGCCCGAGCAGGCCGGAGCCCCGGCCGCCGAGGTGATCGTCGCCGATCCCGGGCGCGCCCTGCTCGGCCCGCTGTTCGGCCCGGCCCGGCACGGCTTCGGCGTCGACCGGCTCTACAGCGTGCTGTTCGTCCGCCCGGTCGAGGCCGCCGCCCGGCTCGTCCGCTTCCTCGACCGCGAGGTCGTGGAGACGTACGTGCGCGGTGCCGGCACCGGTGCCGACCTGCTCGGCCGGGTCGTCCGGCTGGCGCAGACCGGCAACGCGCAGACCTACCTCAGCGCGTTGCTCGCCGGTGTCGTCCTGCTGGCCGTCCTGGTGGCGGTGTAGCCGATGCCGTCCCTCCCGTCCTCGCCCGTTGTCGTGGTTGTCGCTGCCGCTAGGAGTCCCCGATGAACGCGGTCCTCATCGCCCTCCTGGTGCTGCCGCTGCTCGGCGCCGCGCTCACCCTGGCCCCGGTGTTCGGCCCGGACCCGGCCGCCGCCGACCGGCGCGCGCTGCGCTTCGGCACCGTGCTGACCGGCGCCGTCCTGGTGCTCACCGTCGCTCTGGCGGCCGGCTTCGACCACGACGAGCCCGCCCGGATGCAGGCCACCACCGACGTGGCCTGGATCCCGGCCATCGGGGTGCGCCTCCACCTCGGTGTGGACGGCGTCTCGCTGCCGCTGCTGGTACTGACCTCGCTGCTCACCTTCCTCTGCGCGCTGTACTCGGAGCGGCGGCTGCCGTCCGGGCCCGGGGTGCCCTCGGCCCGGGCCTTCGTCGGGCTGTTCCTCCTCCTCGAAGTCGGCATGCTGGCCACCTTCGCGGTGCTGGACCTGGTGCTCTTCTTCCTGGCCTTCGAGATCGTGCTGATCCCGATGTACTTCCTGATCGCCCGCTGGGGGAGCGGCGCGAAGGTGCCGGCGGCGAACCGGTTCATCCTGTACACGCTGCTCGGCTCGGCCGTGATGCTGCTCGGCTTCCTGCTGGTCGGCCTCGGGGCGGGCACCTTCGACATGCAGGCCCTCGCCGCCGCCCACGGCTCCGGCCTCGGCCACTCCACCCAGGTGATCGCCGCCCTGGCGATCATGATCGGGCTCGCGGTCAAGGCCCCCGCCTGGCCGCTGCACAGCTGGCTCCCGGACGCGCACACGTCCGCCCCGACGGTGGGCTCCGTCCTGCTGGCCGGCGTGCTGCTGAAGATGGGCACCTACGGTCTGGTCCGCGTCCTCCTCCCGGTCGTCCCCGACGGCACCACGACGCTCGCCCCCTACCTGGGCGCGTTCGCCGCCGTCGGCATCGTCTACGGCTCGCTGGCCTGCCTCGCGCTCTCGCGCACCGGCGCCAAGGGCGACCTCAAGCGCCTGATCGCCTACTCCTCCGTCGGCCACATGGGCTTCGTCCTGCTGGGCATCGCCTCCCTCACCCCGGTGGGGGTCAACGGCGCGCTGTTCGCCAACATCGCGCACGGTCTGATCACCGGCCTGCTGTTCTTCGTGGTCGGGGCGCTCAAGGACCGCTACGGCACGGCGGACCTCGACACCCTGGCCGGTGCCACCGGCGCGGCCCTCTACGGGCGGGCGCCCCGGCTCGGCGCGCTGCTCGCCTTCGCCGCCGTCGCCAGCCTCGGCCTGCCGGGCCTGGCCGGCTTCTGGGGCGAGCTGCTCGCGATGTTCGGCGCGTTCGACCCGGCCGAGGGCCTCTCGCGCCCCGCGTTCGTCACCTACATGGTCCTGGCCGGTCTCGGCACCCTCCTCACGGCCGCCTATCTGCTGATCGTGGTCAAGCGCGTCTGCATGGGCGACCCGAAGCAGCCCGCGCCGGTGGCCGAGCTCGCCGACCTCCGCCCGTACGAGGCCGTCAGCTGGACGCCGCTGGCCGCCCTCACCCTGCTCGCCGGCCTCTGGCCCGCGCTGCTGCTCGGACTCTCCGACCCCGCCGTCAAGCACCTGCTCGGCGGTGGCTGACCATGCTCGGCACCGCACTCGGATCTCACTCCACGGGGCAGACCACTGTGACCTCCCTCGCCGTCGCCAACCCGGGCAGCCTGATCCAGTCCGTGGACTGGGTGGCGATCGCGCCCCCGCTGATCGCCGCGCTGGCCGCCCTCGCCGTGCTGGTCACCGACCTCTTCCTGCCCGCGCGGCACAAGCGCTGGCTGGGCCGGCTCACCGCCGCCGCACTCGCCCTGGCCATCGTCTCGCTCCTCCCGCTCACCGGTGGATCACCCCGAGCCACCTTCTGTGCGCAGAACGTAACAGGAGCCACTGACAACGCAGGCTGCTCCTACGTCGCCGACCACTTCGCGCTGGTCTTCCAGCTGCTCGCGCTCGGCGGCGCGCTGATCGCGGCCCTGTTGTCCGCCCACACCGTGGAGCGCGAGGAGCTCCCCGGCGGCGAGTACTGGTTCCTGCTGCTCTCCAGCGCCACCGGCGCCGCGCTGCTGCCCGCCTCCCGCGACCTCGCCACCCTGGTGATCGCCCTGGAGGTGGCCTCGCTGCCCGCCTTCGCCCTGGTCGCGCTGCGCCGCGACGGCCGGGGTGCCGAGGCCGCGCTCAAGTTCTTCCTGTCCTCCGTCACCGCGACCGCCGTGATGCTGCTCGGCATCGGCTTCGTCTACGCGGCGAGCGGCAGCCTGCACCTGGGCGCCGTCGCCACCGGACTGGAGCACGCCCCCGCGCAGCTGAAGCCGCTGGCCGAGGCGGGGGCCGTGCTCACGCTGGCCGGCTTCGCCTTCAAGGTCGCCGCCGTGCCGTTCCACTTCTGGGTGCCGGACACCTACACCGGTGCCCCGCTGCCGGTGGCCGGCTACCTCTCGGTGGTCGGCAAGGCGGCCGGCCTGGCCGGCCTGGCGCTGGTCACCACCATCGCCTTCCGCCCGTACGCGCACACCTGGGGCCTGGTGCTCGCGGTGCTGGCCGCCGTCACCATGACGGTCGGCAACGCGGGCGCGCTGCGCCAGCGCTTCGACACCCGGTACAGCGCGGTCCGGCTGCTCGCCTGGTCCTCGGTGGGCCAGGCCGGCTATCTGCTGGTGCCGCTGGCCGCGGCCGGCTACGCGCCCACCACGACCGACCCGCTGGGCGCCACCGCCGCATACGCGCTGATCTACGGCGTGGTCAACCTGGGCGCCTTCGGCGTGGTGGCGGCGGTCGGCCGCCGTTCCGAGGCCGGGGTGGACGACTTCCGCGGGCTGTTCGCCCGGCGCCGCTGGACGGCGCTGGCGCTGGCGTTCTTCCTGCTCTGCCTGGCCGGGCTGCCGCCGGGCGTGATCGGTCTGTTCGGCAAGGTGGTGGTGTTCCGCGCCGCGGTCGACGCCGGGCTGGGCTGGCTGGCGGTGGTGATGGCCGTCAACGTGGTCGTCGCGCTGTACTACTACCTGCGCTGGACCGCCGTGCTGTTCGCCCCGGCCCCGGAGGCGGCCTCGGAGGCGGCCTCGGTGGCCGAGGGGGCGGCGGGCGCGGCGGGTGACCGCGCGGCCGCGGCCGCCGACACGGCTCCCGAGCGGCGCCTGCCGGTGTCGCTGACCGCCACCCTGGGCCTCACCGCCTCCGTCGCGGTGGTGCTCTCGGTGGCCCCGCAGCTGGTGCTCCAGGTGGTCGGCGGTTCGCTGTTCTGAACCCCGCCCGGCGGGCGGGCGGTTTCCGGGGCCGCGTCCCCCGGTCGGGTGTCATGCCGGTCACAAGGGAACAAGGCCCCGGCCCCCACCCGTTGACCGGGCAGGAGGGACGAGGCAGAAAGGGCTTCCCCACGCACCATTGGAGGGCCACCCGTGCATCGCCGGCACAACGGACTGAGGACCGCCGCTCTGCTCGGGGGCCTCTCGGCGCTGATCCTGGTGATCGGCTCCTTCTTCGGCCGTACGGGCTTCGTGATCGCCCTGCTGGTCGCCCTCGGCACCAACGCCTACGCCTACTGGAACAGCGACAAGCTCGCCCTGCGGGCCATGCGGGCCCGCCCGGTGAGCGAGATCGAGGCGCCGCGGCTGTACCGGATCGTCCGGGAGCTCTCCACCTCGGCGCGCCAGCCGATGCCCCGGCTCTACATCTCGCCGACCCCGGCCCCGAACGCCTTCGCCACCGGGCGCAACCCGCGCAACGCGGCGGTCTGCTGCACCGACGGCATCCTGCAGCTGCTGGACGAGCGCGAGCTGCGCGGCGTCATCGGACACGAGCTGAGCCACGTCTACAACCGGGACATCCTGATCTCCTCGGTGGCCGGCGCGCTCGCCTCGGTGGTGATGTTCCTGGTGAACTTCGCCTGGCTGATCCCGTTCGGCCGGGGGGACGACGACGACGGTCCGGGCCTGTTCGGACTGCTCGCGATCATGATCCTCGGCCCGGTCGCCGCCTCGCTGATCCAGCTGGCCGTCAGCCGGTCCCGGGAGTACCAGGCCGACGCCGACGGGGCCCGGATCACCGGCGACCCGCTGGCCCTGGCGAGCGCGCTGCGCAAGCTGGACGCGGGCACCCGGCAGCTGCCGCTGCCGCCGGAGCCGCAGATCCAGACCGCCAGCCACATGATGATCGCCAGCCCGTTCCGGCCCGGCGAGGCCGGTACGAAGCTGTTCTCGACCCATCCGCCGATGGCCGAGCGGATCGCCCGGCTGGAGCGGATGGCCGGTCACCGGTAGCGACGCCGGGAGGGGGCGGTCACCGGTGGCGGCTTCGGGAGGGGCCGCGGCGGCCAGGAGCGGCTTCGGGAGGGCCGCGGCGGCGGTCAGCCCGTCGTGGCCTCGTCCAGTACCGCCCGGAGCCGGTGGACGCCCTCCACCACCTGGGCCGAGTTCTCGGCGGCGGCGTAACTGAGCCGCAGATGGGCGGCCGGCGGTTCGGCGGCGTGGTACGGCCGGCCGGGAGTCACCTGGACGCCGGCCCGCATGGCGGCGGCGGTGAGCAGACCGTCGTCGACGCCCTCGGGGAGCCGCAGCCACAGGTGGTAGCCGCCGGGGCGGTAGCCGCCGAGCACGCCCGGCAGCTCGCGGTGCAGGGCGGCGACGGCCGCGGTGCGGCGGTTGCGCAGTTCGGTGCCGAGCGCGCGCAGGTGACGGGCCCAGCCCGGGTCGGCGACGAGTTCCAGCGTCGCCTCCTGGAGCGGCCGGGGCACGAAGAAGCTGTCCACCACCTGGGTGGCCCGCAGCCGGGCCAGGGCCGGGCCGCGCGCGGTGAGGGCGCCGACCCGCAGATTGGGGGAGGCGGCCTTGGTGAGCGACCGCAGGTGCACCACCACCCCGTCCCGGTCGTCGGCGGCGAGCGGCCGGGGCAGGGCGGGCGCGTCCGCGTGCACCAGCAGCCGGGAGAAGTCGTCCTCGACGACGAAGGCCCCGGCCGCCCGGGCGATCCGGAGCACCTCGGCCCGGCGTTCGGGGGAGAGCACCGCGCCGGTCGGGTTCTGGAACAGCGGCTGGCAGACGAAGACCCGCGCCCTGGTGGCCTCGAAGGCGTCCGCCAGCAGGTCGGTACGGACGCCGTCGGCGTCGACCGGCACCGGGACGGGCCGCAGCCCGGCCGCCCGGACGACCGCCAGGATGCCCGGATAGGTCGGCGACTCCACCAGGACCGGTGCGCCGGGCGCGGCGAGGGAGCGCATCGCCACGGTGAGGCCGCTCTGCCCGCCCGAGGTGAGCAGCACGTCCCCGGTGGCGATCGGCCCGTCGTGGCCGCCGATGTCGCGGGCGAACCAGCCGCGCAGCTCGGTGAGGCCGTCGGTGGGCGGGCGTTCCCAGGCGCCGGGGCGGCGTCCGGCCCGGGCCAGGGCGGCGGCGAGCAGCCGTTCGGGCAGCAGGGAGGCGTGCGGGTAGCCGCTGTTGAGGTCGATGACGTCGGGCGGCGGCACGCGCAGGGTGGCGAACACCGGGGCGGCCAGCAGGTCGCGCGGTCCGGTCCCGCTGCTGAGGGCGATCTCCTGCCAGGACAGGTCACCGGGGCGGGCGGTGGCGGGCGAGGACCTGCGGGTGCCGGTCGCGGGGCCGGTGGTGAAGGCCGCCGCGCGGAACACCCCGGCGCCCGGGCGGGAGATCACGAGCCCCTCGGCGGCGAGGACGGCGATGGCGCGGGAGACCGTGCCCGGGCTGACCTGGTGGCGTTCCATCAGGGCCCGGCTCGACGGCAGCTTCCGTCCTTCCGGGTAGCGCTCGACTTCTCGCCGCAGGCTGTCGGCGAGTTCGGTCACACTGCTACGCTCGTTCATGAGAGCACAAGATAGCGCTACCCTTCGTTCGGCGATAGCGGACCGGCCCGCTACGGCCCCGACGGCGGCGACGGTCCCGCCGGCCGCAGTGTCCACGTCGGCCCCGACGGCTGCGGTGTCCACGTCGGCCATGTCGGCCACGGCGTCCACGGGGACTCCCGCCGCCCCGGCGCCGAAGGCCGCACCCCGGGCCGGGGCCTCCGCCGGTACCGCGCAGGCCGCCCTGGGTGTCCTCTGCTTCTCCTTCAGCTTCCCCGCCACCGCCTGGGCCCTGACCGGTTTCGGCCCCTGGACCGCGACCGGCCTGCGCGGCCTGCTCGCCGGAGTGCTCGCCGCGCTCTGCCTGGCGGCGGCCCGAGTCCCGCTGCCCGAGCGCCGCCACTGGCCCGGCCTGCTGGTGGTCTCGGCGGGCTGCGTCCTCGGCTTCCCGCTGCTCACCACACTGGCCCTGCGCACCTCCTCGACCGCGCACTCGGCGGTCGTGATCGGGGTGCTGCCGCTGGCCACGGCGGCCGTCGCCGTGCTGCGGGCCGGCCGCTCCGGTGCCCGGCCGTCCCGGCTGTTCTGGGGCGCGGCACTGGCCGGTGCGGTGGCCGTGCTCGGCTTCACCCTGCTGCAGAGCCACGGGCGGCCGGGCCTCGCCGACCTGTACCTGTTCGCGGCGCTGCTGGTCTGTGGCGCCGGGTACGCGGAGGGCGGACGGATCTCCCGGGAGCTGCCCGGCTGGCAGGTGATCGGCTGGGCGGTGGTCGCGGCGCTGCCGGTCACCGCGCTGACCACGGCGCTGGCGCTGCCCGCGGAGCCGGTGGAGTTCGGCGGGAAGGCGCTGGCCGGTCTGGCGTACACGGCGGTGGTGTCGCAGTTCGGCGGGTTCGTGGTCTGGTACCGGGGGATGGCGGCGATCGGCGTGCCGCGGGCGAGTCAGCTCCAGCTGGCGCAGCCGCTGCTGACGCTGGTCTGGTCGGTGCTGCTGCTCGGCGAGGCGCTGCCGGCGGCGGCGCCGGTGACGGCGGTGGTGGTGCTGCTCTGCATCGCGCTCACCCAGCGGGCACGGGTCTGACGCGCGGTGGGGGGGGGGGCCCCGGGGCGGGGCGGGCCCCCCCCCCCGCCCCCCCCCGGGCGGCCCCCCCCCCCCGGGGCGGGGGGGGGGGGGGCCCCCCCCCCGCCAGGATAAATAGAACCCGACCA